>CAYWST010000730.1:0-1501 GCA_964461075.1 uncultured Solibacteraceae bacterium | reverse complement strand
GCTCGTATGGTAGCAGCGTCCGCCGGGGCGAAATTGTGGCAGGCGCCGGTTTCGCCCCACGGCTCCCAGTGAAGCCGATGATTCGACAACAGGGCGGCGGAGTAACCGGTTGACACTAGTCAGAAAGTTTTATACAGATCTTTTCAAGCACGGCTCTTGACACGTTTGTAACGGGCCGGCTTCGTAACGATCTTTTGGGGTGACATCCATGCTGAATTTTCGCGCTGCGGCGCGGCGTATGCTTTTTTGCGGACTCGCCGTGCTGATACAGACTACAATCGCCCATGCTCAACAGATTTCGGGGTCGATCACGGGCGTGGTGAAGGACTCACAACAAGCGGTGATCGCGAACGCAAAGGTCACGCTCATCGACGCGGCGCAGGGTTCGAGCCGCACGGTGAACTCCGGCGCCGACGGCGTGTTTGTCTTCACGCCGGTGCAGCCGGGCACATACACGATCAATATTGAGGCGCCCGGTTTCAAGAAGTACGAACAGAAAGAAGTGAAGGTGTTCGCCAGCGACCGTGTGACTCTCGGCGACATGGTGATGGCCGTCGGCAGCCTCAGTGAGGTGGTCACGGTCGAGGCCACGGCGGCGATGGTGACGACGCAGGGCGCCGATCGCGCAGGCATTCTCACTTCGCGGCAGGTCCTGGACCTGGCGATGACCGGACGGAACTTTCTCGATCTGGCTCGCACGATTCCGGGTGTCGTCTATACGGGCGGACTCGGCGGCATTCAGGCCAACGGCAATCGCGGCAACCAGAATAACCTGCTGCTGGATGGCGTGACGAACGTCGACACCGGCTCCAACGGCGGCGTTCTGGCGTCGACGAACATCGACATGATCGCCGAGTTCAAGGTGACGACAAACTCGCAGCCGGCCGAATTCGGCCGATCTTCGGGAGCGCAGATTCAGGTGGTTACCAAGTCCGGCACGCAGGACTTCCACGGGACGGGCTATCTTTTCCACCGCCACGAAGGGCTGAACGCCAACACCTGGCGCAACAACATTGAAGGACGGCCGAGGCAGTTTTACCGGTACAACTACGCTGGATTCAACGTCGGCGGGCCGGTCTATATCCCGGGAAAGTTCAATAAGGACAAGAACAAGCTGTTCTTCTTCATTGGCTGGGAATGGCAGAACCAACTCGTTCCCCAAGGGCTGCGGAACGTCACGGTGCCCACGCAACTGGAGCGGCAAGGCAACTTCTCGCAATCCCGCGAAGGCGGCGGCTCGCCGGTTCGGATCACCGACCCGCAGAATGGGGGAGCGCCTTTCCCGAACATGACCATCCCGGCCAACCGGCTCAACCCCGACGGCGTGAAGATCCTGAACTTCTACCCGTTGCCGAATGCAGCCGGAACCGATCCTTCGTTCAACTACCAGTCTCAGTTCTCCGACACCTACCCGCGTCGCGAGCGGATCTTCCGCGGCGACTGGCAGATCAACGAGAAGTGGCGGGTGTTCGGCCGCTACAGCCGGTTCCACACTCTGCTC
>CAYWST010000729.1:0-1509 GCA_964461075.1 uncultured Solibacteraceae bacterium | reverse complement strand
ATCACGTTCAATCGGTAGAACAGGTCCTCGCGGAAGTTCCCGCGCTCGATCTCCTCGTCCAGGTTCTTGTTGGTAGATGCGATCACGCGCACGTCCACCTGGACGGACTGGCTCGCGCCCACAGGTTCAATCCGCTGTTCGTCCAGCACCCGGAGAACCTTCGCCTGCGTTTTCAGGCTCATGTCTCCCACTTCGTCGAGAAACAGCGTCCCGCCGTCGGCCTTCTCGAACTTACCTTGCCGAATCTCGGGGGCGGCCGAATGGCGGCGTTCTCCGAAGAGTTCCGTCTCGATCTGCTCCTCGGGAATGGCGGCGCAATTCAGTTCCACGAAAGGGCCGCTTGATCGGGCGGACATCGCGTGAATGGTGCGCGCGATGATCTCCTTGCCTGTCCCGCTTTCGCCGTAGATGAGCACGCGCCCGTTGGTGGGCGCCATCAACGCGATCTGCTGCCGCAGCGCCTTCATCGGAACACTGTCGCCCAGAATGCGGTACCGGTTCTGGTCCTCGTCCTGCCGCGCGCGAAGCTCAAGCCGGAGATGACGCTGCTCTAAAGCGTTCTTCAAAACCAGCAGCACCCTTTCAAGCGAAAGAGGCTTTTCCAGAAAATCGAAAGCGCCCAGCTTCGTCGCCCGGACGGCGCTCTCGATGGAGGCGTGTCCGCTGATCATGATTACCGCTGGGCAGTACGCCGCACAGGTCGCCTGGATCTGTTCGAGCACCGCCAGCCCATCCATGCCCGGCAGCCAGACATCGAGTAGAATCGCTTCGGCCGGCTGGGCGCGGAGCAGTTCGATCGCCTCCTCCCCCGTCGGAGCCGAAAGCGTTGAATACCCCTCGTCCTCCAGGATTCCGGCCAGCGAGTCCCGGATGCCAGGTTCGTCGTCGACGATGAGTACTCTTGCCTGTTTCATCAAGCGTCCTGCGCGGGCGCCCCGGCAGGCTCGGGTTCCGCCTCCGCCTGGCCGGGATGGACCGGCATTTCGATGATAAACCGCGCTCCCTTCGGCGCGTTGTCCTCTACCCGGATCTGCGCGTTGTGCTCCGCAAGAATGTGACTGACGATGGCAAGCCCCAGCCCCGTCCCGCGCTGCTTGGTCGAAAAGTAGGGCAGAAACAGCTTCTCCCGGTCTTCGGTCGAAATCCCGCAGCCCGTGTCGGCAACCACCAGCTCAACCGTTTCCGGGTTGACCAGCGAAGTCTCGATCAGAATCTCGCGAATTGGCGAATCGCGCATCGCCTCGGCGGCGTTGTCCACCAGGTTCACGATCACCCGCTGGAACTGCTCCCGGTCCAGCGCCACTTTCGGCAGCGATGGCGCGAAATGGCGTTGGATGCTGACGCCGTCCAGCCGCCCTTGAAAAACCTTCAGTGCAAGCTCCACCTGTTCATTGAGGTCTTCCGGCACCGGCTGCGCCGCGGGGAAGCGGGCGAATTGCGCGAACTCGTTCACCAGGTTCTTCACCGAGTCGACTTCCCGCCCGATCGTCGCGCAGCAGTCCTGAATGA
>CAYWST010000728.1:0-1529 GCA_964461075.1 uncultured Solibacteraceae bacterium | reverse complement strand
TCTCTTCATTCCTGTAGGACTTGCGGAACCTCCAATCTCAAAACTACTCTTCTAGTGATTCACCTTAACAGCCCGTGGTAGAAGTGCCCCTTTCGCCGAGACAGCGCGTCAGGGTTGAAATCTTGGCTCCGGCCGTTATCCTGCCTTGCTGACCCGAAAACTATCTCTCCTCCGGCCGGCCAATGGCCTCCCACTCTGCCGCGCAGATTGCCAGAAGCAGGATTTGGACGAACAAAAGGCGATCCTGGACCCCCTGGAGGGTCCTCGGCTTTCCGATTCCGTGCGCCTTCCGGATCATCAGCGCAAGGTTGAAGCCCACCGCGTGAATCAGCAGCCGCTTCAGAATGTTGTTCGTCTTTCTCAGGTGGGTTCGCCGCATCCCGCCCGTTTCGTACATGTGCGCGAAGCTGCGTTCCACCAGTTCCGACCGCGCCTTCTGCAATTCCTTCCCTCGCCGCCCTCGCACCCGCTGACGGTTGGCGTACACCCGCGTCTGCTCCGTCTCCCGGCCCTGCCATTTCCGCCGCCCTCGCTCCGGTTCCGGAATGTAGGTTCTCACCGACCCCTGATGCAGCTTCACCAGCGCCGCGCCACTGTGGTAGCCCTTGTCGGCCACGACCTCTTCCACCCCTCGCTCATTCACCAGCCGCGCATTGTCCTGGGCTTCGGCCAGCGTCTCATGCACCGTCGTCGTGTCACCCTGATCGGCAGCCTGCAGCGTCACCGCCACCACCGCGCCGCTGGCCAGATCCACCGCGTGTTCCGCCTTGTGCGCCAGATGCGTGCGGCCGTCCTTCATCTTCGCGATGCGCGCATCCGGATCGCTCGGGCTCGTCCACTCCTTGTTGCTGGCCTTCTTCTTCCGCTTGCGGTCCAGCCGCGCCAACTGCTCCCGCGTCGGGTTCTCGATGCCCTCGGCTTCGGCCAACCCCTTCAGATACTCCTCATACTTGCGCCCGTCGTCCCGCCGCCGGATCGACCGCATCGCCGCGTTGGCTTCCAGCGTGGTCGCGTCGATGGCCACCGTCTGCGCATCCAGCAGGCCGGCCGACGCCAACACCCGCACGCACCACTGAAACACCGCTTTGTGCGCCTCCAGCGTATACAGCCGCCTGGTGCGCGAAATCGTCGAGTGGTCCGGCGTCTGCTCGGTCACCCCAAAACCAAGGAACTCCCGCAACGACAGCGAATCGGCCACCCGCCAGGCGATGCCTCGCTCGCTGTCGATCCCTTCGCAATAGCCGATCAACAGAAGCCGGAAATACACGCCCGGCGCCAAACTCGGCCGCCCCATCACCGGCCGGTAGAACCGCCGGCACAGATGCTCGACCTTGCGGTCGAACTTGTGCTCGTCCAGCACCGTGTTCAGCTTGGCGTAGAAGGGATGCGACGCCGGCTTGACGATCTCCTCCGCGCTCAGCCACAGCCCCTGCTGTTTCGGCTTCCGTCTGCCCATCGCCATAAAACAATTGTGCCACTCAATGTTTGGGACGCAAAGTACTTTGTTGGACTTCTACCACGGGCTGTTA
>CAYWST010000727.1:0-1536 GCA_964461075.1 uncultured Solibacteraceae bacterium | reverse complement strand
CTTCAGCCCCGACGGTTCGAAGCTCTTCTTCGGCTCTTCGCTGAACGGCGATACGCAGATCTGCATGGCTGACGTGAGCGGATCGAACCTGAAGCGGGTGTCGAAGTCGCGGGCCATCGAAATCGAGCCGAAGGTAAATCCGAAGACGGGCAGCGACCTGGTATTCGTGTCAGGCCGGAGCGGACCCCAGCAAATCTATAGAATGAATATCGACGGGGCCGGCGTCGAGCGCCTTACGACAGGCGAAGGCGAGGCGGCGAATCCGTCATGGCATCCCGACGGCCAGCATATCGCTTTCAAATGGACGCGCGGCTTCGCACCCGGCAACTGGAACATCTTCGTGATGGACGTGGCATCACGGGAGACGGTGCAGTTGACCTATGGGGCAGGTCGCAACGAAAACCCGGTCTGGGCGCCCGATGGCCGCCACCTCGTCTTCGCTTCAAACCGCAGCGGCAGGTTCCACATCTACACGATGCTGGCGACAGGCCAGGGGTTGAAGCAACTGACGACGCAGGGAAACAATACAATGCCGGTTTGGAGCAAGTAGTCCAAGTGGGACTGCCCGTCCAAGTAAGAACGAACGCGCAGGAGGCCCAACGCCAATCATGAAAAAACGTCATTTCGCGCTTTTCACCCTCGGAACGCTGCTGCTGCTGCTCGGAGCAGCAGGCTGTAAGAAAAAGACGACGGTCCCACCGCCGCCGCCTACCCCGACGGCCACCGCGCCAAAGCCGGGCGCCGGCCCGGCGGCGGTCATCAACAGTTTCGTCGCCGAACCCTCGACGATCGTGCGGGGGGAATCGTCGACGCTCAAATGGAACGTGTCCAACGCCTCCGAGGTGACCCTCGACAACGGAATCGGCACGGTGCAGCCAACCGGTTCGCGGCAGGTTTCGCCGACCGCCAACACGACCTACAGGCTCACGGCCAAAGGCCCTGGCGGGGACGCGATTTCGGCCGTGACCGTGGCGGTGACCAATCCGCCGCCGCCGCCACCCCCCGCGCCGAAGGCGAAGCTGTCACTCAGCGAGCGGATGGCGCGGGACATCGCGGACATCTACTTCGACTACGACAAGAGCGAAATCCGCGAAGACGCCCGCGCGACGCTGCAGCGCAACGCCGACGCGATGAAGGCGATCCTGAACGACTTCCCCTCGGCGGTGATCACCGTGGAAGGCCACTGCGACGAGCGCGGCTCCGCGGAGTACAACCTGGGCCTGGGCGATCGCCGCGCCACAAGCGCGCGGGAGTTCCTCACGCAGATCGGCGTTCCAGCCGACCGGTTGAAGCCGGTGAGCTACGGCAAGGAGCGCCCGGCCTGCTCGGAAGCGACCGAAGCCTGTTATCAGAAGAATCGCCGGGCGCATTTCGCCGGCGTGGAATAGTCCGAAAGACGACGGCGCGCGGGGGCGCGCGCCAGATCACTTTCGCCGCGCGGGCGGCGACGCTCGCGGTGGTCGCGATCTTCCTGCCGGTGGCGTTCATGACCGGCGTGATCGGCAAGTTCTTCTTCCAGTTCGGCATCACCATGAC
>CAYWST010000726.1:0-1536 GCA_964461075.1 uncultured Solibacteraceae bacterium | reverse complement strand
CTAAGGTCTTGGCCTCCAGCGGGACTCAGGCGCGGGGATGGGACGTGTCGTAGACCCTCATCAGGTCAGTGAGCGAGAGTTGGGTGTACTTCTGGGTGGTGGAAAGAGAGGCGTGGCCGAGAAGCTCCTGGATGGCGCGGAGATCGGCTCCGGCATTGAGGAGATGGGTCGCATAGGCATGCCTCAGGCTGTGCGGGTGGAGGCTGCTATCTCCGGCCAATGCAATCGCATAGAGCTTGAGGATGCCCCGGGCGCCACGATCGGAGAGGCGGCGTCCGTGGCGGTTGAGGAAGAGGGCGGTTTCGCCGCTGGCGGGGCGGCGGACCTCCATCCACCTGGCAACCGCCTGGAGAGCTTTCGCGGGTACTGGAACTCTGCGCTCCTTCTTTCTCTTGCCCATGACGAGCAGCCAGCCTTCGGAGGCTTCGAGGTCGCTTGTTCTGAGACCAACAAGCTCGCTAATGCGGAGGCCGCAACCATACAGAAGCTCGAAGAGGGCGAGATCGCGTTCGGGCATGGGCCGTTCGAGTTTGCCCGAAGCGATGTCGTCGATGAGGCTGTTGCACTGGCTCTCCGTAGGGACTGAGGGCAGGCGCCTGGGCATCTTGGGGGTGAGCAGCAGTTTGGCGTGGTTGATGCGGACGGCGCCTTCGCGAATCAGATGCTCGAACAGGCCGCGGACGGCGGAGAGCTTCCGGCGGATGGTCGGCTTGGAGAGCGCCTGCTGGTGCAGATCGGAGAGCCATTCCCGCAGCAGCAACTGATCGAACTCTTCCGGCTTGGGCGGGGTCTGCCCGCCGCGGCTGAAATAGGCGAGGAACTGATCGAGATCGGCGCGGTAGTTGCGGATGGTGTGGGCGGAGGCGTTTTCGCGCTGGAGGGAGGCGAGCCAGTGGCCGATCCAGGAGGCGAGTTCGGAATCAGGCATGGGCGGCGAGACGCTCCTCGAGTGCGGCGAGAGCGCGGCGGCACACCTCGGCCTGGCGGGCTTTGCGGTCATGCTTCCATTTGCGGCGGAGGGTTTCTTCGAGAGGAGGCAGCAAGTCGAAAGCGATGTTGGCGGGCTGATAGCGTTTGGGGTCGGCGGCTGAGACGTAATTGACAAGGCTGCCGAGCGCGGTCTGTCGCGGGAATGGAGCCGGCTGGACGCCGCGGGCGAACTCGGCGGCGTGACGGCCGGCAAGAAGACCGGTGGCGATGGATTCGACGTAGCCTTCAACGCCCGAGATCTGGCCGGCGAAGAAGACGCGCGGGTCGGACTTCATCTGAAGAGTGGCGGTGAGCAGTTCGGGGCCGTTGATGTAGGTATTGCGGTGGATCTGTCCGTAGCGGAGGAACTCGGCTTGGGCGAGACCGGGAATCATGCGGAAGACGCGCTTCTGCTCGGGGAACTTCATGTAGTTCTGGAAGCCGACGAGGTTGTAGCTGCCGGCGCGCTGGTCTTCCTGCCGAAGCTGCACGACGGCCCAGGGGCGGCGGCCGGTGCGAGGGTCGTCGAGGCCGACGGGCTTCATGGGGCCGAAGCGCAGCGTATCG
>CAYWST010000725.1:0-1545 GCA_964461075.1 uncultured Solibacteraceae bacterium | reverse complement strand
GGCATGCCGCCGCGGAAGGCGATGTTGTAGAGGCTCATCACGCGGCCGCGCATTTCGTCGGTGGCCATCAGTTGGACAAGGGAACTGAGCAATGCGAAGCAGCCGATGAGCGCCATGCCGCCGAAAAAGAGGGAGACGCCGGCGAAGAGCACGCTTGGGGAGAAGGCGAAGGCGGCTTCGAAGACGCCAAGGAGGATGAGTCCGACGAGGGCGTCACGGCCGAGACCGGCGCGCTTGCCGCGTGCGGCCACCAGGAGGGCTCCCGTGATGGCTCCGGCGGCTTCGACGGCGAGGAGGACCGTGTAAGTCTTTTCGTCGCCTCCGTAGACGTCC
This sequence comes from uncultured Solibacteraceae bacterium, assembly GCA_964461075.1. Classification (GTDB taxonomy): domain Bacteria; phylum Acidobacteriota; class Terriglobia; order Bryobacterales; family Bryobacteraceae; genus JACADU01. Next base: position 1,212 of record CAYWST010000725.1, on the reverse strand, counting down.
TTGGCGAAGACGGGGAGGAAGACGATGATGGGGATACCGAGGAAAGTGCAGACGAAGGCGACCCAGATGAGGGGGAGCATGCCGGCGCGGCGGCGGATGAAGTCGAAGCCCTGCTTCATGCTCTGCATGACGGTGTGGTCATGCGTGGAGGCGGTGAAGGGCACATGGATGATCAGCAGGGAGATGACGACAGCGACGTAGCTGAATCCGTTGAGGCCAAAGCACCACGCGGCGCCGAGCTGGGTGAGAGCCCAGCCGCCAAGGACGGGGCCGATGACGCGCGCCAGGTTGAACTGGATGGAGTTCATGGCGATGGCGTTGGAGAGGTGCTCGCGCGGGACGAGGGAGGGAAGCAGGGATTGGTAGGCGGGGGCCCCGAAGGCCTGGGCGATCCCGACGACGAAGCTCAGGCAGAGTATCTCCCAGACCTGGACGGTTCCGGTGGCAAACAGGACGGCGAGGAGGAAGGCGCAGGACATTTGGGCGATCTGGGAGATGATGAGGACGCGGCGGCGTTCGAAGCGGTCGGCCACGACACCGGCGAAGGGCGCGAGGAGGAAGATGGGGATTTCGCCGAGGAAGGAATCGAGTCCGAGAAGAAATGGAGAATTGGAGAGTTTGAGGACCAGCCAGCTCTGGGCGAGCTTCTGCATCCAGGTTCCGATCGAAGAGGTGCAGGCGCCCGCCCACATGAGGCGGAAGTTTCGAGACTCGAAAGCTGTGAAGATCTTCTGGCTGAGCAGGTCGGAAACCCCTTAGGGCAATGGCTGCGGGCGAGCGATGAGATGGAGGATATTCCCGTCCAAATCGGCAAAGAACAGGAGCCGGTTGCCTTTAATGTTGAGTTCGTCGCCTAGGAGTTGGATGCCTTTCTTTTTGATCTCCTGAGCGGCGGCGTCGAAATCAGAGACCATGACGGCGAGGTGGCGGAGGCCGGGGGTCTTCATGGCGGTCTCGGGGGCGGGACCGGCGCTGGGAATGATTTCGAGCATGGCGCCGTTGGGCGCTTTCACGAAGTAGTTGCCATCGTATTCATAGTTGATGATGAAGCCGAGGTTGGCGACGTACCAATCGGCGAGCGCCTTGGGGTTGGGAGAGGCAATGGCGGTATGTTCGAGGCCCGTGAACAGCATGATTCTGAGGATAGCTCAGAGCGAAGCGGGGCGGCTCCAAGCTGTGGGGCGGCTCCCCTGAGCCGCCGTAGCTCAGCCT
>CAYWST010000724.1:0-1561 GCA_964461075.1 uncultured Solibacteraceae bacterium | reverse complement strand
GACCCGGTTGCCGGGTTCCAGCACGTACCCCTCGGCCGGGCTCTGGATCTTCATCGGCGCATCGCCCGAAGGCAACTGCACCGAGCAGGCCTGAATGAACGACACCACCGTCAGAAGTCCGGCGAAGATCGCCGTTCCGCGCCACGAGCCGGGCATGAAGATTCGTCTCCGCCTACACCGATCGCCAGGGAATGCTATAGGGCACCTCGAATAATGGGGCCTTCGGCTTTGTGGGATGGGCACTGAGGAACATTCCGGCCCCTTCGTCGGCCTATTTCGCCGGCTTTCTGGTGTTTTTCCGCCCTGCGAGGGCCTGTTTTTCCAAGTTCGGGCGGACTCCTCCCTGGATCGGCCTCATATCGGTGCCGCCACCATGCGCTCCAACTGGACCAACCGGCGCATGTTGTAGGCCAGGTTCTTGAGCCCGACGCGGGCCTTCACCCGCACCAGCCCGATGGCCCGCACCAGCGGCCCGCCCATGTCGTTGCTTTGGGCGCCGAAGACATGCTCGACCCGAGCCCGTATCTTCGAGCGCGTCCGGTTGCCCTGCTTCTCCCGCTCGCTCAGCGGTCGGTTGCGGTGCGCCTTGCGATGGATCCGGCTCTTCAGGCCCTTCTCCTTCAGCTTCGCCTCGATCTCGGCAGAGCGGTAGGCACTGTCCGCCCAGACCTCCGAGGACGTGTTGTCCCCATCCAGGATCGCGCTCACCGCCTGGCTGTCGTGCACCGCCGCGTCCGTCACATGGTAGCGCCTCACCAGCTTGTGCCGCCGGTCCACGTTCACATGGTTCTTGTAGCCGAAATGGCTCTTGCCGTGCTTCTTGGTCCAGCGGGCCTCCGTGTCCTTCTGGGCGCACTTGGCCGGTTGCTTCTCCCAGTCCGCCGGCGTCCCGCCCGCCTTGATCGTCGCGTTGTCGTCGCGCCCGTTGCGCTGCTTCGGCACCGGCACGATCGAGGCATCGATGATCTGCCCGCCCATCGCCAACCAACCCCGCGCCTTCAGGTAGCCGTCGAACTCGTCGAACAGCGTCTCCACAAGACCGGCCTGCGCCAATTGCTCCCGGTACAGCCACACCGTCTTGGCATCCGGAACCGCGTCCTCAAGCCCAAGCCCCAGGAACCGAATGAAGGAAAGCCGGTCGCGAAGCTGGAACTCCACCTGATCGTCCGACAAGTTGTAAAGCGCGCAAAGCACGATGGCCTTGAACATCACCACCGCATCCCACGGCTTGCGCCCCGCCTTCGACTTCCGCTCCTCCGACGGCTTGCGCCAAGCCGCTTCCAGCCGGGGTCGGAAAAGCTCCCACGAAACAACCCCGTCAATCTGCGCCAACGGATCGTTCTTGGCGTCCAGACCAGCGTACCGCTTCTCGATATCGAAGAAACCCATCTGGCCCATCGTCGCTATCCCAGCCCATTGAACTTGTCCGGATTCTATCCCATCATCGCCGGAGGGCGGGATTTTTCGAGGTGCCCAGATATAAAAACGCCCTCCGTCATGAATGAACGACTATTTATGGTGGTTTTCTGTCGGTAGCGTTCCGTTTCGCGGTCACGACGCC
>CAYWST010000723.1:0-1571 GCA_964461075.1 uncultured Solibacteraceae bacterium | reverse complement strand
CGCCTGCCCCAATGCCAGGTAGCTGTCGCCGATCAGCACTCGCCCGGCCGCCGCCAGCGGTGAACGAGGGTAGCGCTCATTGAGCCGTTCCAGCGTGGCGATGGCAGTCCGCGGTTCGTGAAGGCCGTTTAGTTGCACCGCGCCCAGCGAATAGAGGGCGTCCGAACGATCGCGCTCATTCGGCGTGGAGACAATGATCGTATCAAAGATCGCGGCGGCCTCCCGATACTGCCCCTCATCGATATGCGACTCCGCCAACAGGAACTGCGATTGAACCAGATACGGCGAATCGCTGATCGCCTGAATAGCGGCGCAGGCCTCCCGTACCATATCCCGGACGCCGTTCTCTCGGGCGGCGCGGGCAAAATACAGCAGGAACCGCCCCTTACCGGCAGCCAGCGAATCCACCATCCGAAACCGCTCGAACGCGCCGGTCATGTCGCCTTGCGCAACCAGGTAATCCCCGTAAAACCGCTGCGCCTCCTTGCTGCGCGGGTTGGCTGCCACGATATCTCGAAGCGCCTTTTCCAGACCGGTGTCGAACTCTTCCTGAGCATCCAGCTTGATCAGTGAAGAAATCTTGCCGGCAATCGCGACCTCCTGGGCCGTGTCCCGCTGAACAACCGCAAAGTACTCGCGAGCCGCGTCGCCATAGTTGCGCAGGATTTCATACACCTGCGCCAGCTTGCGCGCAAAGGCGCCCGGCGCGCCGATCTTCTGTCTCTGCTCCTGTAAGAACTTGACCGCATCGGCGTAATAGCCGTGCATCAGAAACACATCCGCCGCCTGTTCGCCGAACTGCAAGTTGAACGGCTCCAGCGCGGCTGTCTCCTGGATCAGCTTCTCCCCGCGCTCCTTCTCCCCCATCCGGAAGAAAAGACCGGCCATCTCCAACTGGTAGTTCATCTGTTGGCCGGGATCGGTCGTCCGCGCGATCAGTCGCTCCAGGACGACGCGGGCCGAATCGTAGTCTTTCAGGCAGATATAGGCATTCTTCAGGCTGAGTGCGATCTTGTCGTTGAATGGGGATGCATTGTAGAGTGGCCGCAGTTGCGCCAGGGCATCGGCACAGCGGCCGGAATAGATCAGAATGTCGGCATTCTTAAGCCGCTGGCTGTCCATGCCGCTTTGCGCATGGGCCGTTACCGAAAACAAGAATCCCGAGAATACGGCAAGGCTGGTCGCGAATCCGGTACTGAGCAGCCGTTTGAGCCTGACCGGATTTGAGGCGCGTCTGTTCAGATCATCCACCGGCTACTTCTGCGGCTGTTTCTCGGCATTCACCGACCGGAAGTAATTCTTGATCAGTTCTTCATACTCCGGCGGGTAGCCTTCGTTCATAAATTTCTGGAGCCGATCCTGGTAACTTTCCCGCGAGGCTGACTCCAATTGCAGCGCTTCGGGGGAGGCGCGCTGTATGTCGCGGCCGATTTCCGCCTTCCGTTCCTCGGAGAAATCCTGCCGTTCCAGCGAGCGCTGGAAGTCCAGCATGCGTTGGTGAATCTTGTACTGGCGTTCCAACGTCTGCTCTCCGACAGTGCCGCCCTCGAAGTCTTCGACGACTTTCTGGG
>CAYWST010000722.1:0-1579 GCA_964461075.1 uncultured Solibacteraceae bacterium | reverse complement strand
GCGGTTCGTTATGCTCGTTTCGGTTCCGTTGATGCTCGAGTACGAGGCTGTACTGACGCGGCAGGAGCACCTGGCCGCGGCTGGCATCACAGCGACCGATGTGAATACCGTGCTCGATGCTCTGGCAGCAGTGATCGAGCCCGTCAGGCTGTCGTTCCTATGGCGGCCGCGACTCAAGGATGCCGCCGATGAGATGGTGATTGAAACGGCGGTGAACGGAACGGCAGATCGTCTGGTGACTTTTAACCTGAAGCATCTGGGCGAGGCCGCCTTGGAATTTGGGGTTCGCGCCTTGAGGCCCGGCGAAGCTTTGCGAGAGATGGTGGAGAAGCGGAAATGAGAAGAAGCAACGTTGCACTGAGACTTCAGACGGGGCTGCTGGACGAAGCGCGCCGTGTGGCGAAAAGCGAGGGTGTCGCGCTGAATCAGTTGATCAACGTGGCGGTGGCGGAGAAGTTGTCAGCGTTGCGGACTGAGGACTACTTCCGCGAGCGCGCGGCACGGGCCAGCATCAAGAAGGCCAAGGAAGTGTTGAAGCGCGCCGGCAAGGGAAACCCTCCGGTCCCCGGCGATGAGAAGTAGCTTTATAATTACGACGCATGCGCATCGGCGTCGACTCGGGCGGCACGTTTACGGACTTCGTGGTTTGGGACGGGCGGGAGTTGAGTTCGTTCAAGATGCGATCGAGGCCGGCGGCGCCGGACGAGGTGATTCTGGCCGGGCTTGTGCCGGGGGCGGAACTGATTCACGGCTCCACGGTGGCAACCAATGCACTGCTGGAGCGGAAGGGGGCGCGGACGGCCTTCGTGACCACGCGGGGGTTCGCCGATCTATTGGAGATCGGGCGGCAGAACCGGGCGCGGCTTTACGATCTGACGCCGCCGCCGAAGCGGCTGCTGATTCCACGAGAGTTGTGCTTTGAGGTCGCCGAGCGGGTTGATGCGAATGGGGAGATCGCGCTGCGGCCGACGGCTGCGGAACTCACTCGGCTTCAGCGCCAGTTGAAGGCGCAAGATGTTGAAAGCGCTGCAATTTGCTTCCTGCACGCCTGGTCCGTTCCGGACAACGAACTCGCGGTCGCCGCAAGATTAAATTGTGGCAGGCACAATTTTAATTGTGGCAGGCACATTTATTTGTCACATGAGGTGTGCCCGGAGTTTAGGGAGTACGAGCGGGCGGCGACGACGGCGCTGAACGCCTATCTGGCGCCGATCATGAGCGCCTATCTGGAGCGGCTGGAGAGGCGGGCGGGCACGCGGGTGTGGATCATGCAGTCCAACGGCGGCTCGATCACGGTGGAGGAGGCTTCGCGGCTGGCGGTGAAAACGGTGTTATCGGGACCGGCGGGCGGAGTGCGGGGCGCGGTGGAAGCCGCGCGAGCCAGCGGCTTCATGCGGATTCTGGGATTCGATATGGGTGGGACGTCCACGGATGTGAGTCTGGCGGACGGCCATCCGACTGAGACTCTCGAGGCGACGCTGGACGGGCTGCCGGTGAAGACGCCAATGCTCGAAATCCATACGGTTGGAGCCGGGGGCGGGTCGATCGCGCGGATGGACTCGGGCGGTCTATTGAGGGT
>CAYWST010000721.1:0-1581 GCA_964461075.1 uncultured Solibacteraceae bacterium | reverse complement strand
AGATCATGCGCCGCGCCATGCGCAACGCCCGCATGATCGGCGTCGAAGAGCCCTTCCTCTACAAGCTCTCCGGCTTCGTCGCCGATCTCATGAAGGGCCCCTATCCCGAACTGCTCGAAAGCGTCCAGCGCGTCGCCCGTATCGTCAAGGATGAAGAGCACCGCTACGCCACCACCTTCCAGGTCGCCGAGCGCGTCTTCCACGACGAAGCGAAGTCCGCCGCCGGAGGCGTCCTGCCCGGCGCCGCCGCCTTCAAGCTCTACGACACCTACGGCATGGCCCTCGACGAGCAGCAGGAGATGGCCCGCGAACTCGGCCTCGCCATCGACACCGATGGCTTCGACGAGGCCATGTCCCAACAGAAGGCCCGCGCCCGCGCCTCCTGGAAAGGCGCCGAAAAATCGCAAGTCGCTCCCGTCTATCAGGAGATTCTCGGTCTCGGCCGCACCCAGTTCCTCGGCTATGAAACCCTCGGCTATGGCCCTTGCCAGGTTCTCGCCATCCTTGTCGATCAGCAGAAATTGAAATCTGCCGAGGCCGGCGCCGAATGCGAGATTATCCTCGACCGTACTCCCTTCTACGCTGAGTCCGGCGGGCAGGTCGGCGATACCGGCGCGTTCATCAACCCCGAAGACGGTTCGCCCATCGCCCACATCACAGGTACATACGCCGCGCTTCCGGGCCTCACCGTCCACAAGGCGCGTCTGATGAGTCCGGTCAAGGTGGACGACCTCGTACAGGCGCAAGTCATCGAACTCGGCCGCAAGGCCACCATGCGCAACCACACCGCCACCCACCTGCTCCACGCCGCGCTCCGCAATACACTCGGCGTCCATGTGAAGCAGGCCGGCAGCGTTGTCGAGCCCGCGCGGCTCCGCTTCGACTTCTCCCACTACGCCGCACTCGACCACGAAGAACTCGCCGAAATCGAGCGCATGGCCAACAATGTCGTCCTCGCCGACGCGCCGGTCTCCACCGACCTCATGGACCTCGACAAGGCTCTCGAAACCGGCGCCATGGCCCTGTTCGGCGAGAAGTACGGCGAAAAGGTCCGCGTTGTCTCCGTCCCTGGCTTCAGCCGCGAACTCTGCGGCGGCACGCACGTCGCACGCACTGGAGAAATCGGCCTCATCAAGATCGTCTATGAAGGCTCCATCTCCGCCGGCGTTCGCCGTATCGAGGCCGTCACAGGCATCGGCGCGCTGAAGCGCTTCCAGGAAACGGCCGACCTTGTTCACAACGTCTCTGCCGCGTTGCGCACCTCCGAGCAGGAATTGCTCGAGCACATCGAAAAGCTCACGGCGCAGCAGCGCGCCCTTGAGCGCCAAATCGAACAGCTCAAGGAGAAGGCCGCCCACGCCGCCGCCGGCGATCTCGAATCGCAGGCGCGCGACATCAAAGGCGTCAAGGTCCTCTCCGCCCGCGTCGACGGCATGGACCGCGGCCAGATGCGCAACCTCGCCGACGCTCTCCGCAACAAGTGGAAGACCGCCGTCGTTGTGCTCGCCGCCGCCGAAGATTCCAGCGTCGCCATCGTCGCCGGCGTCACCAAGGACATCACCTCCAAAGTCCACGCGGGCA
>CAYWST010000720.1:0-1589 GCA_964461075.1 uncultured Solibacteraceae bacterium | reverse complement strand
CCTTGCCGTTCTGAAAAGCCGCGATGGTGGGCAACGCGTGCCAGTGATCCGGCGTGCAAACCAGGCAGATATCCACGTCCTTGCGCTCGACTATGCGGCGGTAGTCCTTAGCCACGTCCGGCCGCTTGCGGCCAAGCTTCTCCAGCCGGTCGAGCGTCTTGGCGATCATCGCGTCGTCGACGTCGCAGATGGCGGCGATTTCGCACTCTTTGTGCGCGAGGAAGGCGTTGGTGTCTGCGACCGAGATGCCGCCGCAGCCGATCAGGCCGATGCGAACGCGGCTGCTTGGAGCGGCGGGCTGGAGTCCGGCGGCGAAGGCGGCCGGCGCGAGCGAGGCTCCGACGAGCCCCCGGCGGGAAATAGCGGACATGCGAGTCTCCTTGATTGCCTAGGATATACCTTGATCATGCAGTTGCATCACGGCGAGAAACGGTTTGGCCTTGGATTGATCGGCATCGGCCGCCCATGGGGCTTTGCCGGCGGAGAGGTTCCCCCGGAAGCTGAAGCGCGCGAGTTCCTCGAATTCGCCTTCGACTCCGGCGTGCGCTACTTCGACACCGCGCCCTCCTACGGTCTGTCGGAGCGGCGTCTCGGCGCGTTTCTCGCGTCGCTGAACGCCGATGCTCGCGCTGAAGTCACCGTTGCCACCAAATTCGGCGAGCACTGGGATTTCGACAAGGGCGAGCCGTTTGTCGACCACAGCTACGAAGCCCTGTCGCGCAGCCTCGAAACGAGCCTCGGCCTCCTTGGCAGAATCGATGTTCTCCAACTCCACAAGACATCTGCGGAGGTGCTGCGATCCTCAGATCTCGGCAAGGCTTGGGATTTCGCGGGCCAACTGGGCGTTCAGACCATCGGGCCCAGCGTGGCGGACCTCGAGTCGGCAAAGGCTGCACTCGGCGGCGGCCGCTATCAGAAGGCGCAACTGCCGCTGAACCAGTCCAACAGCCTCTTCGTCGAGTTGCTCGAAACGCTGGCCGCCCGTGGCCTCCGGATCGCCTCCAACCGCCCCTTCGCCATGGGACGCACCGCCGGCGAAAACCCCGGCGCGCAGACCAAGATCGACGCGTTCAAATTCCTGCTTGAGCTGCCCTAAAAAGGCGTCATCCTCAGCGGGACCCAGTCGAAGGCGCACTTGGAAGAGAACCTGCAGGCCTTCCGCGAGGCGGCCGGAAGTTAGACCACGTAGGGCTGGCGGTATGGGTTCCGCGTCATCATCCGCTCGGCTTCCGCATCGTTGACGAACTTCGGCCCCGCGGCCAGTGTGAGCTTCCGGCCCACGCGGTAGCTGATGTTGGCCAGGTGGCACAGCGCCGCGCTGAAATGCGCGTTGCCGATCTCGTCGTGCAGGCTCGCGTGGTTGCGCGACCGGACGGCCTCCAGGAAGTTCTTCATGTGGTCGACGGTTGAGTCGCCGCGCTCGGGGCGCTCTTCCATGATGAGTTCGTTACTGTCGCCTTTGAATGCGTGGAATCCGTTCTCTCCCATCGCGGCCCAGCCTTCGGTCCCGTAGAACAAGTTTCCGATTTTCACGCTGATCTGCGGCGGCAGCGGCGCGGGCGCCGCGGACTGCTCGCCCTCCGCCGGCC
>CAYWST010000719.1:0-1594 GCA_964461075.1 uncultured Solibacteraceae bacterium | reverse complement strand
CGAACGCCCTCGACTTCGGAAACGAGCTTCTGAATTCGGCCTCTGAGCTTCAGCGCTCCCTTGCCGAGTTCGGAAATCGAGGCCTCGACGTAGTTCTCCCAGAGGCTCTCAAACGCGCCCGCAAAAGCGTCGCGGCTGTCCGTGTAGCTTCGCCCATACCCAAGAAGCCGCAGTTCTTCGCACCAATGCGAATGAACGCCGTTCTCTTCCTCATGCACAACCGTAATAGGGCGCTTAAAGCGGAAAGCCTTCTCGTCGCCGATCACCGCGACTACTTCGTCGACATCCTCTTGCAGTTGCGGATTCCTATAGATCAACCGCCGACGCGTGCGCGCCTTCCGCCGCGGCGGCTGCGCCGGCTGGATCGGCTGGCTGCTTTCCCGATTCGTCCTCGGCATCGTCCACCTCCCGCTTTCAGTATAAGTTTCAACTCGCACTGCCTCATCGCGCCAAGCACTAGAGAACTCCCCGCTGCCGAAGCAAATCGACGTAGCCCTGGCCGGAGAGACCGCACTCAATGAGAGATCGCATCTCCTTCACCGATAGGGCGCACTGGCGGGCTATTTGCCTCAGGCGGCCCTCTTCAATCCGCCGATCGCCGTGACTGAACCTGGTCGTGATCTCGCTTCTGATCCCATCGACATGAAGCCTGAATCGGCGATGATCGCCAGCTTTCCGAACGAAACCCTTCGCCTCCAAGGCGTGCTGCACCGCGCCAATGTGGTACCCGCTCACTCCGCGACAACCTCCACTCTGGCGACCATCTTCAGCAGAAGGCTCTTCACCGTCCGTGCCCCTCGAGTCAACCTCTCGTCTTTTTCCAGGGCCAGGTCATCCCAGGCGGCCGCGAAGTCATCGGCGAAGCTGGCAAGCGCATCCACTGGATCCCGCTCAGCCGCGAAGATGCGGAGCGGTTCATAAACCACCCAGTGCAACCCAGCCTCTCTTGAGACCCTCAAGTCGATCGGTTCTTTCAGCCAGAAACGGCGGTTGCCGTGCTGCAACATCACCACGGCGTTTGTCACATTCGCCGCCAGTGTGGAGTAGCTTCTAGTCCGTCGCCGGGGCGGCGACTTGAGCTTCGTTTCCATCGGTCCCCCTTTCAGTATCGGCCGATGAGGCAATGTGAGCCCGTCCGCCTTGGATCACGCCGAACTGCGTTTCCTCTGAGCCCGCTGCTTTCGCGCATACAGCTCCAGGGCGTGCCGAACCATCTCGACCGTGCCCTCCTCGCCGTTGCGGAGGAAGTCCAGAAACAAGCTCACCTGTTGAGCCTCCTCCTTCCCCAGGCCCGCCGGCGAGGGCGCGGCGGCCGCCGGCGGCGCGCCAAGCCACAGCGTGGCCGCCTCATTTAGCGCACCCTCGATGCTTGTACCACGAAGAGCAGCTTCAGCCTTCAGGCGGCGGTGAAGCGCACTCTCAATGCGCAGCGTTGTTTTCACGAATTCCACAAAAAATCTCCGTTGCCGTATTGACAGAAAGACAGAAACACGGCAGACTGACGTTAGCTCAGGTTAACCATGCCTACCACAAAACAACTGGGGAATTCCGGCTTTGTAGTGGGTGAGCGGCGCGAGCGGCGAGGCGGATGCGA
>CAYWST010000718.1:0-1599 GCA_964461075.1 uncultured Solibacteraceae bacterium | reverse complement strand
GAGTCTTCCGGATCACCTCGTCTTCGCCCAGGGACGCCGAGAACGCCAGGTAGAGCATGGAACTCTTCGCCGAAAGGATCTCGAGCATTCTCCGCGCCAGCCCCGAGAGCGCGTCGCTCGCCCTGAAGTCGAGCATCGGCGGGACCACCGCAGGATCGTAGCTCATGATGCCCGCCGCGTCCCTCTGCACGCGCCCCGCCCGCATCAGGACGTGCCCGCCAAGGTTTTCGCCCTCGATCAGCAGCCGCAGGTTCTTTCGCGCCACCTGCACAGGGCGCTCCGCCGTCCCGGTGTTCTCGTCCCTGCGCATCACGACTTCGGCGAGATAGCGCGTCGCTATACCCCGCTCGGGCGCCGAGACGTTCAGGCCCTGCGGCTTTTGTTCGGGGATCGCCAGATACACGTCCGCCTTGTTCACGTCGCCGGCGAGGAAATCCCCCAGCGCTCGCGCCTGCGGCGCCGGGTCGACCGAAGGGATGCGGAAGGCGGTCCCATCCGGCATCAACCCTTCAGCCTCCATGATGCCCGCCGCGCCCGCGGCAAGCGCTTCAGGGTCCATTCGAAGCCGGGTGAACCCCCAGGGCCGGTACGCCAGGCTCGCACTTCGGAACTGAATCAGACTTTCGACAAACCGGTCCTGCGCCTGCAGATGCTGAGGCGTCAGAAACGTCCCCTTCGCCCAAAGCACGGGGTTCAGTTGTCTCGATGTGCTCTCGGCTGACACGAGCGCGCTTCCTCCTGGCGGACGGCGCACCACTCGCATCCAGCCGCGCCGGCCGCTTCCTCATCATAGAATGCGGAAAACCGGGGTACTACCGCCTCATTATTCTTTCAGTTCATTCCTGATATCCTGACGACTGCGAGAAGAGCGGGCCAAGTGAAACATGGAAGCCAAGGCGGACACGGTTGAGCTCCTCAGGCGCTGGGGGCAGGGCGACTCAGCCGCACGGGACCAGCTTGTGTCCCAGGTTTACGAGGAACTCCGCGTCATCGCCCAGCGGGCGCTGGCCCGCGAGCAGCACGCCCACACCTTGCAACCTACCGCTCTCGTTCACGAAGCCTATGTCCGCCTTCTTGGCCAGACTGCCATGGAAATCCGCGACCGCGGCCACTTCTTCGCGATAGCCGCCTCGGTCATGAGGCACATTCTGGTCGACCACGCGCGCGCCCGCCTCGCCCAGCGGCGCGGGGGCGGCGCCATCCAGGTTGAACTCAAAGACCACGCCGCCGCCGTTCACCCCGACCCCGATGTCCTCGCCATCGATCAGGCGCTGACGCGCCTCGAGGCCATCGACGAGCGGAAGTGCCGCGTCGTCGAAATGAAGTTCTTCGCCGGACTCGCCGAGCACGAAATCGCGGAAGCCCTGGGGGTCGCGCGCTCCACCATCGAGCGCGATTGGACCTTCGCCAAAAGCTGGCTGCAGGTTCAGATGGATTCCGCCCGTCCCGGCACGTGAGGCCGTTGCCATGCAGGAGCCGCTCTGGTCTCGGGTGGAAGCGTTATTCCACGAGGCCCGCCTGCTGCCGCAGACTGCTCAGCGGCCGTTTCTGGAAGCGCGCTGCGCCGGCGAGACCCGGCTGATCGAGACCGTTCTGCGC
>CAYWST010000717.1:0-1600 GCA_964461075.1 uncultured Solibacteraceae bacterium | reverse complement strand
TGGCTCCCATCGGCCAGGGACTCGCCTCCGCGCTGCTCGGCCTTCCGACCGGCGGCCGCGTCAACGTCAACGCTTCTGCCGCCGAACAGAGCCAGTTCGGCGCGCTCTTCTTCCAGGACGATTGGAAGGTGACCCGAAGACTGACGCTGACGATTGGCATCCGTTGGGAGTACGACAGCGCCATCCGCGAGCGCTACAACCGCTCGCTGCGCGATTACGACTTCATCACCCCGAACCCAACCTCATCTGCCGTCGCGGCCAATTATGCCCGCAACCCAATTCCCGAGGTGCCGGTCTCGCAGTTCAAGACCCTCGGCGGACTGCTCTTCGCCGGAGTCGGCGGGCAGCCCCGCGAACTGTGGGCCGGCGACCGCAACAACTTTGCTCCTCGCCTCGGCATCGCCTGGCAGTTCAACTCCAAAACGGTCATCCGCACCGGCTATGGCGTCTTCTTCGTCCAGGGCGGCGCGGACCGCCAGGGCGTCAACCAAGGCGGTTTCAACCAAGCCACCAATCTCATTCCGTCCAATAACAACGGCTTGACCTTCCGCGCCAGCGTTCAGAACCCCTTCCCCGACGGCATCCAGCCCGCGCCCGGCGCCTCACAAGGACTGAACACATTCCTCGGCCGCGGCATCTCCTTCTTCCAGACCACGCCAAAGACGGGCTATCAGCAGCGCTGGTCGTTCGGCATTCAGCGAAATCTCGGGTGGCGGAGCCTGCTCGATGTGCAGTACGTCGGCAATCGCGGGACAGGACTCGGCGTCTCCACCAACTTCAACCCCATCCCGAGACAGTTTCTCTCCACCTCGCTGGTTCGCGACCAGGCCACCATTGACTATCTGGCTCAGCAGGTCGCCAGCCCCTTCTTCAACGTTCCCGAATACGCCGGCACGGGCCATTACAGCAATCGCGTCGGCCGCAATGTGCTGATGAAACCCTATCCGCACTTCGGCGACATCACCAACACGCAGCAAGCCGGCATGAGCTGGTATCACTCCCTGCAGGTGACCTTCGAAAAGCGGCTTTCCCATGGCTTCACCATTCAATCGAGCTACACCTGGTCGAAATTCATGGAGGCCACGGCGTATCTCAACGACACCGACGCCGCGCCCGAACACGTCATCTCCGATCTCGACTTCCCCCAGCGCTTCACCATCAGCGGCATCTGGGAGCTGCCCTTCGGACGCGGACGGGCGTTCGGACGCGGCATGAACCGCTGGCTCGACGCCCTCGCCGGCGGCTGGCAGCTTCAAGCCTGGTATGAAGGCCAGTCGGGCAACGCACTCGGCTTCGGCAACAACAGCTTCTATGGGAACTTGCACGACATCGTGCTGCCCGTCTCCGAGCGCCATCCGACCCGGTGGTTCAACGTCGACGCCGGCTTCGAAAGGGCGCCCGGCAAGGGCCTGTCGAATAACATTCGCGTTCATAGCACCCGCTTTACCGGCTGGCGCGCCGACGGAATCAACAACCTCGATTCGTCGCTGTTCAAGAACTTCCGCATCACCGAAAAGTTCACCGCGCAGTTTCGCTTCGAGACTTACAACACACTCAACCACGTCCAGTTCGCTGCGCCCAACACCGCGCCCGCCAACAC
>CAYWST010000716.1:0-1600 GCA_964461075.1 uncultured Solibacteraceae bacterium | reverse complement strand
GAGATCAGCAAGGACTACATGGTGAAGGTGCAATACAAGGGCAGCGCGCAGGTGCGCAATAGCGGCACATACGACCTCAACAGCCGTCCGTTCGGGATCATCCCGGACAACAAAGGCGGCTGGATCGACCTGAACCTGCCGGAGAACGCCGCCTATCGCAACACGTGGCTGAACAACCCGCAGGTTTCACGCCCTTGGAACCAATGGGGCAACATCAACTACGCGGGCAACAACGGACATCTCAGCCACCACGAGGGAATGGTGAAGGTGGAGAAGCGCTTCTCGAAGGGCCTGAACTTCATCGCCTTCTACACGCTGCAGAAAACCCTGGAGGGCAATTCGGGGAACCCATATCTCAACTGGCGATTGCTCAAGACGCGTTCCAACTATGACCAACGCCACAACTTTACGGGGACCATGAATTACGAATTGCCCTTCGGAAAGGGGCGGAAGTGGATGACGCGAGGCGGTTGGACGGACTATCTGGCCGGTGGATGGGACATGGTCTGGACGTACACCATCACGAGCGGAGCGCCGCTCGGGGTCAGCGTCACCGGCGCCAACACGCAGCAGTATCCGGGCTGGATGCCGAACTACGGCAATGTCATTCTGCTTCGCAACCCGGCGATGCGCGACGGCTGGCAGGATCTGGGCGGCGCGAGATTCAATCAGAACACGCAGAACCAGGCGATCGACTGCGGGCAGTTCACGGTCGGACAAGGCAACGAGTGCTTCGTCTACAAGCCCTCCTTCAGCATCGGCACCGACAACGCTTATCTGTTCGATCAGCAGCGCATCATCGCCGCGTCTTTCTCCGTCGCCAAGGAAGTTCCGATCAAGGAACGGCTGCGCTTCCAGTTCCGCTTCGATTACCAGAATCCGTTCAAGTGGTACAACTGGGGCGCTCCGGCGACGGCGCTCGGCATCAACAGCCTGGCGAACTCGAAGACTTTCGGCACGTACCAGCCAGGCAGCGAAGCGACCACCGCGAGCTACGGCGGACTGCCGATGATGAACCTGACGCTCGCCCTAAAGTGGTGACACGGCCGTGACAAAGGGCTGAACGAATCCTGAACTGCCGCTCGTAGAATGAGATGGTGGTCTGGGGCGGCAGGCGAACGATTCCGGTGTTGCTGGCCTCGGCGACGCTTCTTCCGATCCTCGCGCTGGGGTGGTTGGGATTTCGCGTCCTCGAGCAGGATCGCGCTCTTGAGCGCCAGCGGGAAAGGGAGCGTCTGGAGTTCGCGGCTGGGAGGCTTGCCCTTGGGATCGAGCGGCGGCTGGTAGAAATCGAAGCCGCTCTGGCGAGGGGTGCGGGGTTGCGGTTCGCGGCGGCGGGAATCGAGGGAGGAGCGGTGCTCTATCAGCCAGTCGCGCCTGCTCCGGATGAGAGCGTGAGCCCGGTCATCATAGCCTCGGAGGCGCTGGAATATGCCGGACAGGATCTGAAAGGAGCCGCGGCGGCGTATCGCCGCGCCGGCGAGTCTTCCCATCCGGGGCTTCAGGCGGCGGCGTTGGTCCGGCTGGGCCGTGTCCTGCGAAAACTGGCTCTTCCGGGTTTTTAGTGGCGTAACGGCGCCATGTCGAGACCACCGCAGTG
>CAYWST010000715.1:0-1601 GCA_964461075.1 uncultured Solibacteraceae bacterium | reverse complement strand
TTCTCCCTGAACTCCCGCCCGAGAGCTTCGACCTGGCGATGACGGATACACCCTTCCTCGTCACGCTCGGGAGGAACCTGGTGAACGGACGTAAGCCGATAAGCGAGCACACTGATGCGGCCTGGGTCGAGCCCGTGTTCAAGGACATCTGGCGACTCCTCGTTCCGGACTCCTTCTGCCTCTCCTTCTACGGCTGGCCGCATGCACCGTTCTTCTTTCCGGCCTGGAAGGAGATCGGATTTCGGCCCATGAGCATCACGGTCGGAGTGAAGCACAACTGGCGCTACGGTCCGTCTTCCAAATCGAAGCAGGAGATGGCCTATCTCCTAGCGAAGGGCATGCCGAAGAAGCCCCATGCAGCATTGTCGGGATTCTGTGGTGTGCAGCGGCTGGAGTTACCGAACGAGGTTGTCGAGAAGCCACTGGGTTCGATCACGGCCCTCATGGTGTCCTTCACCTTGAAGACCTCCCGCATCCTCGATCCGTTTGCGGGGAACGGAACTACGTTGGTGGCCGCGAAGAACCTCGGCATCCCGGCAGTCGGAATCGAAGTCTATGAGCATCACTGTGAGGCGGCGGCGCGGCGACTGTCCGAGAATGTCTTCCAGAGCAGGCCGCAGTCCGATCAGTTGAGGCTGTTCTAAAGAGAGCCCCCAAGTCCTCGAATTGGCGTGCCCGGACGTACCAGTACTATCCAGGGATATGGGACGTTGCCATTCCCCGGTTTTGGGCGTTTACAATAGACCAATTCTCTCTTCGCGGCAGCTATGAGGAACGCACCAGAACCATGAGACGACGCCTCAACAGATCGCCAGGCCCCCGTCCCGTCGTCTCTGATCAATGCCTTGCAGAACTCATCCGCCGGGACCAGGCGCTTTCACCCTTCGTTTGTGAAGGCCACCGCAAAGTTCGCGCCAGACTCCGGCGTCAAGGCGTTCCGGCTTCTCAGTCCCGAGTCCTGCGAATCATGAAAAAGGAAGGGCTCATGAGGTGTGCCCCGCCGAATCGCGCCAGACGGCTGGTTCGCGGTGCCTATCCAGCGTCTTCGCGCATCACCACAACCATGCCCAACGTGATTTGGGGCATGGACTGTGTTGCAGTCCAATGTCAGGGCTTCTCCCTCTTTCTTTACTTCGTCATCGAACACTGGAATTCAGAATGCCTTGGCTGGAGCCTTACTACAGACAGCACGCCAGGCCATGAGTTGGAAGCTGTGAGGTCGGCGCTATGCCGCCTCGGAATCAACCGCGCCTCCGGGGTGAGTCTTCGATTGGACCACTGGAAGGGATTTCGCGCTCCAGAGTTCCTTCGGGCACTACAGGCCGCAGAAATTGAGCCTTACCTCACCTTCCCCATGCGGCCTTGGCAAAACGGCGTTGCGGAACGCTTCGTTCGCACCCTCAGAAATCAACTGTTTGACAAAATACGCTTTCTCTCCTATCGACATGCCGCAATCGCTGTAAGGCGGTTTGTTGATCTCTACAATCAGATGTGGCTGCTTCAGCGACTCGGCTACCGCAGCCCCTGGGAGGTACGTCGTGTATTCTCGCTGGGTTAGTTCACATCTGGGCGCAATTCAGTATTCTGCTCACCTTAGGGTT
>CAYWST010000714.1:0-1612 GCA_964461075.1 uncultured Solibacteraceae bacterium | reverse complement strand
CCTGGAAGGACGTCTCCCAGCCGAACTGGCCGTGCTCGAGCAGCCGGGCGGAGACCGTCGCCCAGGTCTCGCCGGGCGGCAGAATGCCCAGGCTCTCGATCGGCCTGTCGAGCAACGGGCCGCTGCCGGGATCGAAGAACTCGCAGGCCGCCCTGTTCGCGTAGACAATCCGGCCTGTTGGTCCGGACCAAAGGACCATGTCGCCGGCATTGTCGACGACGAACTGGGTCAATTCCAGGCGCTCCTGATTCAGCTTGCTCTCGGTGACATCGACGGAAATCCCGGCCATGCGAATGACCGAGCCTTTGGCGTCGAAGACCGGATAGCGGCGGTCGCGGATCCAGCGGATGGAGCCGTCCGGATGGACGACGCGGAACACGGCCTCCCATTCCTCGGAGGGGTCGCGGGTGTTGAGCTTGGTTTCGAGCCAGACGAGGTCGTCAGGGTGGATGGCCTTCATCCAGCTCACCGGGTTCTGGCAGAGCGATTCAAGCGGCCGTTTCCAGAGCTTTTCGTAGGCGGGACTGACATAGATGATCATCCGCAGGTCGGGCGAGGTCAGCCAGAAGATCGCGTTGACGAAATCGGCGAGCTGGCGGAAGTTGGCCTCGCTCTGCCGGAGATCCTGCTGGGCGCGCCGGATGGCGGTGATATCAGTGAAGGTGAGGACAAGTCCCTCGACGGCGCTGATGTCGGTGCGGTAGGGCAGAATCCGCATCAGCAGCCAGGCGCCGGCGCGGTTGCGCACCTCCCGTTCGATTTTGACGCCGGTTTCGCGCACGGAAGCCAGATCCTCCATGAGGGAGGCGTACTCAAGGTTGGAGGAGATGTGCTCGATGGGGCGGCCGACATCCTGCGGAAGAAGGTTGAAGGAGGCGCCGACGGCGGGGGTGATCTTGCGGATGCGGAACTGGGTATCGAGGAAAACCGTCCCGATGTCGGTGGAACTGAGGAGGTTGTCCATATCATTGGTCAACTGGGTCAGTTCGTCGATCTTGTTCTGGTACTCGGCGTTGACGGTGTAGAGCTCTTCGTTCACGGAGTGGAGCTCTTCATTGGTGGACTGCAGCTCTTCGTTGGAGGCGACGAGTTCCTCGTTGGTGGCCTGAAGTTCCTCGTTGGAGGTTTCGAGTTCCTCGATGGTGGCGCTCAGGTGTTCGCGCGTGTATTGCAGTTCCTGCTCTACGTCGGCGAGATGCTGGCGCAACTGGTCTTCGGGCTGGAAGGCATGGGCCGCCGGCAGGGCGGCAGGCGCCGCGCGGACGGCTTCGAAGGTAACGAAGAGGAAGAGGCAATCGTTGTGGCGCTCGGGCAGCGGCTCGACACTGAGGCGGACGAGCTCCTCGTTCTCGCCGAACCGGGCGCGGACGCCCGTATAGCTGATTGGCTGGCGCTCTTTGATGGCGCGCTGGAGGCCGGTGCTGAGAGCGATGCGGAGGTCTTCATGGACCAGTTGGACGGCGTCGAGAGTCGCCCTGCCGCCGGGCTGGCGGAGGTATTTGCCGGCTTCGCCGAAGGTGTGGACCACCTCCATCCGGTCGTTGATGAGCAGGCTGGGCGGGACGAAGCGGTCGAGCAGGGCGTCGTAGGCGCGAAGAAGGCGGAGGTCGGT
>CAYWST010000713.1:0-1639 GCA_964461075.1 uncultured Solibacteraceae bacterium | reverse complement strand
CGAGGTCTGGCTGCTTGCGGGCGGCGGCGCGCTGTACTTCGCCTTCCCCGCCCTCTATGCTTCGAGTTTTTCCGGCTTCTACCTGCCGCTCATGATCGTGCTCTGGCTGCTCATCCTGCGCGGCACGGCCGTGGAATTCCGCAGCCATATCGACAATAGCGTCTGGAAGCCGTTCTGGGATACGGTTTTCTGCTTGGCCTCGGCGCTGCTTGCCATCTTTCTCGGCGCCGCGCTCGGCAACGTGGTCCGGGGCGTGCCGCTCAATGCGAACGGAGAATTCTTCCTGCCTCTGTGGACCAATTTCCAGCCCGGCCCCGAACCGGGCATCCTCGATTGGTACACGATTCTGATCGGCGTTTTTGCGTTCCTCACGCTGACCCAGCACGGCGCGCTCTGGGTGGCTTACAAAACCGAGAACGGTGTTCAGCGCCGCGCGCGCAACGTCGCGGGCGTGGCCTGGTACGCAGTCGCCGCGCTCACCGCCGTCGCCACCATCGTCAGCTTCCAGGTGCAGCCCAAGCTGGCCCAAAGCTTCGCCGAGATGCCCTGGGGCTACGTCTTCCCCGCCCTCGCGCTCGCCGGCCTGGGAGGGATCTGGCACTTCCACCGCAAGCAACAGGAGCTGGCGGCCTTCGTGTCCAGCGCGCTCTACATCATCGGCATGCTGACCAGCGTCGTCTTTGGCGTCTTCCCGATGGTGCTGCCAGCCAACTCGGATCCCGCGCTCAGCCTGACTATCCATAACGCCTCCGCGCCTACCTACGGTCTGCAGATCGGCCTCTACTGGTTCACGCCGGGCATCCTGCTGGCCGCTTGTTACTTCGTGTTTCTCTACAGGAAGTTCGGGGGCAAGGTCCGGCTGGATGAAGGGCATTACTAACCTGGCGCCTGCGACACCGTAGAATCAGTAGTATGAGGATTTTGATTCTGGCCCTGTCGGGGATGGTTGTCTCCGCGCAGGCCGGCGGCCAGGCGGCCAATCGCCCCGCGGCGGCCGCAAAGAAGCCGGCCGCGGTCAAGACGTTTGACAAGAAGAAGGTGGAGGACTATGTTCGCCACCTCCTGCTTTGGGGCCCGCAGATCACGGTCGCTGTCGCCGACCCCATCCCGGCTCCCATGCCCGGCTTTACGGAGATCAAAGTGACGGGCTCCTATCAGAAGGTGAGCGTCGACGAGGTCTTCTACCTCTCCGCAGACGGCAGCCGGCTGGTCCGGGGGGTGGTCTACGACATGGCGGCCAACCCCTTCGCCAAAGACCTTTCGCAGATTGACACGCACGCCCAGCCCGGGATGGGTCCCACCGGCGCGCCGGTGATGATCGCCGTCTATTTCGACTTACAATGCGCCTACTGCCGCGAGGAGGCGAAGGTTCTTCGCGAGAACCTGACCAAGACTTATCCCAAGGAAGTTCGGCTCTACTTCAAGGACTTTCCACTGGACCAGATCCACCCATGGGCCCGCTCGGCTTCCATCGCCGGCAAGTGCATCTACCGCCAAAATCCGGAGACCTTCTGGGAGTACCACGATTGGATCTTTGACAAGCAGGGCGAGATCACGCAGGAAAACCTGAAGCCAAAAGTCACTGAGTGGGTTGCCTCAAGGAAGCTCGATGGCGTCCAGTTCGGAAGCTGCTTCGACG
>CAYWST010000712.1:0-1639 GCA_964461075.1 uncultured Solibacteraceae bacterium | reverse complement strand
ACTGCTTTGTCGAACTGATCTGGAAGGCCACATTCTCAGCCACGATGACATCCGCCGCTGGCCGGCCGCGGAGCGCGAGGCAATCTTCGCGCTCGGAATTCTCCAGAGGATCGAAGATGCCGAGTACGTGACGTGCGAGGTCTGCCCGGACGCACCTTGCGCCGAGGTCGTTCTAGACATCGGGCCTGAGCCACGGGTCCATTGTGACGGCTGCGGATTGCGAAAAATCTCCCCCGACCGGCTTCATCAGTGGCGGGTGGACTTCGAGGCTCTCGGTGGTCTGATCCGAAAACACCTTGACCTGCTGGGGAAGCCCTCAACGCTGGTGTCCGGGCGAATCTGGCTCTTGGGCCGAAGGCAGGTCGTGGGCCGGATGGTGGAATTCTTCCTCGTTCAAGGAATCGCTTGGCCGGACAGCATCGACAGATTGAACCAAGCCGCCCGACTGCTCAGCTCGCCCGCGCCCATCTTGGTGGTTCCTCACGGGCTGCCCACGCAACGAGAGTGGCGTGAGTCAGGGCGAGCTTTTCTGAGATTGACGGAGTGGGCGTGCCTGCGCGATGGCCGTATCGAGGTCAGCTTTGACGAATTCGCAGAGCTCCACTCGCAAACCGCCCAGGCATTTGAGCGGCCCCTCCAACCCACACCGGTTGCAGATCGCCCAGCGCGTCTCAAGCAGTTCTGCGACGACCACAAATGCACGCTGAGGCAGTTCTATGAGTGGGCGGACGTTGATCGCGCCGAACTCAACCGCTGGAAAAACGGTCATCCCTCCGTTCCAGACGGCGGCGCGCCGGCCACAAGAATCGAACGGCTCCTCCAGCTCGGCGAGCGGACTTGAGTGTTGGGAGAGTCCCAACACTCCCATCATTGATTCCCAACATACCTCCAGCCTGATCATGGGCGCGTGGAAGCGATTCGAAGACACCTTGAGGGCCGCGAGGCGGGGAATCGGCAGATCGAAACCCTGCTGGACGAGCGGGATGTGGCGCGGTGGATCCGCGTCTCCGTGGCCACGCTGCGTTACTGGCGCGGCGAAGGGAAAGGTCCGCGGTATCGAAAGGTCGGTCAACTGGTCCGGTATGCCCCGTCGGACGTCCAGGACTGGTTGAACAGACGTCCCGCCGGCGGCGAGGGTGTCGCCGAGGAGGCTTCCCGTGCCTGAAGCCGCCTTCGCCGACGTCAATGCCGGGCGCATTCTTCTGCAAACCCCGTTCTCGAACTTGCTCCTCTGCAAGCGGATCCCAAACGCAACTTGGGACAAGTCGCGCCGCGTGTGGACCTATCCGGCGACGCCCCAATATGCTCGCCTGATCCGGTCCTCGATTCCGCGGCTGCAGGTCAGCGGCAAGTTCGCGGAACTGCTGGCCGTCAAGTCCTCCACGCCAGAAGCACAGGCGCAGGCGCCCGAGTCGAAACCAACAGTCGAACTTCCCACCGGACTCAAGACCAAGCCTTGGCGGCACCAGACTGAGGCGTTCCGGTTCGCGATGGAACGCTTGGTGCGCGGCACAGGCGCGGCCCTGCTGGCCTTGGAGATGGGTGTCGGCAAGACGCTCGTCGCCCTGATGGTGCTGGCCGCGATGGCCGCCCGGCGGGTCCTCATCTGCTGCCCGCTGCGCGTGGTGCCGGTCTGGCA
>CAYWST010000711.1:0-1646 GCA_964461075.1 uncultured Solibacteraceae bacterium | reverse complement strand
GAGTCCATCATGGTCAACTGCAACCCCGAGACCGTCTCCACCGACTACGACACCTCCGACCGCCTCTACTTCGAGCCCCTTACCCTCGAGGAAGTCCTCAATATCTACGACACCGAAAAGCCCGATGGCGTCATCGTTCAGTTCGGAGGACAGACCCCTCTCAACCTCGCCCTCCCGCTCAAGGCCGCCGGCGTCCCCATCATCGGCACCGATCCCGAAAACATCGATCTCGCCGAAGACCGCAAGCTCTTCGGCAAACTCCTCAACGATCTGAAAATCCCCTCCCCTCCTTACGGGACCGCCACCTCCATCGACGAAGCCTGCGGCGTCGCGCGCAAACTCGGCTACCCCGTCCTCGTCCGTCCCTCTTATGTTCTCGGCGGCCGCGCCATGGTCATCGCCTACGAGGAGGAAACCGTCCGCCGCTACATGCAGGAGGCCACCCTCTACTCGCCCACCCGCCCCGTCCTCATCGATCGCTTCCTCGAAGACGCCGTCGAAGTCGACGTCGATTGCCTCTCCGACGGAGAAAACGTCCTCATCGCCGGGATCATGCAGCACATCGAGGAGGCTGGCATCCACTCCGGCGATTCCTCCTGCGTGCTGCCCCCTCAGTCCCTCAACGCCCGCGATGTCGAGACCATCAAGGACTATTCGGTCAAACTCGCCCGCGCGCTCAACGTTATCGGCCTCATGAACGTCCAATACGCCATCAAGGACGGCGAGGTCTTCGTCCTCGAAGTCAATCCCCGCGCCTCGCGCACCGTCCCCTACGTCGCCAAGGCCACCGGCGTGCCCCTGCCGAAAGTGGCCGTCGGCCTGATGCTCGGAAAAAAGCTCCCCGAACTGGCCGGGATCACAGGCGGCCACATCGAAGGCGTCCTGCCCGTCAAACAGGTCTGCGTGAAGTCCCCCGTCTTCCCCTTCAACAAGTTCCTCGGCGTCGATCCCATCCTCGGCCCCGAAATGCGCTCGACCGGCGAAGTCATGGGCGTCGGCGAGAACTTCGGTGAAGCCTTCGGCAAGGCTCAGCTCTCCGCCGGCGTTCCCTTGCCCGCCGCCGGAACCGTCTTCTTCAGCGTCAACGACCGCCACAAGCACGACGCCCTCGAACTCGCCCGCAAACTCTCCACCCTCGGCTTCTCCCTCGCCGCCACCCGCGGCACCGCCTCTGTCTTCAAACAGGCCGGCCTTCCCGTCAAGACCGTCTTCAAAGTCAACGAAGGCCGCCCCAACGCGCTCGACATCCTGAAGCGCGGCGACGTCAAGCTCGTCATCTACACCACGACCGGCTCCCACTCCTTCGTCGACGAACGCGCCATCCGCCGCACCGCCATCCAGTGGCGCGTCCCCTGCATCACCACCATCTCCGCCGCCAAAGCCGCCGTCCAGGCCATCGAAAGCCGCCAGCGCGACCCCCTTCGCGTCTGGGCCCTCCAGGACCTCCACTTGAACGGGGACTGACCGCTCTGTCCCAAGGCCGCGAAGCGGCCGCGTGGACAGAGCAGTCTGTCCCCCTCAGTGTCCCCCTCAGCTCCCACCTCAGGCCCCCTCCGCCATGCCCTCCCGGCTCGGCGCTCAGGGGGCCTCGTTCTTTGAAAACCGCATACCTCTCCCCGAGGGGGACAGACCAATCTGTCCCAAGG
>CAYWST010000710.1:0-1647 GCA_964461075.1 uncultured Solibacteraceae bacterium | reverse complement strand
GGCTAATCGCAGGATAATTAGAGCCTGTCCGGAAAGGGCTCAGCAAGTAGCGAGGCGGGTTTGAGGGCGAAAAGAAAGATGGCATGGACAGCAAAAAATGCTGCCATGCCAAAAATCGGGTGTTTATAGTGATTAGTGATAAACAAAACCACTCTCCCGATGGACAACATTCTATACATTCCCCGGTTCCTTAGTCCAGAAATTGTTCCGGTTCTCGGCAACAAAGATTACAACGACCACAAGCAGCTCCTGGAGCGCGTGGACCGCATTCTGGGCACTTGCGGCATCGAGGCCCGCTTCGTGCAACTCTGCCTGGAAGACTTCCATGCCCGCGCCGACGCCATCCGCGCCGCCGGAGGCAGGCCCCTGGACGGCCCGGAGGCCATCGCGCGGCACCGGCTCACCAGCATCCGGGCCTTGCGGTGCTCGGTCTTGCAGCATCTGCTCGGTATTGACTATCGCCAGATGAGCCAGCAGCTGGCCTTGTGCCCGCTCTATCAAGACTTTTGCGGTCTGCCGCGCCTTGCGGCGGTCCAACCGCCCAGCAAAAGCACTCTCAACGAATACGCCCACCGGCTGGCTCCCGAGAAACTCCGCGACGTCATCGACACCCTGACGGCGGCGCTCCGCGACGAGGAGCGCGCGAAGCTCGTCGGTTTGGAGAACGAGCTGGACATGGGGGTGGTGTGGGTGGACAGCACCTGCTTGAAGGCCAACATCCACTTTCCCGTGGATTGGGTGTTGCTGCGCGACGGGGTGCGCTCTCTGGTGGCCAACATTCTGACGATCCGGCGGCACGGGCTGACTTACCGCATGCCGGAGCCGGAAAGTTTCCTGCGCGAGATCAACGCGCTTTGCATGGCCATGGCGGCGGCGGGGCGCAAGGGCGCCGGGGAGCCCGACAGCCGCAAGCGGCGCAAGAAAACCCTGCGGGCGATGAAAAAACTCAGCCGCACCCTTCTCGAACACGCGCGGCGTTATCGCGCGATCCTGGATGATTGCTGGTAGGAGAGCGATTTGACTCGCCCGCAGGCCGAAGTGATTCTCAGGCGGATGGACAACGTGATCGGGCGGTTGCCGGAGGCCTGCCGTCAGGCGCACGAAAGGATCATCGGCGAGCGCAAGGTTCCAAGCGGGGAGAAGATCCTGAGCCTGTATGAGTCCGACATCCACGTGATTGTGCGGGGCAAATCGGGGGCTTCGGTGGAGTTTGGCAACACCCTGTTCCTTGCGGAAAACGCCGACGGGTATATTGTTGATCACGAGTTGTTGAAAGACAAAAGCCCGGGAGACGCGAAAATACTGGAGGAACGCTATGGGCGGATCCGGGAGATGAGCGGGCAGAATCTGTGCGGATTGGCGGGCGACCGGGGATTTGCCACTCAGAAGACGCACGAGATGCTGGAGACCGACGGGGTGTTTGACGGGTTGTGCCCGAAAGACCCGAAGAAACTGGCCGAGCGGATTGCGGAGGATGAAATCTTCGCGGCGGCGACGAAACGACGCGCGCAGACGGAGGGGCGTGTCGGGATACTGAAAAACGTTTTCCTTGAAGGAACGCCGCGTGCCAAAGGTTTCAACAACCGGCGGACACAGGTGGAATGGGCGGTGCTGGCGCACAACTTGTGGGTGGTGGCGCGGCTGCCG
>CAYWST010000709.1:0-1650 GCA_964461075.1 uncultured Solibacteraceae bacterium | reverse complement strand
GGTGGCTGGCGGAGCGGAGGGGGCGGCGCCGGCCGCAGACGGCCGCAGGGTGTCGAGCCTGGAAGGCAGAGAGAGGCCGAGCGAAGGCGGCTGGCGCAGATCACGCCGCTTCTGGAGGATGCGCCAGTGCTGATCGATGGTGTCGAACTCGTCGTGCAGATCGCCGACGCTCTCGCTCGGGCCGAGAAACAGGAAGCCGCCGGTATTCAGCGCGAAATGGAACAGGCTCAGGACTTTTCTCTGCGCGGCGGGGCGGAAGTAGATAAGCAGGTTCCGGCAGCAAAGCAGATCGATCTTGGTGAACGGGGGGTCCTTGAGGATGTTCTGCGGCGCGAAGACCACGCTGCGGCGGATCTCGGGCGAGATGCGGTAGCCGCCGTCGGTTCGGGTGAAGTAGCGCTCGATCCTTCTGGGCTGGACGTCGCCGAGGCTGGACTCGGAGTAGACGCCGGCGCTGGCGAACTCGAGCGACTCGCGGTGAGCGTCGGTGGCGAAGATCTTGAAGTTTGCGGGAAGCTCCATGGCGGTGAGCTTCTCGTGCAGCAGGATGGCGACGGAATAGGCCTCTTCGCCCGTGGCGCAACCGGCGACCCAGACTCTGAGGCCCTCTTCGATCACCTGTCTGGAGGCAAGCCGCTCGACAACCCGGTCTTCGAGGATGGCGAAGGACTCGGGATCGCGAAAGAAGCGCGTGACGCCGATGAGCAGATCCCGGTAAAGCGCGTCGAGTTCGGCAGGGTTGTTCTGAAGTTCGTCGGCGTATTCCTCGATGCTGTGGATCTGCCGGAGGAGGAGGCGGCGCTCGACGCGGCGGGCGACGGTGGTGGTCTTGTAGTGGGTGAAGTCGATCCCGTAGGCGGCGACGAGCATGGCGATGAGGCGCGACATCGGGTCGGCTTCGGGATCGTGAGGAGCAGCGGAGCGCGGGCGGAGCCGGAGCGGCCGGCTGAGAGGGTGGCGGGCGTACTTGAGCAAAGCATCGGGCATGGACTCCGGCGATAGAACGAGGTCGGCGCAGCCGGTGGCGATGGCGCTTCGCGGCATACCGTCGAACTTGGCGCTCCGCTCGTCCTGGACGAGGATGAGCCCGCCGGACTCGTGAATGGAGCGGACGCCGCGGCTGCCGTCGCTTCCGGTCCCGGACAGGATGATTCCGATGGCCTTTTCTCTGGCGTCCTGCGCCAGGGAGCGGAAAAAGATGTCGATCGGCAGCGTGAGAGGCTGCTGCGGGTCCTTGTCGGTCAGGACAAAGCGCCCGTCGGAGATGACCATCTCCTTCTTGGGAGGCAGAAGGAAGACGGAGTTGGCCTCGACCTTCATGCCGTCGCGCACGCGGTAGATGGGCATGTCGGTGTGACGGCTGAGCAACTCGCTCATCAGGCTCTTGAAGTCCGGGGAGAGGTGCTGGATGACGATGAAGGCCATGCCGGAGTCGGCGGGCATCCGGTTGAAGAAGAGTTCCAGCGCCTCCAGCCCGCCGGCGGAGGCGCCGATGCCCACCAGATAGACAGGCGAACTTTCACCGCTCTCCGCTGCCGAGGGGTCGTCGGGGAGATGTTCAGCGAGGGGCAGGGGCTCTGGTTGAGCCTGGTCTTCAGTCATTGAAACGGCAGGGCCTCCGTGCGCTTCGGAACCTCAAACCGCGTACAA
>CAYWST010000708.1:0-1659 GCA_964461075.1 uncultured Solibacteraceae bacterium | reverse complement strand
CTCCGTTTTCTCCGTTGACAGGTCCGCGTTTGTTGACAGGCCGATCCAGAGAGGCGCCCCGGTTGGACACTTTCGAACTTTGGTGAGTATCTATTGACAGAACGAGCCAGCGCGCCGATATGCCCAATCAGGGCAATGGAGGTGATCTCGGGCCGCGCGAAGGGCTTGCATGACCGAGCCGGCACAAGGACTGTGAATGGTCCCACTCAAGCCGTCGGCAGCACACCAAAAGGTTCACCTGTCGGCGCTGAGTCCGCCCGAGCGTGTGAGATCATTTCGGAGCGGTCCAGGCATCCTCCTTCCCGGGTTGCGCGTTGCGGCCGCGCAAGTGGTAGTATGGGGCAAATCTCTGGTTTCAGAGTGGAGGGATGCATGCGAACGAACCTTCAGTTGTCGCTTCTGCTCCTCGCCCTGGCCGCTTTGATTCACGGCCAGCCCAAGAAAGCAGCCGCCCCCAAGGGCGTCCCGTCAACCAACGCTGCTGCACCGAAGTGGAAGGCGATCTGGGAACCGGTCCCTTTCAACAAGGATATTGAACTGCGAGCGGTTTACTGTGTAG
The DNA here is from genome assembly GCA_964461075.1 of uncultured Solibacteraceae bacterium. Classification (GTDB taxonomy): domain Bacteria; phylum Acidobacteriota; class Terriglobia; order Bryobacterales; family Bryobacteraceae; genus JACADU01. The sequence goes on along the minus strand of CAYWST010000708.1, from coordinate 1,100 downwards.
GACCGGAAACCTGCTGGGTGGCGGGCCGAAAATCCACAATTCTTTTCACCTCGGATGGCGGCAAATCCTGGAATGCCCAGTTGGGCGGAGACCCGGACGCCGCCGACGAGGACCTGGCCGACATTTTCTTCCTGGATTCCAGACACGGTTGGGTGATGACGGAGCGCAACAGGATCCTGGGCACCGCAGACGGAAGCACATGGGCGGAGCTTGGCAAGGTCCCTGCCACATCGAGGGGCTTGTGGTTCCCGACGCCCTTGGTCGGTCTGGTGGCTGATCGCCACGACTCCCAGTCACAAACCCACTTGAATCGCACGGAGAACGGCGGCAAGAGTTGGACCCGCGGGAGTCCCTGTGGCTTGGAGGCCGTCCTTGGCGGGTTATCGCGCAGACTCGGCTGCATGGTGCGGCGGATTCAGTTTGTGTCTCCCGCCGTCGGCTTCATGGGCGGAGGGGCGCCTCTAAATATGGGTACAGAGGTTGCGGTGTTCTCCAGAACGGTCGACGGCGGCGCCACCTGGGTCCATTCCATCATCCCAGACACCAAGCATGCTGTCGAGTCAATCCACTTCTGGTCTGAAAGAGACGGGCTTGCGGTGTTGGCCAGCGGCCAGGCCTATTGGACGGCCGATGCCGGGGCTCAGTGGACAGGAAGCGTCAATGCGCCGGCATGGCGCAGTTTCTATGCCTCCGGGGAAGGGAAGATCCTCGTGGGAGTCCATGAGAACGGCCGCCAGATCGGGTACTCCTTCAACGGAGGCCGAACCTTCGTTTCCCGCGGGGCCAGTCTGCCCGCACGGGTGCGGGATGTGCATTTCCCGGATTCCCGTCATGGCTATCTGGTAGGCGAACACGGCATGGTCTACCGCTACCGTATTGTGCCCGTTGACTACACTAGCGAGGGGATGTTCAGCGCAGCGGCGCCGTCCCAATAACTGGAGACCGGATCGCGTTTGGCGCCTCCGCAGCGTCTTGGCATGCCGAATTGAGAATCTCCGTCTGTTGAGACCAGCACGGAGCCACTACTGCAAACCGCAACCTCCCGCCCTCCCGGTTGGACAGTTCCGAACTCGCCTGAGTATCTATTGACAGAGCTAGAC
>CAYWST010000707.1:0-1666 GCA_964461075.1 uncultured Solibacteraceae bacterium | reverse complement strand
AAGCGTGTGCGGCAGTTCCCAGGTGTTCGTCATCAATAATCTAATGATGCAACTTTCAACCGGCCCGCGCCTTCAAAATCGCAGGTCTGCATCGGTTCAGAGTTTCACGTCGGCGGTCAGCTGGTTCAGCACCTGATTCAGTAGCTCCTGTGCTGCGAGCTGTTTCGCCTCGAGCTCCGCGATCTGACTCTTCAACGCCCCCAGCCTCGTCTCCTGTTCATTCAGTTGGCCAATGTACCGTTGCAGAAGGGCCTTCTCCTCGGCGCTTCCCTTGAGAGCTTTCATGTTTTCGCGAATGCGCTCCTGGTCGTCGTAGATCTTGGAGGTTTCAGAATCGATGGCATCCTTTTTCGTCCGGCTCTCCTCGACCACGGCTTTCTGGGCGAGGATCTTTCGAAGCGCTTCCTCCAGTGTCCTTTCGATGGACTTCTGGCGGACGAACAACTCCACTTGCGTATCCCGGAGTTGGGAGAGTGAGTATGTGGTGAGGACGGCTTTGGCCTCTTCAATCACAAGAGGCGCCGACTGGTTTGGGGGGGACGGTTACGCGGAAGCGACTCCAACCGGGAGAGCTTTCCGCGGGGCTTACGCCGCCTCGAAGCTGGTAGCCGGGCCGGTGAGGGTGTTCAACGATGATGACGCGGGGCGCTGAGTCGGCGTTGCGGAACGTGTAGGTCTTCTTCTCGCGGATCTCGCTTTCCTGAGACATCGAGCCGCGGCTGACGCGAACGCGTGTGAAGACCTGAGGGTAGGACTCCTGGCGGGCGCTGGCAGTGACGGAGAGGTCGGCGGCGTAGGAGACGAGCCGTTTCTCGCCGGGGCGAACCGGCTCGATCAGCCCCTCTCCGGCGAAGGTGTTTTGGGTCAGCACGCTGAAGACGCCACCGTCCAGCGTGAGTCCAGTGGAGTTGGTGAGCCACAAAGCCAGGCGGGGCCTGCCGGACATGCTTCGCTCATTCCAGATTGAGACTTTTTCCGCCATAATCGGGGATTGCAGGATTGGAACCAGGGCGGATTGGTTCTTGAGTATGGTGATGGGCTCTTTCAATTTGTACTCGAAGAGGTCGCCGAGATCCTGTCCTTGTGCGGCAGCTTGAAGCCTTTCCCGCGAGTCGTCGATCCCGGAACTCCCGGTGTCAACAGCTCCGGCGCCGCCGCTTCCGCCGGAGGCGAATCCGGGGCCTGAACCGCTTTTGCGGCCCAACGCCGCACCGCTGCCGGTGGATCTCGTCCGAGCCGCGGCGGCTGAACTTGTCTCGATGGACGGCGCTTCCGCAGTGACAACGACCGATTCGGTGACGCCGCCGAGTTGAAGACGGACGTCCTGGTGAACTGGCGTGCCGTAGCTTAAGACGTTCGCCGCGGCTTCAGCGCGCTGGAATCCCTCCGCTTCAACGATCAGGCGAGTGATTCCGGCGGGCAGACCAGAAAACTCGTAGCGGCCGTCGCGGCCGGATCTGACGGAGCCGAGTACGCGCGAGTTGGCGTCATAGGCGGTTATCGTCGCGCCCGGAACGGAGACGCCGGCGCTGTCTGAGATCGTGCCTTGAATAGAGACCGGACCCAAGACGAGGGTGGGCTCGAACGTTTGAGGCGTGGTATCGGCGTTCTCCGGCGTGGGTATCACCGGGCGGCGGGAATAGTACGGCTTCGAGAGGTTCTGGAT
>CAYWST010000706.1:532-1669 GCA_964461075.1 uncultured Solibacteraceae bacterium | reverse complement strand
ATACGGGCGTCTGCGGGTTGCTCACGTCCAGAATCAGCGTGTAGCCGTTATCCCGGGAAAACTTGCTGATCACCGCCATCATCTTCTGGCCCAGGTCCTGGAGAATCTTCTCCTGCTCCTGCTGGAACTCCATCTGGGCGTCTTCGGTAGAGCGGTTAAGGTCCCGCGTCTTGTCGTCGATTTGCCGGGCGATATCCCGCCGCCGCTCCTCGCCCATGGTGTTGGAGCCTTTGCTGAGCTCCGCCTGGAGAGCGTTGATTTCGTCTCGGATTCCCTGAAGCTTCTTGCTGGTGGGCTCGAACTTCCCCTGCAAAGCCTGGGCCGCCGATTGGCCCTCCTTGGTTCCGAGCAAGGCATTCTGGATGTGGATGATCCCCACCTTGGTGGGGGGAACGGCTGTCTGGGCGCCCAGACACACAGCAAGAAAAAGCAGGCAAGGCAGTAATCGTTGCGTCACGCTGGAAACTCCTGGAGTCGCTTTGATCTTAGCACATCGCGATCCACGCCCTAGAACGTCCGGCTGATGGTGAAGCGGAACGTGGACTTGTCCTCGACGAATGGCCAGGCCTGGCCGAACTGGGCGATGGAGTTGATGAACGAAGCCTGGTTGGGGAAGTACGAACGGTCGGCGACGATGGGCGGCTGAAGGAACTTGCGCACGACAAACGGGTTGTACGCCCAATAAAAACGGAACGGCGCATTCACCACCGGCATCATGATCTGGAACTCGACGCCCATCGACATGCGAATCTTCTCCGTGTCGCGATCGATCACCGCGCGGCCGTCGAAAGCGGCCTGCGGGAAGTTTCCGTTCAACTCCGATAGACGGCCCGAATTCAATGACAACTGGCTCGGGAAGACGATCCGGTTGAACCCGGCGTCGGCGAACAGCGCCAGCGTCACCGGACCGAAGAGAGGAATCCGGTACTCATAGTTGCCGACCACCGACATATCCCCGCCGGGCCAGATGAGCCGGTAAACCGGGATACTCTGCACCACCGGCTGAAACGACACCTCGCCTTTGTCGTTGATCACCTTTTGCGTGCGGGCCGAGCCGTCCGCATTGAGCACCGGCGCGGCGGATTGGCTGGGGATCCACGCCACCGGGCTGATGCCCCAGATGTCGAACCCGCGGAT
>CAYWST010000706.1:0-522 GCA_964461075.1 uncultured Solibacteraceae bacterium | reverse complement strand
TTCTCGCCGCCCATATAAAAACGGTTGAACGGCGGCGGCGCCACGCCTCCGTATCCCGTCACCAGGCGCCCCAGGGCGTGAAAACCCATGACGTGCGACGGCCAAAAAGCCCGGCGGAAGTGCTTCAGATCGACCGTCGGAGCGATCATCTGTACGTTGCCGCCCAGCCCCGCGAAGGACGTCGACAGGAAGATCGACTTTCCGCGCGTCGGTGTGATCGGATGATCGATCGTGTTGTACGTGTACGCTGGAATGATCCGGCTGGTGCGGATTCCTTCGAGCGAGTTGGGGCCGCTCAGGCCCTGGAAGTTGATGAACTCGAAATACTCCTGCGATGTCGTCGTCAGCGGCTCCACGTTCTGGCGGTCATAGCCGTAGGTCAGACTCACGCGAGCGAACGAGCGGCGCAACGGGTAGCTCACGAACGTCGTGAAGCCGTAGCCCTGCGAGGTGTAGTTCAGCAGGTTGTTCTGCCCGAGGGCATCGAAAATCGGCAGGAGGTTGCGGCCGGTGAGAATGGAC
>CAYWST010000705.1:0-1672 GCA_964461075.1 uncultured Solibacteraceae bacterium | reverse complement strand
GGGCCAGTTTGCGTGGAGAGCGGAGTGCACGGAGAGCAGCAGCGCTGGACGGCATTGAAGGCGGCGGTAGGACTGCTGGAGTCGTTGCGCTGAGAGAGTGATTGGAAAAGCTGAATTGCGCTCAGAATCAAGCACATAGCCACTGTCTATAGATTAGGGTATTGACCAGCCACAATATGTTGGGGTACCGTTACAAGCGCACCCCAACAAGCACCGGCTTCGCCCGGCGTTAAAAAACGTTTGGGGAAGAGATCCTTCGGTCATAGAAAACAGGTTCGCGCCATCCATTTACACCTCGGAAAAGTGGTGGCGGGAACCCCAATCAATGAGGAGCTTGGACGATGGGACAACTGAGCGTCGATTTGAGCGCGCACGCGAACAGGTTTCGCCGGAATCTGAAGAAGGAAGAGCGCAAGGGATTGTCGTTTCCGCGCTACTTCACAGCCCGCCTGGAGGGTGGGAGGACGCCGTATGACGAGGTGAAGTGGGAGACGCGGACGGCGTCGATCACCGACGCCAAGGGGGCGGTGATCTTCGAGCAGAAGGATTTGGAGATCCCGGCGGATTGGTCGCAGACGGCGACCAACATCGTGGCGAGCAAGTACTTCCACGGGAAGATGGGGACGCCGGAGCGGGAATCGAGCGTCGCGCAACTGGTTCACCGGGTGGTGGACACCATCGCGGAGTGGGGGATCGAGGGGCGGTACTTCCGGAGCCTGGAGGATGCGGCGAATTTCCGGAACGAGCTGGCACACCTGATGTTGACGCAAAAGGCGTGTTTCAATTCGCCGGTGTGGTTCAACGTCGGAGTCAAAGAAGAGAACCGGGGCTACGGGTGGTACTACGACGACGCGACCGACACGATCAAGAAGCTGGATAAGACGACGCACAAGCCACAATGCTCTGCCTGCTTCATCAACTCGGTGCAGGACTCGCTGGAATCGATCCTGGATCTGGCGAAGACCGAAGGGATGCTGTTCAAATGGGGCTCGGGGACCGGGACCAACCTTTCAACGCTGCGGGAGGAGAACGGGCTGCTTTGGGGCGGCGGGCGCGCTTCAGGCCCGCTGAGTTTCATGAAGGGGTTCGACGCCTTCGCCGGCGTGATCAAGAGCGGCGGCAAGACGCGGCGGGCGGCCAAGATGGTCATTCTGAACGCGGAGCACCCGGATGTGGAGCAGTTCATCTGGTGCAAAGCGAAAGAGGAGAGGAAGGCGCACGTCCTGATCGATAACGGCTACGACGCTTCGCTGGACGGCGAAGCCTACGCCTCCATCTTCTTCCAGAACGCCAACAACAGTGTCCGGGCGACGGACGAGTTCATGCAGGCCGCGGTCGAGGGCAAGGAGTGGTGGACGCGCTCGGTGGTTTCCGGCGAACCGGTGAGGCGGTACGAAGCGCGGCAATTGCTGCACTCCATCGCGGAAGCGACGTGGCAGTGCGGCGATCCGGGCATGCAGTTCGACACGACGATCAACCGCTGGCACACGTCGAAGAACACGGCGCGCATCAATGCGTCGAATCCCTGTTCGGAGTACATGTTCCTGGACGATTCGGCGTGCAACCTGGCGTCACTGAACCTGATGAAGTTCGTGGCGCCGGGCGGGATGTTCGACGTGGAGGCGTTCCGGCACGCGGTGGACACGATGATCCTGGCGCAGGAGATCATTGT
>CAYWST010000704.1:0-1673 GCA_964461075.1 uncultured Solibacteraceae bacterium | reverse complement strand
ACGGGGAGCCGCGCCACAAGCAGGAGGAGCAGCGGCTCAGGGGAGCCGCGCCACATACGGGGAGCCGCGCCACAAGCAGGAGGAGCAGCGGCTCAGGGGAGCCGCGCCACAAACGGGGAGCCGCGCCACAAACGGGGAGCCGCGCCACCGGTTCAGCCTGAGCGGTCGGGCTTGAGCACGGCGAGGAAGTTGAGGTTGCGGTAGAGCTGCTGGTAGTCGAGGCCGCAGCCGATGACGAAGCGGTCGGGGATTTCGAAGCAGCGGTATTCGATACGGAGCGGGACGATGCGGCGGCTGGTGCGGTCGAGCATCGTGCAAAGCGCGATCGAGTTGGGGCCGCGGCCGGCGAGGTTCTGCAAGAGGTAGCGCGCGGTGAAGCCCGTGTCGACGATGTCTTCGACCAGCAGAACGTCTTCGCCTTCGATGGACTCGTCGAGATCCTTGGCGATGCGCACGACACCGGAAGAGCCGGAGTGGTTTGAGAAACTCGAAATCGCCAGGAAGTCGACCTTGATAGGGATGGTGAGTTCGCGGGCCAGAGCGGTGAGGAAGAAGACCGAGCCCTTGAGCACGCCGACGAGTTTCAGGGTCTTGTCCTTGTACTGCTCGCTGATCTCGGCCGCGACCTCGCGGATGCGCGCCTGCACCTGCTCTTCGGTGAACAGGACGCGCTCAATCATCGGCAAAGCAGGCGTCTTCACGGCTGCACCTTCTCTTCGGCCAGACTGTATTTCAGGACCATGTCCTCCAGGTCTTTCTGATAGAACACCTGAATGCGGATCTGGGGGTAGATCTCGCGAAGCAGGCGGATCTTGCGATTCTTCCTGGTCACCAGCGACTGCTTCATCGTCGTGAGCTCAACGTAGGTATTCGACTCGGGCAGATAGAAATCGGGGGTGAAACTTTCGAGCACACGCCCCTGCTCGTCCCAGGCGATGGGGAAGCTGCGCGGCTCGTACTCCCAGGGGATGCGGTAGAAATCGAGCAGGCTGGCGAAGATCTTCTCGCTGGGATGGCCGAAGGCGACCTGTTTGATCCCGGCGACGCCGCGCGGTTCAATGCCGTGCCTGGCGAGGCGGAGGCGGATCTGAAACTGGAGTTGGGCCTCGGCGGCGGGGCTGAGGAAACCGTGCAGGGTGAGGCTGCGGGCTTCGACGCCGGCTTTGATGAGTTCGGCCATCTGGGCCGGGTCAAGAGAGGCGGCGTTGAGAGTGATGTCGAAGCTCTCGGGCGGGGCGGTGGCAAGGCCGAAGCGGGCCTTGCGGATTTGCTTGAGAGTGCGCTCGCGCTCGCGCATGGCGGATTTTGCGGCAGGGCGGTCGAGCCCGTCATCGAGCATGAGGTTGCCGATGCGGCGCGACTTGGGCGCGACGACGCGGACCCGGAAGAGAGCGGGAAAATTGCTGAAGATGCGTTCCGCCCCGTCGACGCCGATGACGAGATGGGCGGAGACGGCGGCGCGAAGCAGCAGCGAGGCTGCCATGTCGGCCCAGTTCTTCGAGTTCAGGGTTGCGCCTTCGCCGAACTCTTCGGCGAGCATGGCGTCGACGCGCTCGGCGCGATGCCGCGCCTGCACGGCGTGTTCCACGATCCGGCAACCGGCCAGTCGACCGAGTGGCGCGTGCATCGCACGCCCGCCGGCATGCTCGCGTTCGCCGGCATCGGCCTGCTCG
>CAYWST010000703.1:0-1681 GCA_964461075.1 uncultured Solibacteraceae bacterium | reverse complement strand
CCATGCCAGCCGATCGCGGTGCGGAACGTCCTCGGTTACCTCACGGGCGTGCTCTTGCGCCCGGAGACCGCCGGCCAGGTCTACGATATTGGCGGTCCCGAAGTGATGTGCTACCGCGACATCATGCGGGTCATGGCCGAGGAACTCGGCCTCAAGCGGCGATTGATCATCGCCGTTCCTGTCCTTACTCCGAAGCTCAGCTCCTACTGGATCCATCTGGTCACCCCGCTGACTCACAACATCGCGAGACCCTTGGCCGAAGGGCTCAAAAACCCGGTCGTCTGCCGGGAGTCCCGGATTCGGGATCTGATTCCGCAGCCGCTTCTCACCATCCGTGAAGCGATCCAGGCGGCATTGAGAAAAGTTTCGGGGCGCGGCGTGGAGACCAACTGGTCGATGGCCGGGCCCATTCCCGGCGATCCGGATTGGGCCGGCGGAACGGTCTTCCGGGACGAACGTGCACTCGACATCCCGGCGCCTGCCTGGGCTGCGTTCAAAGCCGTCTGCCGGGTTGGCGGCGGCCATGGCTGGTACGCCGCCGATTGGCTGTGGGTTCTCCGAGGCTGGCTCGATCAACTCGTGGGCGGGCCCGGCCTGCGCCGCGGCCGCCGGGATCCGGACGAAGTGACCTACGGCGAAGCGCTCGACTTCTGGCGCGTCACCGGCCTGGAGAAGGACCGGCTGCTCGCTCTCCGGGCCGAGATGAAACTGCCGGGCGAGGCGCTTCTCGAGTTCGCCATCGAATCACGGGAAGGCGGCTGCACTCTCACGCAAACGGCGCTGTTCAAGCCACGAGGACTCTTCGGGCTTCTCTATTGGTACTCGGTCCTGCCTCTCCATCACCTTGTCTTCAGCGGAATGATGGAGGGCATCCGAAGGGAAGCTTTGAAGATCGCTTGCGAGGGGCGCAAGGATATGGTTCACTCATAAACAACGCTTGCAGACTTGAGGGGGTGCTTATCCATGAAGAAAACGATCGCTTTATCTTTGCTGACGGGCATGGTGGCCGCCGCGCAGGTCACCACCGAGACGATTCCTTTCCGCGCCGTTGCGAGTTCCATGAATGAAGTGCCGGCGCTGCCTGCCCCGGGCTCGGCCGGAAATGTCACCGTGCTGATGCATCTCTCGCGAAATGCCGCTGGGGAAGTGGTTGGCGGCGCCGTGGACTTTGTCGTGCGCTACCGCCTGGGTCAGGAAACCACAATCACGGCGATGCACATTCATCGCGGCGCCGCGGGCGTCAATGGTCCGGTGGTGATCGACAGCGGCTTCTCCACCAGAATCGAGAACACGACGTCGGGTGAGGTGAAGACCCAAGGGGTCCTGGCTCGAAGCACGGCCACAACAGATTTGATCAAGGAGATCCTCGCCAATCCCGCGGGCTTCTATTTCAACCTGCATACGCTCCGCGCGCCGGGCGGCGAAATCCGCGGGCAGTTGATGCCGGCGCAGGAGATTGTGCTGCTCGGCCTGATGAACCCCGGCAATGAAGTGCCGGCGGTCGCCGGGTTGAACGCGAGCGCTTTCGGAGCGGTGACGGTTCGCGCCTCACGGATGCCCAACGGCACGGTGACCAGCGCAGAGGTCATCTTCGATGCGGCATACGCGGGCTTCCCGGAAGGGACCAACTTCACCGGCTTCCACATCCATCTCGGACCCGCGGGCGCGAACGGTCCGGTGA
>CAYWST010000702.1:0-1681 GCA_964461075.1 uncultured Solibacteraceae bacterium | reverse complement strand
GCCCGCCACTGGTCCGTGAGAACAAATACGACGTTCGGCCGCCGCGTCTGTTTCGCCACGACGGCCTGCAGGAGCGTTCTTCGGGTAATCATGCGGGGAGTATATCAATCCCCTTGCGCTACTGAAGGCCCTCGAGATAGCCCCTGGAATCGGCTGCACTCCAACCGTGTAGTTGTAGGCTCCTTTCGTCCCCTGGGTGATCACGGCGATGTTCGATCTCTGGCTGTTCGAGCCCAGACTCCAAGAGCCTGAACGGCGCCGCGGCTGCTATCCTGTCTCTTTGTGTGCGGCATCGCTGGCTTCACCACGCTGGACCACCCCGTTGAACCCGGGCGCATCCACGAGTTGATCCAAACTCTCCATCACCGCGGACCCGACCACCAGGGCGCCTTCGAGTCCCCTGACGTCGCTTTGGCCAACGCGCGCCTGAAGATCATCGACCTCGCCCAGGGTAATCAGCCCATTCACGCCCGCCACCCGCGGACCGGCGAAACCGTCACCATCGTCTACAACGGTGAGGTCTACAATCACACGCCGCTCCGGCACGAGCTCGAAGTTCTCGGCCATCGCTTTGAAACGCACAGCGACACTGAGGTCATCCTGCGGGGCTTTCTCGAGTGGGATCTCGAAGTCTTCTCCCGCCTCCGAGGGATGTTCGCCGTCGCCCTCTGGAATCATGAGCGGCGCCGGCTTGTGCTCGCCCGCGACCGCATGGGGATCAAGCCGCTCTACATCTACCATCGCGGCCGCGACCTCTACTTCGGCTCCGAACTCAAAGCCATCCTCTTCCATCCCGAGATTCCCCGGCGCCTCGACCTCAACGGCCTGTCCTACTTCCTTTCCCTCAACTACGTGCCCGCGCCCTACACCCTCATCGAAGGAATCGAAAAACTCCTCCCCGGCGAGTACCTCGAATGGCGCGAGGGCCGCATCCAACGCAACCCTTGGTGGCATCTCCGTTTCGCGCCCAGCGCCCGAAATCTCGGCGAGGCCGTCGAAGAACTCGATGAACTTCTGAGACTCTCCGTCCGCGAACACCTCATCAGCGACGTCCCCCTCGGCGTCTGGGCCTCCGGCGGCCTCGATTCATCCACGGTTCTCCATTACGCCGCCGCCGAAGTCCCCCGCCTCAAAACCTTCTCCGTCTCCTTCCGCGGCCACGGCCACGACGAAAGCGGGTATTTCAGAAAAGTCGCCTCTCATTACGGAACGGATCATCATGAGTTCGATCTGAATCCGGAAGAGAACCTCGTCGAAACCATTCAGAAGATGAGCTATTATTCGGACGAGCCGAGCGCCGACGCCGGCGCCCTTCCCGTCTGGTACCTCTCCGAAATGACCCGCCGCCACGTCACCGTCGCGCTCAGCGGCGAAGGCGCCGACGAACTCTTCGGCGGCTACCTCACCTATCGGGCCGATCAACTCTACCCCCAGGCGCAGCGCATCCCCCGCCCCCTCCGAAAGCTCGGTCTGCAGTTGCTCAGATTGTGGCCCGTTTCAGACGACAAGATCAGTCTCGAGTACAAGGCGAAGCGCTTCCTTGCAGGCTCGCTGCTGCCCCCGCCCGCCGCTCACCTTTACTGGAACGGCGCCTTCGACGAACAGACAAAGCGCACCCTTTATAACGCCCGCCGCTACCCCAATCCCGGAGATCTGATCCGCACGCTGCCCACCGAAGCCT
>CAYWST010000701.1:0-1682 GCA_964461075.1 uncultured Solibacteraceae bacterium | reverse complement strand
CGCGGGCACGTGCCCGACACAAGCCCCGGCGCCGCGGAGCGCGCGGAGCCCTGGCCTGGGGGGCGAAGCAATCATTATCTGTTCGACATGAACAGAGACTGGTTTGCGTTGACACAACCCGAGACTCGCGGCCGAGTGAAGTACATGCTGGAGTGGCGGCCGTTGATCGCGGTGGACCTGCACGAGATGGGCACCGAATCCACCTACTTCTTCTCGCCCGGGGCCGCGCCATACAATCCGCACCTCACCGCTGAACAGAGGGAGCAGATGACCTGGTTCGGGAAGAACAACGCAAAGTGGTTCGACAAGTTCGGCTGGCCCTATTTCACACGCGAAGTTTTCGACGAATTCTACCCGGGCTATGGAGCTTCCTGGCCCTGGTACTACGGCGGGATGGGGATGACGTACGAGAACGCCAGCGTGCGGGGACTGGCGGTCCGCAAGAGCGACGACACCCTCTACACATTCAAGGAAAGCGTGAAGAAGCACTTCGTGGCCAGCATCGCCACTTGCGAAACCGCGGCGATGAACCGGAAAGGCCTTTTGGAGAGGTACTACCGCTACCAGCAGACGGCGGTGGAGGAAGGCCAGAAGGAAGCGGTCAAGGAGTACATCCTGCCGCGGCAGGGCGACGTGAGCGCGGTTGACAAACTGGCCTATCTCCTGTCCGAGCAGGGCGTGGAAGTGAAGCAGGCGGGGGCCGCTTTCAGTAATGGGGGGAAGCAATACCCAGCCGGCTCTTATGTGATCTCCGCGGCTCAGCCGAGGAAGCGTTTCCTGAGGGCGGTTCTCGATTTGAACAACCAGATGGAGCCGGAGTTCCTGGCCGAGCAGGAACGGCGCCGGAAGAAGCGGCTGCCGGACCAGATCTATGACGTCACCGGCTGGAGCCTGCCGCTGCTCTACAACGTGGAGTGCGTCGCCGCCGCCCAACCGTCCGCTGGAGACTTCAAGCTGATCGCCGGGACTTACCAGCCGAAAGGCGCCGTGAGCGGGCGGGCGGAGGTCGCCTACCTTGTTCCGTGGGGCACGCAGGCGGCAGGCCGGTTTCTGGCCGGCGCGCTGAGACAGGGCCTGAGGATTCAGACCGTTCAGAAGAGCTTTACCCAGGCGGGGCGCAAGTATCCCTCCGGCACGCTGATCGTCCATGTGCAGCAAAACCCCGCCTCGGTGCATGAGACGGTGGCGAAGCTTGCGGAGTCGAGCGGGGCGGAGGCCGTCGCGACGGCGACGAGTTGGGTGGAGGAAGGAATCAACTTCGGCAGCAACTACGCGGCGACGCTCAAGCGGCCCGCGGTGGCGCTGGTTTGGGACGACCCGGTTTCCTCGCTCGGCGCGGGTGCGACCCGCTATGTGCTCGAGAGGCAGTACGGATACCCGGTGACCGCCGTTCGCGCATCCTGGCTCGCACGAGCGGACCTTTCCAAGTTCCACGTCATCATCCTCCCTCCTGGCGCGGCCGCCCTCACGCAGTCGGCGGGTCCGCCGGTCGTGGACAGGCTGAAGACCTGGGTGAGGAACGGCGGCACGCTGATCGCGCTTGGCAGCGGTGTTGGCTTCCTCACAAGCCCGCAGGTTGGACTGCTAGCGACACAGGCGGAAACGCTGGCGCGCGAGGGAGCGGCGCCCGGCGGGCGTCCGGCTGAGGGCGCCAGGCCTGCCGGAGCGGCAGGAGCCTCGGC
>CAYWST010000700.1:0-1718 GCA_964461075.1 uncultured Solibacteraceae bacterium | reverse complement strand
CGCCAGGGCGAAGGCAGCCACCGGATCGAGGAAGACATCCTCGCCGTCCACCCATCCAATTCGCTGGCCCATGGGCTTCCGGATCAAGGAGTCGCCGAGTCGCTCCTCGCGCCAGCCCCAGCGCTGGCAGTTGTTCGGTTCGAAACCCTGCGGATCGGCCAGGTGCGCCTTGCCGCTGGCCAACGCCGAGAGGATCGCGTCCACGTAAAATCGGCAGGGTTCGGAGGCGGACTGCTGGCGGTGCTGCTCTCGAAGCAGCTCGCTGAAAGCCTCCCGCGCCCTCTCGCTCAACCGCTCCGCCTGCGTCTGCGTCAGCGCCCGTCTGGCCTGGGCGTAACGGACGAAGTAGTCAAATCCGACGCCGAGTTGCACCAGGTTGTCCGGCGCCCGGCGGCTCGGCCCGGAGGCTTCGCTCGATTTCAACCGCGATTCCGTCAACGCGCTCTCCAGGCGGCTCTCCACCTCGCCGTACCTCGGCGCCAGCCACTGCAGGAAGCCAGCCATGCACAAGGCGTAGACGCCGTTTCTCGCCGCCGTCTGCGCCTCGGTCAGCGGTGCGCCGAAGCGCACCATGCCAGGCGCGACTTCGAGCGTAACGAGGCGCGCCCGGCAGCTCTGCTCCCTCGGCAGGTCCTCTCCCGTTGCCAGGATCATCCCTCGCGGCCAGCGCCCGGCTCGCAAAGTGAGGTCGGCGTTCGACCGGTCCTTGCCGCTCTGGTTGCCCTGCGCCCGCAGAATCTGGTCGGCGTACCTGTGCATCCGGTGCACGTCCGTATCCGAGCCCGTCGGCTTGAACTCGTCCACCACGCAGATCGCGTCCTTGAGCGCGAACAGCTTACCCTCCAATGAGGTCGTGGTGTCCGACCAGTTGGCCGGAAGCCTCTTGCTGTTGAACGTCTGTCCGAACATCTGCTGGATGAGCGCCGCGAGTTCGGATTTGCCGACCTGCGTCGGGCCCAAGACAAACAGGCTCACGCTGCATCCGCAGCCGAGCGCGGCCCTGAAGGCCCCGGCGAACAGCGGAAACGTGATCTGGTCCGGCGCCAGGCTGAGGAACTTCAGCGTCTCCCGGATCGCGTCCGGCAGTTCCTGCGCCTTCTCCGCCGGATCGGGCAACCGGAACCTCTCCAACTGCTTCCCCGGCAGGTGAACGGTGAGGTCGGCGGAGTTGCCGTTCTCGCCGATCGCCCCGCCGCCGTGCAGGTACACCCACTGCCCTTCCTTCTCCAGCAGCCGCCACCCGGTGTGCTGGAACGCGATCTCGTACCGGGTGTCGGTTGAGAGACACTGAATGGCGTAGAACGCCCATCGGGGATCGATCCCCGGAATGACGGCCGCCCTGCAGTGGAGGTGTCTGACCATCCACTTCATCTCCGTCAGTTCGTCCGGCTTCAACTCAATCCGCTTCTCGGTGGCCTCGAACTTGGCGCGTACAACGAACGTCGGCGCCGATTTTTCGCCATCGTCCATCCGCTGGTCGGATTCGATCACCGCGGTGAAGTTGGTGAGCCGCCGCGGCCGGGCCTGGCTCGACGGCCAGTGCCAGATGCCGAACTCGTTGGCTATGAACGGGAGGCCGTTATACGGCGGTTCGTCGGCCTGGCGCGAGGCGATCTCCCGGTCGCGCTCAAACCTGCTCTCGCGAATGAGCCTGTCGAAATCGGAGGCCCGGAAGTCCGACCCGAAGTGCTTGCGGAATAGGTCCTTGGCCTTCGCCC
>CAYWST010000699.1:0-1724 GCA_964461075.1 uncultured Solibacteraceae bacterium | reverse complement strand
TCGGGTGCGATCTCGCGGGCGAGGCGAAGAGCGGCAAGGTCCTGAACGATGACAGCGTCCGCGCCGGCTTCGGCGATGCGCGTGAGGGCTTCGACGGCGGATTCGAGTTCGTGGTCCCAGACGAGGGTGTTGAAGGTGACGAAGCCGCGGACGCCGCGGCGGTGCAGCGCGCGCATGGCTTCGGGGAGTTCTTCGAGAGTGAAGCCGACCTTGGCGCGGGCGGTAAAATGCTTGAGGCCGAAGTAGACCGAGTCCGCGCCGGCTTCGATGGCGGCGTGGAGCTGCGGCCAATGGCCGGCGGGGGCCATGACTTCGGGTTTGACGGAGCGGCGGGGCACTCCCTATAGGATGACGCGAAAGCTCAGTCGAGAATGACGGCCTTTTTGATTTTGTCGAGGCGGGGGAACTGGCCATCAAGGTAATCGTTGCCCTGCGTCTGGATGCGGGCGGCGCTGGGACCGGAGCCCGGGGGCGACCATTCGCCGTAGCCCGCGTAGAGCTGTTCGACGACTTCGAAGCCCTCGACGATCTTGCCGAAGGGGGCGAAGCCGTCGCGGTCGAGCGAGCGGTTGTCCTTCATGTTGATGAAGACCTGTGTGCGGCGCGTGTTCTTGCCGGCCTGGGCGAAGCTGATAGCGCCTTTAACGTTCTTCTCTTTGACCGGGTCGTCCTCGATGGGCATGGCGTTGAGCAGGGAGTTGGTCTGCGGGTCGCCGGAGAGGCCGAATTGAACGATGAAGTTGGGGCGGACGCGGAAGAAGCGAGTGTCGTCGAAGAAGCGCATGTTGACGAGTTTCCAGAAGCGCTCTGCGCCCTTGGGGGCCCAGTCCTTGTGGACCTCGACGACGAAGTTCCCCTTGGTGGTCTCAAAGCGAACCTTGTAGAGATCGGGCATGGGGCCCTCGCGTTTGGCGGCTTTCTTGGGGGCTTCGGCGGGTTTTTCGGGGGCGCCGCAGGCGGCCAGCAGGACGGCAGAGGCGAGCAGGAGGAACTTCCGCATGGAGAGATTCTCTCACCTTGCCGGAGGGGGAAGCTCCCACTCGGTCCGGAGCGTCGCGGCGCAGGTGTTCGTCAGAGGCCGGCCCGGAGAACGGAGGAACTGGCGGATGAGGTCGACGGGGCAGCGCCCGTCCGCAGTGACCATGTGGCCGTAGCCGGGGAGGATGAAAAGTTGAGCGCGGGAGAGTCCGGCGGCGGCTTCACGGGCTGCTTCGGGAGGAGTAGCGGGGTCGTACTCACCGTTGAGGACGAGAGTCGGGATTGGGCTGGGCGTGCGGTCGGGGATGAAGATCTGCGCGAGGCCGGTATCGTCGCACTTCCGGCGGTAGCCGGGCAAGTTGGCGCTGTCGTTACAGCTCCAAAGGACATTGACCGTAGCGTTGGCGAGGCGTTGTTGAATGATGGCCTGGAGCGAGGCGGCTCTGTGAAATGAGGGGTGGGTTTCACCGCGAGAGAGCGCGGCGAGGGCGGCGGGGATGTGCCCGGCTTCGCGCGCCTCGTAAAGCATGAGGAAGAGCAGGACGCCGAGCGACGGCCGATTCAAAGCGATGGAGTATGGGGTGTCGTGTTGGACGCCTGCGACATGGAGACGGCGCTCATCCACCGAGGCGAATGCGGCTTCGATCAGCGGCCGGATCGGGTGGTAAGCGGCACGGCAGGTTGAATCGGCAGAACAATTCGCTTCCAGTCGCGCGATGGCGTTGGTCATCCAGCGGCGGTCGTCC
>CAYWST010000698.1:0-1734 GCA_964461075.1 uncultured Solibacteraceae bacterium | reverse complement strand
GTGCTGCGTTGAGGTCGTGCGCGGGGGTGATGCGGTCGAGGCCCATGTCGAGCAGCATGGAGGCGGAGAGGGAGTTGGCGGCGTTGAGGCTGAAGTCGCCGGTCAACCGGTTGACGCCTCTTCGCCGGAGCTCGGCGAGCAAACCCGCGGGCCGGACGAGGATGGGGCATTCGAGGCGCGCGAGGAAGTCCGCGATGCGTTCCTCGCCGGGCTTGAGGATTCGAGGGCTGGCGACGCGGGGCTGGACACCGGAATCCTTCAGCCGTTCGACGGAAGGCTTGAGGCCGTAGAGGTCGAGGTAGTCGAGCGTGATACTGGCGGGCCGGGCGTCGATGGCGGCGTCGAGCTGATCGGCGGATCGGACGAGCAGGTGGAGGCGAGGCGTGCTGCGAACGGAGTCCTTGCGCGCGAGAGGTCGCAGGGTAGAAGGCCGATGGAGTTGATGGGTGTGTGGCTGCTGCTGGAGAGTCTGAAGGCGTTCGACGGCCTCGCGGCGGAGGTTGTTGAGCAGGGAGGCGGGGACAAAGGGGAGTCCTTCGATGCGGGCGTCGAGATCAGCGAGTTCGTACGGGCTATTGCCGAGCCGTTCGAGTTGCTGCCGGGCGAACTCAGGCGAGAGGCCGCGGTTGGCGGCAGGCGGGAGGGGCTCCGGCGATTCGACGGTGGCTTCGATTTCGGGGCGGGCTGTGATCCGCCAGGTGAGTTGGAGGGGCTTGCCAGGACGAGCGTTCAGCGAGACAGTGACGGGTTGTTTGCGATGCGGGTTTGCCGCAGCGGAATGTTCCGCCAGCCGCTTGGAGAGTGCGGGATCGTCGGTGCGCCAGAGCAAGTCGCCGGGGCGGATGCGGGAGAAGTCGATGGCGCGGTTGCCGAACTCGATATGAAGGCTACCTGCGGCATCGGTGACAGAGAAGACGCGGCCGCCTTCCTCGTCTTCCTGCGGGGAGCGCCAATCGCTGGAGTCGAAGACGACGCCGTCGCCGGGCTTGAGCGGAGAGATCGAATGCGCGGGAGCGGGCTCGATGACGACGCCGGCCGGCGTGAGGCGGCGGAGGACGCCAATGAGCACGCCGCGATGGCGCGGGGCGCGTCCGCGGACGACGGCCTGATGATTCGTGCCGGTGAGGAAGAAGGGGCCCATGCCGCGGGAGTAAACCTGTTCAAGGTCGAGTTCTTCGCGCGGCGTGATGGAGAGATCGCGGCCGGCCCAGGCTTCATCGACCGCCTTGCGGTAGGCGCTGGTGGCGGCAGCGACGTATTCGGCGTCCTTGTAGCGGCCTTCGATCTTCATGGCGGCGACGCCGATTTCGATCAGCTCGGGGACCTGGCGAAGCGCATAGAGATCGCCGGGAGAGAGGAGGTAACGCGCGTCGGCGAGGGGCGTGAGCACACCGTCGACAAACATGTCGTAGGGCAGGCGACAAGCCTGCGCGCACTGGCCTCGATTGGCGCTGCGCCCGCCCCAGGCTTCTGAGGAGAGGCACTGTCCAGAGTAAGCGACACAGAGCGCGCCGTGAACGAAGACTTCGAGTTCGACATCCACGGAGGCGGCGATAGCGGCGATTTCCTTGAGTGAAAGTTCGCGGGCGAGGGTGACGCGGCTGGCGCCGAGGTCTGAAGCGAGGCGCGCTCCGGCGGCGTCGGTCACGCTCATCTGCGTGCTGGCGTGGAGTTCGAGGTCGGGTGCGATCTCGCGGGCGAGGCGAAGAGCGGCAAGGTCCTGAACGATGACAG
>CAYWST010000697.1:0-1741 GCA_964461075.1 uncultured Solibacteraceae bacterium | reverse complement strand
ACTCAATCCCTTGCGTCAGATGTTGACGCGAGCGTTTTTCCCACCCACGCTTGCGCCGATATTCGAGAGGCCAACGCCTTTCTTGCCGATAGTGATGCGCGGCTTGCGGATCTTCATGCAACACTTCCGTGGTAATGGCAGCTTGCTTTACCCGAGAGGGGCGGCGCTTGGCAATCAACTTCTGCCCCCAGCTTCAGCCTCTCCGCGCTAAAATGCCTCCGAAGTGAATTCGTATGCTCTGAACAGCGCAATAGCCGCAGGCCAGCGCCCCGCACACAAAGACCGCAAGCACGGCCAGACCCGCCAAGGGTCCAAATACCCCGTCAGTGTCCTGGGCCAGATGAAGGGCAAACGCTTGGGCATGGGGCCGAGTCAGTTCCAGCAGGCCCAGACCCGCCAAGCCGGACCAAGTGTAAGGATCGTGACGACTTCCCGATTTCAGCGAGTCTCCGAAACGCTGGAGGAAACTCACCCGATAACGCTCATCTCCCCTGCGCCGCATGGCGGGCAGTGGGAACAGTTGAAAGTTGCGCCGCTCTGGGATTATGTGAGGACCCTCGCGAATGTCAGAGTGTGTTTCTATCCATAACCGAACCACAGAGAATCTCTTCCTGGCAGGCCGGTAAGCCCCCTTCTGAAACATCACGTACTGGTATGCCCAAACACACTCCTCGTCATCCAGTTCCGTCAGTAATTGCTGCCATTCAATTGCTAGATCGGGTTCAACCTTTCGCCCCACGTCTCTCCGCCTTTCGGCTTTGCTTCATCGCCCGGATCGCTGCAATCCATGCCCGCACAGTATCGGGATCCTCGTTCTCAATCAATGATGCCCATTCATCTGCGTCGGGGCGATAGGACTTTTTTTGGGGAATCAGACCGGCCAGCCGCAAAACCATCTCCGGCGGATCGTCAAATGCTAACGCGATCTTAATTAATGCTTCATGCTTGATCGCCTGCTCGCCAGTGCGAGCCTTGCTGATGACGGAATTGGAAATGCCTGCCTTGGTCGCAACCTGGCGGTCGCTCCAGCCAAGCGCCTGGCGCTTCCCGTCAAAGTAATCCCAAAACTCCGGGGGCATCTCGCCCTGTAGTGTTTCCGTCACGAAAATCATTATGCCTCTAAGTAGCGATGTTTATAGACATCAATAATTCCCTATTGACTTCGGACGAAAACTCTTTTATAGTGATGTCTACAGACATCATTTATTTCTCTCTGGGACCATCCGCCAAGGAGATTCAGATTCACATGAAGTCCAAGCCCCTCCCGCCTGTCTACAAGACCAAAGAAATGTTCGCGCTTGAGCAGGCCCACGGCGGCCGGGACATCCGCGAAATCCTGGTCGAGAAATACAACGAGCTGGGCAGCCAGTATGCGGTCGCCAAGGCCCTCAACGTCAGCCAGCCCACCATCGACAACTGGTTCGAACGCCTGGGGATTGTGGTGACGGTCGCGCGCTCAGTTGCGGTGATCGGCGAGCCGCCCAATCTACAGGTGGCTTGACGCGCTGGGCGATGCCTAAAAGAGTCGAGCCGCCTTGGTGATGCAAGCACTCAGGCGGCTCTAACCCAACCCACTGAGCCGGCAGCGGGCGGGCTGAGGTGATTATAGCCCGAACCGTTGTCCCTCCACATGGAGAGCGACAACCCATGATGCCCCATACCCAAGGCCGCCGCTCCAGCCAGCAGGCGCGGCGGCTGGCCGAACGAACCGACCACCTAGCTGCGCTGGTCTGGCAGAAGG
>CAYWST010000696.1:0-1744 GCA_964461075.1 uncultured Solibacteraceae bacterium | reverse complement strand
GGGGCCCCCAGGCGCATGCGAGGGCGCTGGGCGCGCAAGCTGGGGCTGAAGGACACATCAACTGTCGCCTTGTGGTTGGTTCGCGGCTACCATTCCGCCACGACTTCAAGCGGGCGATTCGAGATCTACTACGCTCAGGAATACAATGTGGCCGGGGCGGTGGGCCAGTTGCTTGAACGCGCGGCGGATGCGCTGTCGGGCGATCCCTACCGGATCGATGTCCTCAGAGGACTGACACCGCCGGTCCCCGTGTATCTGAAGGATCTAGGCGACACCGTCTTCGGTCTCGCCGACGGGGAGACGCTTCAGTACAACACCCGCAAATTCAGCACCGTCGATGATGTCTCCTCCTATGGAGAGACCATCGGCCACGAACTGATGCACCTTGTACAGGCCCGCCACGGCGGAAACGCGCCTCGCGGCGCCGGGCTGCGCTCCACCTTTCCCTGGTACTGGCTGGATGAGGCGCTCAGCACATGGTTCGAGCCCCTTGCCGCCGGGCAGCCTGGATACATTCCAACGACCGTCTGTCCGAAGTGCGGCAACGGCAGCAATCAGAGCGACAACTACCGCAGCTTCATCCTCCGCGGATTGACCGCGCCTCCCGGCGACGCTTCCGATCAGGAGCACGGCTACGGCGCCTCCATGTTTCTCACCACGTTCTTCCGGAACAACCCGGAGCGGCTGCCT
Source organism: uncultured Solibacteraceae bacterium (assembly GCA_964461075.1). Classification (GTDB taxonomy): domain Bacteria; phylum Acidobacteriota; class Terriglobia; order Bryobacterales; family Bryobacteraceae; genus JACADU01. Next base: position 1,054 of record CAYWST010000696.1, on the reverse strand, counting down.
GGTCTGCTGTCGGCGCGTGACCCCGGCTCTTCTCCCCTGGACGCTTTGGCGGCGCAGGCGGGCGGCGTCAAGGAGCTTGCCGGCGCCTGGGCCGAATTCGGCCGACTTTATTACGCCGGCGAGATCTACCCGGGCCGGAAGTTTCCCGCCGGTCCCGATCTCACCGTGGAGGCGCCCGACGGCTTGCCCGCGTTCCCCAAGGCCTCTGAGACGCGTTATGAGTTCGAGTGGAAGCAGGCGCCGGAGCTTTCCATGCGTCCTTTCGCTCTCAAGTATCTCAGTCCGAATCTTCCCGACTGGACGGACCAGATCGTCACCCGTGTCCGATTCGATCCGCCCGCCGATGACGTCGAGCTTCACGCATGGCGTTTCTCCGCCGGCCAGTCCGAACAGCTCGGCTCCATTGACGGCAAAGGCGAACTGCTGTTGCCGGACGCTCAATTGCTGAAAACGCAGCGCGCGGTCGTTTTGCTAGGGGCGGTGAATCGAGCCGCAACGGGCGCGTGGAACGGACGCCGCGATCTGAGAATCGTCGCCGAACCCGCGCCGGCCGCAGTCTCGGTGACGCCTACCTATCAAGGCTTCAAAGGCGTGATCGGCGGAACCTACGAGTTCGGCACGAAGAACGTCAATATTCCTTCCACCGCCGATTACGAATGGACGATTCAAGGAAAAACCATCCGCGGCAGAAACGTCAGGCACACCTTCACCGCCGCCGGCGACCATACCGCCGCCGTGACGGTGTCCTTCGGGGCGGAGACTCTGCGGGCGTCCACCTCGATCACGATCGCGCCCGATACGGCGCCTACGCAGAAGGCTGAAGTCCTGTTTGAGGTGTTTCGCCGCTACAAAAATGCGTTCGGGGAATCGAACCAGAAGTGCAACAACTATCGCGTGACGGCTTACAATGCGGCGGGCGCGGTCCTGGATTCGGGAAGCTCGATCGCCATGAACGGCGCCTACACGATGAACCTGCCCGTAGGCAACGGCCACAGCTACAAGGTCGAGTACACCTATCCGGCGCCATGCGCCGGCAGCGGCGTGACCACCGGCA
>CAYWST010000695.1:0-1756 GCA_964461075.1 uncultured Solibacteraceae bacterium | reverse complement strand
CGGCGGCCCTGTACAGCGCTGGATTCCAAGGGGCCTGGCCGGTAAGCCCATCTACGTCTTCGAAACCGGCGGCTCCACCGGCGTGCCCAAGTCCCGGATTTCGAGCGAGGACTTCCGCATCGACTACTCGCTCTTCAGCGAGACGCTGCCCGACGACGCGTTCCCGCCCGGCTCGGACTGGATTCACATCGGCCCCAGCGGTCCCCGCCGCCTCCGCCTCGCCGTCGAGCATCTCGCGCAGCACCGCGGCGGAATCTGCTTCTCGGTCGATCTCGACCCCCGCTGGGTGATCAAGCTCATCAAGCGCGGCGCCATGGAAGAAGTCGAACATTACAAGCGCCACGTCATCGATCAGGCTCTGACCATCCTCAAGGCGCACGACAACATCCGGTGCATGTTCACCACGCCCAAGCTGCTCGAGGCGCTTTGCGAAAAAGTCTCGCTCAAGAAAATGGGCATTACCGGCATCTTCTGCGGCGGGACCGAGATGACCCCACAGTGGTGCCGCTTCGCTATCGAAGAACTGCTCGAAGGCATCTACTTCGCCCCTACTTATGGCAACACGCTGATGGGTCTTGCCACGCATCGCCCCGTGCGCAAAGAAGAGGGCTACGCCATCGTCTACTACCCGCCCTCGCCGCGCGCCATGATCGAGATCGTCAACCCGGACTCTCCGAACGAAGTGGTTCCCTACGGGGCGACCGGGCGCGTCCGCCTCACCACGCTCACCCGCGAGTTCTTCATGCCGCGATTCCTCGAACGCGATGAAGCCGAGCGGGAACCGCCCTACGAGAAGTATCCCTGGGACGGCGTGAAGAACGTCCGCCCCTTCCAGAAGCTCGAGAAGCAGGTGGTTGAGGGGGTGTACTGATGATCCGGCTTCCCCTGCTGCGCCATGGCGTTCCCTACATCAGCATGGACACCGCCCCCGCGGTGCATCACAAGACCGGAGAGACCATCGCCGAAGTGAGCCAGGCAAACGTCGGCCTCGTCCGCCGGGACCTGCTGCATCAGGACGGCCCCCGCAAAGCCCTCTCGGGATTCTCGACGCGCGAGCTGATCGACATCTCGGCCCGCGCCGGCGACCTCTTCCTGAACGCCACCCTTCCATGCGGCGATACCTCCCAGGATCCGGAAACCTACGTCCGTCAGCTCTCGGCGACGACGGGGATGCCCTGGTCCCTGGTGCGCCGCAATATGGGCCGCATTCATGCCATGTTCTCCAACATCGAGGCCGTCCTCAACGGTCTCACGCGGGGGCTCGACCTCCGCGTGCTCGACGAGGGTTTTGCGCCAGGCGATCGCCCCATCAGCTTCTTCCCGCGCGCTCAGGCTCTTGGCATCGTGCTTCCGAACAACTCGCCCGGCGTTCACTCGCTGTGGGCGCCCTCCATCGCTCTCAGGATGCCGCTCGTCCTGAAGCCCGGCAGCGCCGAGCCCTGGACCCCTTACAGAATCATTCAGGCCTTCATCGCCGCCGGCTGTCCTCCCGAGGCGTTCTGCTTCTATCCCACCGATCACGCGGGCGCCGCTGAAATTCTCCGCTCCTGCGGCCGCGGCATGTTGTTCGGCGATATCGGCGCCGTCAAGCGCTGGGCCAACGATCCCCGCATTGAACTGCACGGCCCGGGATACTCCAAGCTCGTGCTCGGCGACGACGAAGTCGATCACTGGCCGCAATACGTGGATCTCATGGCGCGTTCGATCGCCGACAACGGCGGCCGGAGCTGCGTGAACGCCAGCGGCGTCTGGGTCT
>CAYWST010000694.1:0-1758 GCA_964461075.1 uncultured Solibacteraceae bacterium | reverse complement strand
TGCGCTGCGCGAAGGCGCGCTCAAGCCCGCGCTCTACCTTGCGCTTTGCCTTCTCGCAATCTCGGCTTTGGCCCTCGCAGTTCGTTCCATTGTCGCGCGCCTGGCGCCGGCGGATTCCGCTCAACCTCGCCAGGCTGGCTGGTGGACCGCCGTTGTTGGATTGTGCGCGTTCGCCGCCACCCTCGCGCCGCCCCGGCTGCTCTCCTACATGACCTTCGACAGGTTTACGCTCGACGCGAACCACTTCTGGATCTCGGCCTTCGTTCTTGGCCTCGCTGCCTTGATGGCTGTTCTTTCAACGGGCAGAGCAATGCAAAGGACGATCCAGACCGTCCTCGGGATCTCCATTGTCTCCGGCGCGCTCATGCTTCTCAACCTCTGGTGGCTCACCTACACCATCTTCGACGCCGCCGTCTTCCTGGCAGCCCTGCTGCTCTTCGTCCAGGCCGGCAGGATGTTGCTGAGCCGGCGCGAACCGCTTGGCATCATTCGGTAGTTCGAGTATTGTAGAAGTTTAGGGCCCGATCATGACCAACCCAGCAACACCGCGGCTGTCCTTCCTCGACCGCTACCTCACCCTGTGGATCTTCGCCGCCATGGCGCTCGGCGTCGGCGCGGGTTATGCATTCCCCGGCATCGTTCCTTTTCTCGACCGCTTCAGCGTCGGAACGACGTCCATTCCCATCGCCATCGGTCTGATCCTGATGATGTACCCGCCATTGGCCAAGGTGAAGTACGAGGAACTCGGCCGCGTCTTTCAGCACCGCCGCGTTCTCTTGCTCTCGCTGATTCAGAACTGGCTGGTGGGGCCGGTGCTGATGTTCGCGCTGGCGGTTCTTTTCCTCAGGGACAAGCCGGAGTACATGACCGGCCTGATTCTGATCGGGCTGGCGCGTTGCATCGCCATGGTGATTGTCTGGAACGATCTCGCGCGCGGCGACCGCGAGTACGCCGCCGGTCTGGTGGCATTCAACTCCATCTTTCAGGTCCTGTTCTTTTCCGCCTATTCCTACTTCTTCCTCGCAGTGGTTCCCTCCTGGCTCGGCCTCAAGGCGGTCAACGTCGACATCTCCATGGCCGAGATCGCCAGGAGCGTCTTTATTTACCTCGGCATTCCATTCCTGGCCGGCATGATCACGCGCTTCACTTTGGTCAAGGCGAAGGGCAAGCCGTGGTACGACTCAAAGTTCATCCCGAAGATCAGCCCCATCACGCTCATCTCGCTGTTGTTCACCATCGTGGTGATGTTCTCGCTCAAGGGCGAGATGATCGTGCAGCTCCCTCTGGATGTAGTGCGCGTGGCGATTCCATTGACGGTCTACTTCGTGCTCATGTTCTTCGCGTCCTTCTGGATGAGCAGGGGCGTCGGCGCCCGTTACGCAGAAGCCGCCACGCTCTCTTTCACGGCCGCCTCGAACAACTTCGAACTCGCCATCGCCGTCGCGATCGCCACCTTCGGCATCCATCACGGGGCGGCGTTTGCAGCCGTCATCGGCCCGCTGGTCGAAGTGCCGGTCCTCATCGCACTCGTGAATGTCGCCCTCTGGATCAACCGGAAGTATTTCGAGCGTCGGGATCGGGGCTGAGCGGCGGCTTTGCTGATATTCAGACTCTTTGGTACCCTATAAGTTCCATGCGCAAAGTGCCGTTGAGCCAGTCGCTCCGCATCATCGGTCAGGGCTCCCTGAACTGGATCGCCGAGCGCCCCATCGTCGTCAGCTTTGAGGTCACCGATTCCTGCACCTGCTACTGCCGCCA
>CAYWST010000693.1:0-1761 GCA_964461075.1 uncultured Solibacteraceae bacterium | reverse complement strand
GTTTATGCCAGATGGAGCGGCTTTTTGCTACCCCCCTGATGAGAAATCCGGGCTAGAAGGCAGCCACGACCTTCGAATACTCGCGGCAATTCGCCCGGGTGGGCAAGGCGCGTTCGATGGAGATCAGGCTCGCAACCGACTAGCGGCTCATTCGGAAATCGATTCCGGAAATTCAGTTTCGAGTATCCGGCTGGCCTGCTCCCACAACCGTGGGACATCGTCCATGGCGGCGTTCCACAGAATTTGCCAGTCCAAATCGAAGTAGGCGTGAACGATCCTGTGGCGGACGGCCACGATCTGTTGCCACGGTACTCCTGGGTGCCGTGCCCTGAGTTCCGGCGACAGGCGGTTGATGGCTTCGCCTATGACGGTCAGGTGATGCAGAACTGCTGCGGGCAGGACCTCATCAGCGAGGAATCTCTCCTCTGTCGTGCTGGCGGTGATGGCTTCAATCTTCTTGCAGGCGCTAAGGATGTCTTGCAGGAATGAGGCCTCATGCCGCATAAACGACACGGGCCTCTCTGAGAACTTCCAGACGGACCCACGGTTTCAGACCGCGCTTTGTCACCAGGTCTATCTTGCGTCCAACCAAGGCTTCAAGGCCTTCAACGAGCGACTCGAACTTGACAATCCCAATGCGTGCCGCGGGATCAAACTCAACCAATACGTCGATGTCACTGTCGGGCCCCAATTCGCCGCGCACCGCGGACCCAAATAGCGAAAGCTCCCTGACGCCGAATCGCTGGCACAGGTCCGCCAGTTTGACGGCATCGACCTTCGCATCACCGAGATGGACCGTGGGGCTCATGGCTATCGAGTCTATTATCCCCGACTTCCGGCCGAAACGGCTAAGTCCTCGCAACTGGAAGCCCCCAGCACCGAAGCGGACAGCGGTTTCGGCCAAGAAGGGGTATACCATTCTGTGCTGCACGGCCAGATCGGTTGCCAGGCTACTCTTGGGTGTCGCCGTCTGAGTTCCGGCGACAGGCGATTGATAGCTTCGCCTGCAACAGCCAGGTGCTGCAGAACTGCCGCCTGCTGCACCTCATCCGCGCGAAACCTCTCCTCTGATGGAGCGGGCTGTTCGGCCTGCAACCGATCCTCATGGGGGTGCGAAATGCCCAATGGGGAACTGTGACCCTCCCCCGCGCCGAGGATTATCGCCCGGCGAAGGAGGCCGCGTAGCGGAGTGGTCCTCACCCCCCCGGCCTTCGGAGGGCGTCCTCAACGGCCTCAGGGTGCCGCGCAATCACGGCCAGCAGCACGCGCGCGGGCCCATCCGGCCGCGTTCTGCCCTGCTCCCAATTCCTCAGTGTTGCCGGCTGGAAGCCGAATCTCGCGGCGAACGCCGCTTGACTCAACCCCAGCCGTTTCCTGGTTGAGCGTACGTCGACGGTGGGAACCTCCACCGTGGTGACGCGCACCGGCACGTCTTTCCCTTCGACCCAGTCCACAGCCTCCCGTAGGCTGGCAACCATGCGGCTGACGGGGCGCGGCTTCCGCTGCCTAACTGCGCGAGTGTTCTTCATTTCGTCATCCTCTTTTGATAGCCCGCAACCAAGCGGGGCAGCAGTGCCTTCATCTCGTTCCGTTCCGCCCGGGTCAAGTTCGCCTTCTCGTTCTTCGCGAAGACACTAAGCAGAAACAGCGGAATCGACTCGTTGTGGTAGTAGTAAACCACCCGCACTCCGCCGCGCTTGCCACGCCCCTCCGCTCTCCATCGCAACTTCCTGGCCCCTCCTGTGTCCGGCATGATGTCAC
>CAYWST010000692.1:0-1781 GCA_964461075.1 uncultured Solibacteraceae bacterium | reverse complement strand
GTCTTTGGCCGTGGCGCCGGATTTGGCGAAGCCGGTCGAGGTTTTGACGAAGTCCGCGCCGGCCATTTTGGCGAGGACGCAGGCGACCGCCTTTTCGTTGTCGGTGAGGAGCGCGGTTTCGAGGATGACCTTGAGGATGGCGCCGCCGCGGTGGCAGCATTCTGCCATGGCCTGGATGTCGAGTTTGACGGTGTCGATGTCGCCGCTCTTCATGGCTCCAACGTTCAGGACCATGTCGACCTCGCGGGCTCCGGTGCGGATGGAGATCTCGGCTTCGGCGACTTTGGCGGGGGTGGAGGTCATGCCGAAGGGGAACCCGTTGACGGTGCAGACGGGGATGGAGGAGCCGCGGAGGGCGGCGGCGGCGGTGGGGACCCAATAAGGGTTGACGCAGACGCTCGCGAAGGAGAAATCGCGGGCTTCGGCGCAGAGTTTGAGGATATCGTCGCGGGTGGCGTCGGGGCGGAGGATGGTGTGGTCGATGAGCGCGGCGGCCTCGCGGGGGGTCCAGCGGGCGTTGGACGCAGCGGTGGCGACGCGGAAATTCGACTCATCTCCGAGCGGGACCAGGCCGCGCGCGGCGAGAATCATTTCCCCGATTTCGGCGGCTAACTGGTCGATTCCGAGGGTTTCCACGATAAATATCGCCGTTCAATAGCGGAAATTTTGTCAATTCGAGCCTGATGGCGGCCGCCGGCGAACGGAGTCGCGAGCCACGTCCGCAAGACCTCTTCGGCCTGGGTCTCTGTCAGGAGGCGACCGCCGAGAGTGAGGACGTTGGCGGCGTTGTGCTCGCGGCTGTTGCGCGCGGAAGCTTTATCGTAGCACAGGGCCGCGCGGACGCCGGGGACCTTGTTGGCGGCCATGGCGCTGCCGATTCCGGCTCCGTCGGCGATGACGCCAAGAGCGGCCTTGCCGCCGGCGACGAGTTCGGCGACAGCGTGGGCGATGTCGGGGTAATCGACGGATTTCTCTTCGTGGACGCCCACGTCGCGAACGGCCCAGCCGAGCTCTTCGAGGACGGATGTGAGGCGTGTTTTGAGGGCGAAACCGCCGTGGTCGGCGCCGAGAGCGACGGTTTTTTCAGGGGGCGCGAGGCGGGAGTAGTCGTCTTCGGAAACCTCGACGATGCGGACGCCGCGAAGCGCGGCGGCTTCGCGCGCCGAATCGGTCACGATGGACCGTGGGGGGACGCGGATCTCGCCGGCGGCGGGGATATCGCGCTCGGTGACGACGACCTTCATTCGACCCTCATGATGACACAGAACGGCGGCGCACCGCGGACGTGCGGCGCGTGAGCTCCTCTGGGTTGGGTTGGGTTGGGTTCGTTCGCAGTTTTTGGCGAACTCGCCTCCTTCCTTTCCGGCGGCTGCGCTGATCGCCCGCCGATTTCCGAAATACGAGCAGACCGGCGGCGGGAAGGCCCCGGGGCGGCGAGGGCGTTGACTGGGAAGGAGAAAGAGATTTTAAGTTTTGTGACCGCTCTGAATTCCAGTCACGTACGTTCCAAATTCCCTCTGGTCGGGGTACCCTCGTGGACTAGGAGGTTTGGACTCATGACCGATTTCCACACCCGTTCTAAACCCCTTCCGATCGGGGCACCCTCTTGGACAGTATTTCAGAGGCGTTACGTGCTATCGCGACCTATTGGGTTCTAAACCCTTTCCGATCGGGGCACCCTCTCGGACGAGGTGATCATGACGACAATTTTGGTGTTGGGTGGTTCTAAACCCCTTCCGATCGGGGCACCCTCTTGGACACTATGACCTCCACACAAGCGC
>CAYWST010000691.1:0-1791 GCA_964461075.1 uncultured Solibacteraceae bacterium | reverse complement strand
AGTAGAGAAGAAGGGCGGCGGCGCAGAAAGCGAAGCAGAGCAGATCGTAGATTGTGCCTGAAGAGTAGTAGAGGTCGGAGAAGAAGGCGTTGTAAGAGAAGAGGGTCGCGGCGAGGGAAGCGGCGAGAAGCGAGCTGGAGAGGCGGCGGGCGAGGAGGAAGACGAGGAGCAGGTTGGCGGCGAGGAGGGCGAAGCAGACAGCGCGATAGGGGAGGGGATTGAAGCCGAAGGCGTCGAACAGGGAGCGGTAGAAGAGCGCGCCGGCGGGGCGGTAGGCGCCGTTCAAGATGAGCAGGTTGTCCAGGAGGAGCGTGGACCAGGGCTTGCTCCAATAGCCGTAGATGTTCATCACCTCGTCGGGGAAGAGGCCGGCGAAGAGGCCGTCTCCGGCGAGGAGGATGAAGAGACAGACGGCAGGCGCGAGGAAGGCCAGAGGCTTCCAGGAGATCCGCACTGCCGGCGTCATATCAGCGCTGGTTGGCCTTGAGGATTTTCTTGCGGAGGCGGATGGACTTGGGGGTGACTTCGACGAACTCAGCGTCGTCGATGAACTCGATGGCCTGCTCGAGGTTGAGGATGCGCGGGGGAACGAGGCGGATGGCTTCGTCCGATGTGGAGGCGCGCATATTGGTGAGCTTCTTTTCCTTGACGATGTTGACGTTGAGGTCGTCGGCGCGGGAGTTTTCGCCGACGATCATGCCCTCATAGACTTCGGCGCCGGGCGCGATGAAGATCTCGCCGCGTTCCTGGAGGTTGTAGATGGCGTAGGAGGTGGCGACGCCGGGGCGGTCGGCGACGAGGGCTCCAGTGAGGCGCATGGGGATCTCGCCCTGCCATTCGATGTAGCCGTGGAAGAGGGAATTGACGATGGCGGTGCCCTTGGTATCGGTGAGCATCTCGCTTCGGAGGCCGATCAGGCCGCGGGAGGGGACGAGAAACTCGAGGCGCGCGCGGCCGCTGCCGTGGTTGACCATTTTCGACATTTTGCCCTTGCGGATGCCGAGCTTTTCGATGACGACGCCGACGTAGTTTTCGGGGACGTCGACGACGAGGAGCTCGAGCGGCTCATGGAGCTTGCCATCGATTTCGCGAGTGAGGATGGTGGGTTTGCCGACCATGAGCTCGTAGCCTTCGCGGCGCATCATTTCGATGAGGATGGCGAGTTGGAGCTCGCCGCGGCCCATGACCTTGAAGGCGTCGGGCCCGCCGGCCTCTTCGACGCGGAGGCTGACGTTGGTGAGGAGTTCGCGGTCGAGGCGGTCGCGGAGATTGCGGCTGGTGACGAGGTGGCCTTCCCGGCCGGCGAACGGGGAAGTGTTCACCGTGAACAGCATGGCGATGGTGGGCTCGTCGATGCGGATTTTGGGCATCGGCATGGGGGTGTCGGGGTGGGAGACGGTTTCGCCGATGAAGATGCCTTCGACGCCGGAGATGGCAAGGACGTCGCCGGGCGTGGCGATGGTCTCCTCGACGCGCTTGAGCCCCTCGAAGGAGTACATGCGCGTGATTTTTGTTTTTTGGATGGAGCCGTCGAGCTTGCAGACGCTGACTTCGTCGCCCTGTTTGAGGGTGCCCTGGAAGACGCGGCCGATGGCGATCCGGCCGAGGTAATCGGAGTAGTCGAGGTTGGCGACCTGGAACTGGAGGATGGCGTCGGGATCGCCGATGGCGGGAGGAATGTGCTTGATGATGGCTTCGAAGAGGGGTTCGAGGGTGGTGGACTCGTAGGTGAGGGATCTCTTGGCGACGCCGTCGCGGTAAGCGAGCCAGGCGGCGAGCACGGCTTCCATC
>CAYWST010000690.1:0-1814 GCA_964461075.1 uncultured Solibacteraceae bacterium | reverse complement strand
GGAACGTGATCTCGACGAGAATCGATCACCGCTTCAGCGACAACCACAACATCTTCGGCAGGTTCTCGCGAGATTACGCGACCAACACGCAGGCGGACCAATACAACACGATCGCCTCGCCGAATCCCGGATGGGACGGCGTCAATAACAACAGCGCCACGATCGACGACACCTTGATCTGGAAAGGGTGGGTGATCCATGGCAACGCGGGCTACGCCTACCACACCAATCCCCGCGCGCCGCTTGAGGGCCGGACGCCCAAGCCAAGCGAACTGGGATTCCCCGCATACGTCGACGCGGTCGCGCAGTTCTACCTCTTTCCGACGGTTTCCGTCAGCGGATACAGCCAATTGGGGCCCGAAGGAAGTTACATCATTGGCAACAAGTTTGAGACGCATACCTGGACCGGAGACGCGAGCCGCCTCTTCGGAAGCCACACGATCAAGTTCGGAGGAACTCACCGCCTCAACAGAGTTTCCAACTTCCGCCCGAACAATCCGTCCGGCAACTACACTTTCAACGACGGCTTCACTCGCCGCGTCTTCAACCAGACGGGCGGCGGCGACGCAATCGCATCCATGCTGCTCGGTCTGGCCAGCAGCGGGCAGATTCAGACGGAACCCGCGCTTGCCTTGCAGGTGAAATACACCGCGCTCTACATCCAGGACGACTGGCGCGTCAATGATCGCCTGACGCTGAACCTTGGGCTGCGCTGGGACGTGGATCATCCGCAAACCGAGAGGTTCGACCGCGCTTCGTGGTTTGATCCGGACGCGCAAATCCCGCTGACCGTTCCGGGAATGGGGCCGTTCTACGGCGGGATCGTGTTCGCCGGTTCCCGCACGCCTGGCGCGCCTCGCGGCATCAAGGATTTCGATCTGAACAACTTCGCCCCGCGCATTGGCCTAGCCTACAAGATTACCCAGAATCTGGTTTTCCGCTCCGGGGTGGGCTTCTTCTACGCACCGACGACCGGCATCGGTCCAAACGCGACGAACGCCGGCGGGATCAGCTTCAACTCGAATACGCCCTACACCTCTTCGATCGACGGCGGCAGAACGCCCTACACGACCATCTCCAATCCTTTCCCGGACGGATTCATTCCGCCTAAGAACGGCGCCGACGGGCTGCTAACATTCGTGGGGCAGGGAATTACGGGCAACTTCCGCTATGACCGGGTTCCTTACTCGGTGCAGTGGAACGGCAATCTTCAGTATCAGCTTCCCGACAACATGCTGCTCGACGTCGCCTACGCGGGCAACACCGGCGTCAAACTGCAGGCCAACGCAGGCTTCAATCAACTGCCCGATCAATACCTCGCTCTTGGCAACGAACTGAACCGCGTGGTGGCCAATCCGTTCTTCGGCATCCTGCCGGCGGCCAGTTCCATCGGACGCGCGACAACAACCTACGGCCAACTGCTGCTGCCGCGGCCCTGGCTCACCGGCCTGACCCAGTCCTGGGGAACGCTGGCGCATTCCTCCTACCATGCGCTGCAGACCAAGTTCAGGAAGCGTTACGCCGGGGGCCTTCAGTTCCTGGTCGCATACACCTGGTCCAAAATGATCGACGACTTCTCCTCGGTCGCGGGATTCCTGGGTGATCAGAACCCCGGTTTCACAAACAACAACCGGCGGGATCTTGACAAGTCGATCTCGTCACTCCATCTGCCGCATAACCTGACGTTCAACTATCAATGGGAATTGCCGTTCGGCAAAGGGAGGCGCTGGATGACCGGGGGCGGCTTCACGGATTACGCCTTCGGCGGCTGGATCGTCAACGGCGTGACATCGCTTCAGTCCGGTACGCCCATC
>CAYWST010000689.1:0-1818 GCA_964461075.1 uncultured Solibacteraceae bacterium | reverse complement strand
ATTGAGGAAGCCGGACTGACCGCGGCTATCCAACTGAGCCTCATCCCCGTTCTGTACCAGGACGGAACTTTCTCGGGTATGCCGCTTGGGGATTGGGCCATGAAGAACTTATGGGGGCCGCGGCCAGCCCTAATGTTTACGAGGGGGAATGCATTTGTCAAATTGACTTGCCAACCCGCCGTTGAATTGCGAAAGAGCGAGAAGACGTTCCGGGGCGTCGCCGATGCCGGAGTCATTGATCTGTGTGAGGGCCTGGCACGCGATATCGACAAGCAGATTCAGGAACTTCCGACGAAGCAGAGGGAGTGACGATTGCCGAATCGGAGGCCGGCACCCCGCGGGGCCGGCCGATCGTATCGATCCATGGGATACAGCAGGCTCGAAGGGACTAACATGACAGCCCAGATCACTGCGTTCGCTCTCGTGGCGACCCTCGTCGCCGGCGCGCAAGAAGAACGCAAACCCTACTCGATGCCAAGAAAGATTCTCGATGCCGTCCAAAAGAACCATGGGATTCTGGATGCGCTGGCGCCATTCAAGGGGAATAAGGGAAGCAGAATCGACAATCTGGTTACTGTTGACGATTGGCTCGTGGAGCGATACAAACTCCGCCGTCGAAAGCACGAGGCAAAACCTCTCGGATCCTTCGCCAGAGAGATTTCGGTGACATTGAGGGAGGATGAAGAGCTTCGAGTCGCGTATCAAATCGAGGTGTCGATCTCTCTTGGGGACTGCCGGGAAGCCGCCGGAGACGCGGCGGCAATGTACTTGTTCAACGTTCCGATCAGGTTTGCCAATGCCTCCTTCTCAGGCGCGCCCATTGGAGATTGGACGGGGAGCTGGGACGGCGGCTCAGATGGCGTGTGCTTAGTATTCATTCGAAACAACACATTCGTCCGGGTGAGTTACGCCGGGCCATATGAGGTGTCGAGACGCGACCGGAACGATCGGTGGATCCGCGACGCCACACTACGACAGCGGTGCGAGGAACTGGCGCGCAACATCGACGATTTGCTGGTGCGAGCGCCGAAAGAGGAAGGCGATGAGTAGAAAGACATTCTGCTTGATTGCACTATCGGCGGCGGCGTTCGCCCAGGAAGCACCGAAAGAGGCGCCGAAGTACTACGACGAGAAGATCGTCGAACGAATCATGAACGGCCGCGGACTCAGCGAACGGAATAGAAAGCTCCAGGCCGAAGCCCGCGAAGACTTCGAAACTCTTCGGCCGCTTCTCGACTGGCTGCGGCGCCGTTTCGGGCCGCGAAGCACGAAATCAACGGATGATGGTCCGATCCTGAAATTGTACGAATCCGTCCAAGACATCGTCCGGGAGGACGAGCATTCCAGACTCTATAACAGCGCTGAGATTCACATCCGTCTCTTCGACGGAATCCAGGACGCAGGGCGCGCTGCGGCCATGTACATTTCATGGCTGTCAGTGAGGTTCCCGGACGGCACTTTTTCGGGCGTACCACTCGGGGACTGGTCGGCGAGAGGCCCTGGGAAGGGTTCTCCAGCCCTCCTGTTCACCAGGAGAAACGCGTTTGTGCGGATCAATTGTTCCGGGTCCATAGAAGTTTGGAAGAATGACAAATCGGCGCGCCCCGTATCCGATCAAGGCTTGATCCACATGTGTGAAGCCTTGGCCCAGGATATCGACAGGCAGATTCAGGAACTTCCAACGAGGAGGAAGGATTAAGCCAGTGTGGAGGCCGCCGGGCCCGATGATGGTTCGTCGGCCTCGACGTCAGCGCGGCTTCGGCTGCGCGGCCGCGCGCTTGCGGAGCGCCAGGATGAGGCCCATGACGCGCTGTTCGA
>CAYWST010000688.1:0-1838 GCA_964461075.1 uncultured Solibacteraceae bacterium | reverse complement strand
TGAGGTCGTAGTGGGGTTATCCCGTGGAGGTTCAAGTCCTCTCATCCGCACCAAAAGATCAGGCCCCCTGAGAAAACCCAGGGGGCCTTTCCATTTGCTTGAGGACTCCGTTAACTGGTGAGCTTCACCGGATGGAAGTCCCAGCCCTTGCGCAGATAGGGCTTCAACAGCTTGTTGGCTTCCGCGTTGTTGGTGATCTGCATCTTGTCCGGGTCGTATTCGAGCTTGCCTTCGTGCCGGAGCGCGGCGACGCCCAGCAGCATCCACTCGACGAAGGGCGCCGCCACGTCGAAGTTCGAGCAGGCGGGATCGCCGCCCTTGCAGGCGCGGATGAAATCGCGCATATGGCCCGGGGAGCGTGTCAGCAGCGGCGGCGGCATCTTGAAGTCCTTCATCTTCTCGACCGGCAGGAGCCGCGTCACGTCGCCATAGGTGCCGGTGGTGAGCATGCCCTTGTCGCCAATAAAGAGGCTGCCGTCGGGCGTTGGGAATCGCAGCTTCGCATCCGGCGCGCGCAGGGCCTGGAACTCTTCCCAATTGAAGACGCGGCCAGGAGAGCGGAATTCGTGGTTTGCGGGGCCGGTCATACCCGGGCCGCCGGGACCCATCCCGCGGCGGCCGCCGCCAGCGGCGGCGCTGTCGCCGCGCATCAGAATGGGAGGATCGCCGATCCATTCTCCTTCGGGCACGCCGGGAATCTTCGGACTCTCCTTGAGCCCGTCATACCAGTAGACCTTGAGGGCGGGCATATTGCCGTAGGGGGCGAAATCGTATCGCGTGACCGAGGCTTTCGGGAACATGAACGGGCTCGGGCCCTCTTTCTTGATGCACTCGACGCCGACGATCTTGCGCTGTGAGAGATGCAGCGCCATGTTCGGAGCGCCGAGGATGTGACAGGCCATGTCGCCGAGCGCGCCGCAGCCGAAATCGTAGAATCCGCGCCAATTGAAGGGTTCGTAGAAGTAGCCTCCCCAGCGGTTGGGCTCCTTCATTCCGCCGGCGGTGTAAGGACGCTTCTCGGCCACCCCGAGCCACAGATCCCAGTGGAGGGTCTCCGGAACGGGCTCTTCTTTCGGGATTTCGGTGAGACCCTGAGGCCAGAGCGGACGGTCGCTCCAGGCGTGGACTTCGGTGACATTGCCGATTTCGCCGCTCCAGATGATCTCCGCCGCCTGGCGCGTGCCCTCGTTGGAGTAGCCCTGATTGCCCATCTGCGTGGCGACGCCATACTTGGCCGCGGCGGCGCGGAGCTGCCGGGCTTCCCAGACGGTGCGGACCAGCGGCTTTTGCACGTAAACGTGCTTCTTGCGCTCCATGCACCACATGGCGGCGATCCCGTGCATGTGGTCGGGCGTGGCGATGATCACGGCGTCGATGTTGTTGGCTTCCTTGTCCAGCATGACGCGGAAGTCGGGGTATCTCTTGGCGTCGGGGTAGCGTTTGTAGGTCGGGGCTGCGCGGCGATCGTCCACATCGCAAAGCGCAACGACATTCTCGGTCGGGGAAGCCGCGGCCAAATTCGACGCGCCCTGTCCGCCCGAGCCAATTGCGGCGAAATTCAGCTTCTCGTTGGGCGACTTATAGCCCGCCATCTTGAGGTTGGCCACGCTGCCGTAGCCTGCGGTGGGAACAGCGCCAGCCAGCAGCGAACCGTAGAAGAAGTGACGTCTGGATACAGGCATTTTCAGATCTCCAATCTCAACACCCCGCAGGCATCATATCCGGGCCGGGAGTGGCAGCACAACTCCTGCTGAGGTAGGATCATCGGACAGAGATGACTGAAATCGGGTTCCACACGGACGCGTTCAATTCGGCGTATTGGTCGTTCGACCAGTGCC
>CAYWST010000687.1:0-1841 GCA_964461075.1 uncultured Solibacteraceae bacterium | reverse complement strand
GTCCGGACCCTGTTCGGCCTGTTCGCCCGCTATCTGCGCAGCGAAACGAGAAAGCTGCTCGAACAGGGAGTGCGCTTCGAGATGATCGGAAGACGGGACCGGCTTCCCGCTCCGCTGATTGCGCTCGTGGAGGAAAGCGAGCGGGCCACCTCGCGCGGATCGAAGCTGCATTTGAGGGTGGCTGTGGATTACTCCTCGCGAGACGCCATCGTCGAGGCCGCCCGGCGCCTGCAGGCCCACAGTCAGCCGGACCGCGAAGCCTTCAGGCAGGCTCTTGGCGGCGCTCCGGATGTCGACCTGCTGATCAGAACGAGCGGCGAGCAGCGCCTCAGCGACTTTCTCCTTTGGGAGTGCGCCTACGCGGAACTGCTTTTCACGCCGGTCGCCTGGCCGGACTTCCGGGAGGAACATCTGCGGGCCGGCATCGAGGAACTCTCGCACCGGCAGCGGCGCTTCGGGGGACTGGCGGCCTGACGTTGCGATAGAATCGCGGGCGGTATGAAACGCCGCAACCTCCTCGCCAGCGCCGCCGCCGCTCCGCTGGCCGCCTCCGCCATGCAGAATCCATCCTCCAAACCCAAATATCTCGAACTGAGTTGGATCAAGCTCCGCAACACGCCCGACAATCAACGCCGCCGGTTGGGCGAGTTCCTCGAAAAGCACCTCGCGCCCGCGCTCAAGCGCATCAACGCCCAACCCTGGGGCTTCTTCATGACGTCCATCGGGCCGGACTCACCCAGCGCGCTGCTGGTCTTCCAGTACGATTCCCTGAACGGCATGATGGAGATGGAGCAGAAGCTCTCCTCCGATGACGCCTTCATGAAGGCCATGAACGAGTACGCCTCGGGGCCGCTGCCCTACGTAAGAAACGAAGTGTGGCTGCTGAAGGGCTTCCGAACCTTCCCGGCGATTGAAATTCCGCCCGGCGACGCGTCGCGCCCGCCGCGCGTATTTGAACTGCGGACCTACGAGTCCAACACCGGCATGAGCCTGCGCAAGAAGATCGGCATGTTCGACGAAGGCGAAATCGACCTCTTCCGCAAGAACGGACTGCTGCCGGTGTTCTTCGGCAGGACGGTCGCCGGCGGCCGGATGCCGAACCTGACGTACATGGTGGCGTTCGACAATCTTGCCGCCCGCGAGGCGAACTGGCGCAAGTTCGCAACAAGTCCCGAGTGGAAGAAACTCGCAGCGACGCCGGGACTGAGCGACGGCGAGGTGGTCTCCAACATCAGCAATGTGATCCTGGCGCCGATGGCCGGCTCGATGATCCGCTGATCGCGCTCAGCTCTTTCGCTTCCAGTATTCAAGCTCCGGGCCGTGGATGACGTCGAAGCGGTCCAGGGCGGCGCGCGCCCGAAGCGCATCCATTTCCGCCGGGCTGAGCGGCTTGAAGGAAGCGGCTACGCGCACATCGTCCTCAAGCTGCCCGATGGTGGAGAAGCCGAGCGTCACCGCTGAAACCGGGAGGCTCAGCGTGTAGCGGAGGCAATCCTGAACGCTGAAGGCGCGCAGCAGAAAAGCGTTGCCGAAGACCTTCATGCCGAGGACGCCGATACCCCGCTGCGAAGCCGCGGGCAGCGCGTTCTTTTCAAAGCTCAGGTAGTAGGTGTCGGCCACGTGCAGCGGCATGAGCGTCGTGTCGAAGCCGTCGTAGGCGCGCAGCACCTCCAGATTGAACGCAGGGTCGGCGTGGCCCGTGAAGCCGATGAACCGGACCTTGCCAGCCTTCTTCGCCGCGACGAACGCCTCGAGCGCTCCCCCGGGCGCGAGGACCTTCTGAACGTCCTCCTTCGAAAATGTTCTTCAGGCTGCTTGGGGCATGGCTTCCACCGTGACCT
>CAYWST010000686.1:0-1848 GCA_964461075.1 uncultured Solibacteraceae bacterium | reverse complement strand
CATGAGGGGAGCCGCGCCACATGAGGGAAGCGCGGATCAGTTCCGGAGTTGGTGGAGGGCGAGGTAGATGGGCGGGGGCTCAGCCTGGACCTGGGGCGCCGCGGCCGGGAGCGACTCGGGCAGCGGGCTCAAAATGGCTTCGTTTGGCGCGGAGGCGAACTCGGGGGCCCCCCGAGTCTCGTGCTTGATTTCGACGGCCGCGTAATCGGCGGGCTGCCATTTGCACGGGGACTTTTCTGGCTTGGGCTTGGGGCAGCAGTCGTTCTTGCACTGCTGGGTTTGTTCGCCAGCGGGCTTCGGCTGACAGTTCCGGCACGGCGCGGCGATGAGCGAGACGCTCAAGGCGAGGGCGGCCAGAAACTTGAGCCGGAGATTCATGACGGCACTTTCAGCATAGACGAAGACGTGCCTGCGGCAAAAGCGTTTGTTTGGGTCTCGGGCGGCATCGGGGCTTGGGGCGGGTTTTGAAGGAAGGCGGTGAGGCGCTCTTCGAGGTTCTTGCGAAGCTCGATGGCGGGATTGGGGGAATCGCCGGCGGTTGCGGATTGCTCGCGGGCTTTGCGCTCGGCCTGGATGGCGCGCAACTGGTTGAGGTTCTTGTGGAAAGCGGTCTGGGAGCGGCGGAGGCAGGAGTCGATGCGGCGCAATTTGGCTTCGTTTCGATCATCGAGGAGAGGGTCGATTTCAGGGTTTGGCGAGAAGGCCGCGAGGGCGGCTTCGGCTTTGTGGCAGCGCTCGATGTTCCAGGCGGCCTGGGCGAGTTGCTGGAAGAGGATCTCTTCGAGGGGGGTCGCGGGGGCGAGTTCGACCTGAAGGGTGATCAAGAATGCGTCGAACTCTTCTTCCTCGCCCTGGAGGACGACGAACCGTTTGGCGTAGAACCCGTGAAGGAGGGCGTTGCGGGCGGAGTTGGATTTGCCTTCGGCGGTTTTGGGGCCGGTGGATTTGAGGGCGTTATCGCGATTGGCGCGGATCTGGGCTTCGGTGGCCATGGCTTTGTTTCGCTCCTGGAATGAGCAGACCCGCCCTGGGAGGGGGCGGGTCTTGGGGGCAGGGGAACTGCCTGGGAGGAGGGTAGCACGGGGCGGGAGCGGCAGAAGCGGCATACAGATGGCAAGACCTTGTAATTAAAGGCATTCAGCATGCACGAGGTGGATGTGAATCCCCTGCAGAGATTCGGGAGAACCGGGGTCTGCTCGGCCGATTTCGATCCTTGTTCAGGTTGGAACGGTCTCCAGAGCCGGGGATTCCGCGTCATTCTATGAGGAAGCGGTTCGCTTCGGCCGGTTCAGCGAGTCTCTCCGGGCTGACAACGCCAGCGCTCGAGCCGGACGCAACCTCCTGAGAGAGGAGCAAACAGCGTGAGCAACATTCAAACGGTCCAGTCAATTTATGCCGCCTTTGGACAAGGCAACATCCCGGCGCTCCTGGGTCATCTGGGAGAGAACATCGAATGGGAGTACGGGACGTTGGACGCGGGCGTCCCTTGGCTGCAATCAAGGAGAGGGCTCGCGGAGGTTCCGAGGTTCTTCGAGTCCTTGAGCGCTCTTGAATTCCAGAGGTTTCATCCAAAAGTGCTTCTGGAGAGCGGGAACGTCGTGGTTGCGTTGATTGACGTGGCCGTGGTTGCGAAAGCCAACGGCCGATCGATCGTTGAGGAGGATGAGGTTCACATCTGGCGCTTTGACAACCGGGGGCGGGTGGTCCGGTTTTGCCACCGGCTGGACACGCACAAGCACTGGCTTGCGCTCCAATAACGCGAACGTTTGAGAGCGGGTTTCAAGTCAGTAGCGACCACGGTTCATCGAAGCGGATCTGGCCGGTATTGGGCTCATTGAGGATGTGTTG
>CAYWST010000685.1:952-1860 GCA_964461075.1 uncultured Solibacteraceae bacterium | reverse complement strand
AGCGGAATCCTTCGATGCCGTTGCGGAAACTGAGCAGCCCGGCGCGGTAGCTCGAATAGTTCACGCGCGAGAGGTCGCCCGTCAACTGCTCGTAGGTGAGCTGCAACCCCGTGGCAATCTGCGCCTGCTTGGCGGCAACGTAATCCCGGTAGCCGGATGAGGCCGACGAACACCGTGCGCGCGACGAGCGCCTGAAGCCCATAGAAATCGAGCTGCCCGCCGGCATCGTACTTCTCGATCCAGCCGGCCCGGGCGGCGTTGATCAGACGGTCCACTTACGGTTCGGCGCTGTCGCTGCGCTACACTCTTTATCAGCCATGCCGGCGCGGGGCGAAGTGACGGAAATGCTGCGCAACCTGCAAGCGGGCGACCGTTCCGTGGTGGAGCGCCTGACGCCGCTGCTCTATGACGAGCTGCGGCAGATTGCCGGCGCCATCTTCCGGCAGGAGCGCTTGCAGCACACCTTGCAGCCGACCGCGGTCGTGCATGAAGCTTATCTCCGGCTCGTCGAGCAGGAGGCGGTGTCGTTCACCACGCGGTCGCACTTCCTTGCGATTGCCGCGCGGGTGATGCGGCAGGTCCTGGTGGACGCGTCCCGCGCGCGGCTGGCGGAAAAGCGCGGCGGCGGCGCTGTGAAGGTGGAACTGAACGAGGAATTGCATGGGAGCATCGAGCGCGCGGACCACGACATCATGGCTCTGCACCAGGCACTGGATGATCTGGCGGCGCTCGACCCACGCAAGGCAAAGATCATCGAGATGCGGTACTTCGGAGGGCTGACGGGCGAGGAGATCGCGGGCGTGCTGGAGATTGGCACCGCCACCGTGACGCGCGATCTGCGAATGGCGGAGGCGTGGCTGGCCCGCGCCCTGGGCGCGGCATAGCAAGCAGCGGCGGCCGGGAGACCG
>CAYWST010000685.1:0-942 GCA_964461075.1 uncultured Solibacteraceae bacterium | reverse complement strand
CCCCCGCTGCCTTGACTTGCGAGCCTACTACTGAACGTTGACCAGATGGCCGGCGAACCGCACGTCGCAAGCAGGGATCCCAGTTGTCGCCGTTCCCGAAAATAGGCTGAGGCCGAGCGTCGAACCAGGGGGAGCGTAGAACCTAGCGGCGACACTCCCTGTTCGCCAAGTTCGCGGGCTGATGCTTCCCGTCGTCCCTTGATTGGCCAACGGGATCCACTTACGCCAGTTGACCGCGGGAGGGGGCGGAAACACGATCAGCGAGAGCTTCGCGATCAACTCGTCGCTGGCGGTCTCGCAGGACGCCGAGACATCTTCTACTACGAGGTGTTTGCCCGCGGGAACCGCTTGGACCGACTGCCCATTGGCCAGCGTCATGGAACAGGAGCCGCTACCGACATTCGCGTTCGGCTGGATGAGGCCCGAGCAAGCGCCGAACACCGCGGAGCGGGCCTCCTTCTCCACTTCACGAACCGGTTGGGACCAGGACTGGGCGAACGCCGCGGAAACGGCGAACGCGAAGAGAATCAAGAGATTTCGTAGTGACATGGTGATTGTCTCCTTAGTTTTCATTCAACAGGAACCCCTGAATGCGCGCCGTGCACAGCGGTTGACTCGGCTGGTCGCTCGCTCCCGTCATCCGCACGGAGAACGTCACTTCCTTACCCGCCGAGGCGTGATGGAAGATCGGCTGGCTGATCCAGCGGAACACCTCATACTGTTCATAGCCAGGATCGTCGCTGAAGCCGAGGTTGGTGTACTCCCAGATTTCCCCCTGGCCGTTGTTGACCCGGGAGCTCAGCGTTGCCGTGGTGAAATTGTTCCCAGTGTGGCCTGAGCAATGGACCGAAGCATACCGGATGGCGAGCCTCTTACCCGCCGGGACGCTGTAGACGACGCAGCTTTTCGCTGAATCGCCCTGTCCACTGGGCCAGCCCACCG
>CAYWST010000684.1:0-1871 GCA_964461075.1 uncultured Solibacteraceae bacterium | reverse complement strand
GCCAGCAAGCCCGTCATGGAGGGGAAGGCGGTTCTGTTCAAACGGTTTGCGGGAATTGACGTTTTTGACCTCGAGTTAGCAGCGTCAGATCCTCATGAGGTGATCAGGACCTGCCAACTCCTGGAGCCCACATTCGGCGGGATCAACCTGGAAGACATCAAGGCGCCTGAGTGCTTCGTGATCGAGGCTGAGCTGCGGCGGACGCTCCAGATCCCCGTGTTTCACGACGATCAGCATGGGACCGCCATCATCTCGGGGGCAGCTTTGCTGAACGGTCTTGAGCTTGCCTCAAAGGACATTGGAAACGCCCGAATCGTGATCAACGGGGCTGGGGCTAGCGCGATCGCCTGCGCCGAGCATTTCATTCGACTCGGCGCGCGCCCGGGCAACCTGCTGATGTGCGATTCCAAGGGGGTTCTTTATGAGGGCAGAGGCGATGAGGTCAACCCATACAAGCGGCCCTTCGTCCGCAGAACCTCCCTGCGTTCCTTGAGTGAGGCGCTGGAAGACGCGGACGTATTCGTGGGCCTGTCAAAAGGGGGCTGCGTCACCAGCGAGATGATCCAACGCATGGCCGCCCGCCCGCTGGTCTTCGCTTTGGCCAACCCGGACCCCGAGATCGCCTACGAAACGGCGATGGAGGCCAGGCCAGACGCAATCGTCGCCACGGGCCGTTCCGATTACCCCAATCAAGTCAATAACGTCCTCGGATTTCCGGGCATCTTCCGCGGTGCGCTCGACTCGCGGGCGACCTGCATCAACGATGAGATGAAGATGGCCGCGACGCTGGCCCTGGCTGACTTGGCCAGGCGAGACGTTCCGGAGTCCGTGAGCCGGCTGTACGGAGTGGATGACCTGCGCTTCGGCCCGCGGTACATCATCCCCAAGCCATTCGACCCTCGAGTCGTTTTGATTGAAGCTCCGGCCGTGGTGGCAGCGGCCATGAAGTCAGGCGTGGCGAGGACTGTGCTGGATCTGGAGGAGTATGGCCGATCGCTGGAAAGGCGGCTCGGAGACGGATCGGCGGTCACCCGGCTTTTGATTCACAAAGCCAAAGGCAAACCTTGCCGAATCGTGTTCCCAGAGGGCGAAACCCCCACCGTGCTCAAGGCTTGCCGGGCGCTGATTGACGAGGGGATAGCCCGACCCATTCTCCTCGGCAATGTAGCTCGGATCAGGGAAAAGATCCAGGAGTGCGGGTTGGACGCCGCCGGACTCGAGGTCGCCGACTCCTTGCACCATCCGCGGCTGGCGTTCTATGTCGAGGAGTATTACCGAACGCGGCAAAGGAAAGGGGTGACCCGCACGGAAGCCGAGGAGGCCGTGCGCAATCCCAACCTGCTGGGCGCTCTGATGGTGCGGCTTGGCGATGCCGACGCCCTGATCAGCGGCCTCACAACTCACTACCCCGATACCATCAGGCCCCTGCTCCAGGTAATCCCCCTTCAACCGGGCGTAACGCGTGTGTCAGGCATGTACCTTGCCATCACGGGACAAGGAAAGGTTTACTTCCTCGCGGACTGCACTGTGAATGTCTCGCCCGCGGCTGAGGAACTGGCGGAGATCGCCATCAGCGCAGCCGAGACCGCCAGGAGGTTCGATGTCGAGCCTCGCGTCGCCCGTCTCTCGTTTTCCAACTTTGGCAGTAGCCGGCATCGGGCGACGGTCAAGATGAGGCAGGCGGTGCAACTTGTGAAATACCGCCAACCCCATCTGGCGATCGATGGAGAGGTGCAAGCGGATACGGCGGTTCTGGCCGAACGAATTCAGGAGACCTATCCGTTCAGTGCTTTGAAGGAAGGCGCGAACGTGCTCATCTTCCCCAATCTGGAGGCGGGGAACATCGCCTACAAGCTGCTCGCGACCTTGGG
>CAYWST010000683.1:0-1878 GCA_964461075.1 uncultured Solibacteraceae bacterium | reverse complement strand
TCTGCTTCTGGCCCGACGCCTGGGCGGCGACGGAAACCTGCAAGAAGCGCGTGAATGAACTTGTGGAGAAATACGGATGAAGGATCTTCGAGTCGGACTCATCGGATGCGGCTTCATGGGCCGCACGCATTCAAACGCCCACCGGCGCCTGAACAACTTCTTCAAGCTCGGCCACCGGTCAGTGCTCAAGGCCATCTGCGACACCAACGCCGACAAAGCCGCGGCGTTCGCCGAAACGTGGGGCTATGAGCGCGTTGAGACGGACTGGCGCAAGCTGATGGCGGCGGACGACATCGATCTCATCGATATCTGCGTGCCGAACTTCGCGCACAAGGAGATCGCCATCGCCGCGGCCAAAGCAGGCAAGATGGTGATCTGCGAAAAGCCGCTGGCGCTCAACGTGGCTGAAGCCCAGGAGATGGTCGACGCCGTCGAGACCGCCGGCGTTCCCAACCTGGTGATGTTCAACTACCGGCGCGTGCCCGCCATCACCCTGGCGAAGCAGTTGATCGACAAGGGAAAGATCGGCCGCCCGTATCACTTCCGCGCCGTCTTCCTGCAGGACTGGACGATCTCGGCCGATGTCCCGCAAGGAGGCGACGCGCTCTGGCGCCTCGACGTGAAGGCCGCCGGTTCCGGCGTTACCGGCGACCTGCTGGCCCACAACATCGATTGCGCGCTCTACCTGAACGGCCCGATCACCCGGGTGGTCGCCCGCACCGAAACGTTCGTCAAGGAGCGCATGCACCAACTCACCGGCAAGGTGGAGCCCGTGGGCATCGACGACGCCTGCATCTTCATCGCCGAATTCGCCAACGGCTCGCTTGGCGTGTTCGAGTCCACTCGCTACGCCCGCGGACACAAGGCGCTGAAGACCTTCGAGATCAACGGCGCCGACGGCTCGCTCGCGTTCAACCTCGAAGAGATGGAGTATCTCGACTACTTCCAGTACGCCGGTTCGGACTCCGACACGCGAGGCTGGCGGCGCATTCATGTCACCAACGGCGAACACCCCTACATGGATAAGTACTGGGTGCCCGGCCTCGTCATCGGCTACGAGCACTCGTTCCTGAACACGCTCGCCGATTTCGTTGCAAGTCTGGAAGGCGGCGCCGCGGCGCAGCCGGACTTCCGCACCGCTCTGCAGACCCAGAAGATCTGCGAAGCTGTTCTCGAATCGGCGAAATCGGGCAAATGGACCGAAACGGGAGTGGAGCTATGAAAACCCCCATCAACCGGCGGAGCGCGCTTGCCGCGGCGGCCGCGCCACTGATCGTGAAGCCGGAAACGGCGTTTGGCAGCCAGGCCAACTCGGCCATCGGCTTCGGCGTAATCGGCGCCGGCGGCCGCGGCCAATATGTGGGCGACCTGATGACGCAGAGCCCCAAGGCGCGGGTCGCCGCCATCTGCGACAAGTATCCTGACCGCATCGACGCCGGTAAAACCAAAATCCCCGGCGCCGGCAAGGTCCCTGCCTACCGCGACTACAGAGACCTGCTGAACGACAGGAACGTCGACGCCGTCCTGATCGCCACCCCAGTCTTCCTCCACCCGGAGCACTATGAAGCGGCGGTTCTGGCGAAGAAGCACATCTATTGCGAAAAGCCCGCCGGCGCCGATGTCGCCGGCTGCAAGCGCATGCTGGCCGCGTGGGCGAAGCGCGACACGACCAGGCGCATTCAGTTCGGCTTCCAGCAGCGTTTCAGCTCACAGTACCTGAAGTCGCTCTCCTACCTCACCAGCGGGAAGATCGGCGAGATGAAGCTCATGATGAGCTATTGGGTGCTGGGTTATCTGCCGCCCGCGGGAGCGGGACCCACTCCCTACCCGGACCTGCCCGAAGAAGAGCAGCGGATTCGCCGTTGGGGCAGTTGGATG
>CAYWST010000682.1:0-1879 GCA_964461075.1 uncultured Solibacteraceae bacterium | reverse complement strand
GGCCCAAGGAGGGCATCGTGCTCATGGCGGACGAGGTCGGGGACGCCGCCGGCGTCGGTGGTGACCACACAGAGGCCGCAGGCCATGGCTTCGAGGAGGGTGACGGGCGTGTTGTCGATGTTGGTAGTGTTGAGGAAGATGTCGGCATGCTGTACAACGGCCGGGACTTGTGCTTTGGGGACGCCAAGGATGAAGGAAACCGAGCAGTCGATTCTGAGTTCGCGGGCGAGAGCCTGGGTGGCCTGCAGGGAGCCATCGCCTTTGTCGGGGCCAACCATGGTGAGGCGGGCTTCGGGAAAGCGAGGCTTAAGTGCCGCGAGCACACGGACTGCCATGGAGGGGTTGTAGATGGAATGGAAGGCGCGGAGCCAGAGGAAGGAGGGGGCAGGGTTCTGCCTCAGGTGGTAGGAGTAGGCGGAGAGGTCGAGTGCGTTAGGGATCAGTTGGATGTCGGGGCGAAGATGGGCGAGGGCCTTGTGAAGGTACGGCGATGGACAAGTGACGGCGGCGGCGGATTGGAGGAGGCTGCGGACGCGAGTGGGGTGCTCCTGTGCGAAGGCGGGGAGATTGCCGCCATGGAGCGTGGCGATGAAGGGGGTGCGCTGGAAACGGAGGGCGGCGGCGGCTACCTCCGCCCAGAGGAAGGCGCGGCCGCTGTACACCTCAATCTGCGCGGCGGCACATCGGCTCCCGTGGCGAAGGCAATCACTAAACATCTCAATCCCGCGGATCCATCCGGCGGGGCGTCGTGAAGTACGGAGGATGGGCCATCCGCGTCTTTCAAGACGGTCTGCCAAGTCCTCACAGACCGACCTCTTTCCAGTGAGATGGGAGAGGAAGTTCCCGACGAATAGCACCGGCGCCGAGACCGGGGCGGCGGCGCTTTCAGGAGTCGGCAATGTCGGGGCGGCGGAGGGCATCTAAGTTAGCGCGTGCAGCCGGCGGCGGAGGCTATCGCCAAGACTGAGTCGATGACACGGTTCACGGCTTGATCGGACATCAACGGGTAGAGGGGAAGAGAGACAGAGCGCTCGTAGATTTCGAGGGCGCGGGGGCAGCGGTTCTCGGGCCGGGCGGCGTGCTCGGCGAAGAAGGGATGGAGCGGGACGGGGATGAAGTGGACGCTGGCGCCAATGCCGCGGGTGCGGAGTTCATTAATGAAGTCCGCGCGGGAGACGGGGCAGGTTTGCGGGTTCAAGCGCAGGGTGTAGAGGTGCCAGCAGTGGCCAGGGTCGCCGCGGCCAGGAGCGAGTTCGAGAGCGTCGACGGATTCGAAGGCCTGATGGAAGCGATCGGCAATGCGGGTTCTCGCTTCAATGAAGGCGGGCTGTTTGCGGAGCTGATGGATGCCGATAGCGGACTGGATGTCCGTGAGGTTGTATTTGAAGCCGGTTTCGACGACCTGGTAGAACCAATTGCCCTTCTCGGAGTAGCGGTTCCAGGCATCCTTGCTGATGCCGTGGAGGCAGAGGCGGCGCATGCGGTCGGCGAGAGCGGGGTCGTGGCAGGTGGCCATGCCCCCCTCGCCGGTGGTGAGGTTCTTGGTGGCGTAGAAGGAGAAGGCGACGACATCGCTACGGCGGCCGGGAGTGGAAGCGTCACCGATGAGGGTTCCTTTGTAGCATGTACCGGCGGCGTGGGCGGCGTCCTCAATGACACGCAGCTTGTGCCGGGCGGCGATGTCCCAGATGGCGTCCATGTCGCAGGAAAGGCCGGCGAGATGGACTGGGAGGATGGCGCGGGTTCGCGGGGTGATGCGCTTTTCGATTTCGGCGGGGTCGATGTTGCCATCCGGGCCGACGTCGGCGAGAACGGGCGTGGCGCCAGTGTGCAGGATGACGGAGACGGTGGAGCAGAATGTGAGGGGAGTGGTGATGAC
>CAYWST010000681.1:0-1880 GCA_964461075.1 uncultured Solibacteraceae bacterium | reverse complement strand
GCTGGTATCGCACCACGGGGAACGCACTCGGGCGGGGCGGGGCGCTGATTACGGAATTCGACGACGAAGCCGCCCGGGCCCAAGGCCTGACGCAGTGGGGCGAGATCTCCACCGACAAAATCTGGGACAACCTCAGTTACTTCCTGAAGCAGGTGATCCCGGTCGCCGAGAAGGCGAACATCCAGATGGCGCTTCACCCTGACGATCCGCCCATCACGCCCCTCCGCGGCATCGGGCGGATTCTCATCAGCGCGAAGAATTACCGCCGCGTGATGGACATTGTGCCGAGCAAGGTGAACGGCATCACCTTCTGCCAGGCGAATTTCGTCGCCATGGGCGAAGACATCGAAGCGCTTGCCAAGGAATGGCTGCGGCAGAAGAAGATCTTCTTCGTTCACTTCCGCGACATCGAAGGCACCGGCCACAAGTTCCGGGAGACCTTCCACGACAACGGGCAGACTGACATGGTGAAGATGTTGAAGGTCTATTCAGAGGGCGGCTTCAATGGGCCCATCCGGCCAGACCATGCGCCCACCATGGAAGGCGACCGCAACGACCGTCCCGGCTATGCCTACACGGGCAAGGTCTTCGCCATCGGCTACATGAAGGGCATCATGGAAGCCCTGAAGCTGCCATATCTCTGAGCCGCGGACCGCAGCTAAATTATGTGGTAGTAGCCGGCTGTCTCGTGCACGTCCACCTCGACGCCAAACAGCGAGCTCAATGTGTCCGGCGTGAGGACTTCGCGCTTTGAGCCTTCGGCCACGATCCTGCCCCGGCTGAGCGCGACGACACGGTCGATTTCGGGAATGATGTCCGGCAGGTGATGCGTCACAAGAATCACGCTGACGCCGTTGGCGGCAAGCTTGCGCATTGCATCGCGGACTTCGTGCTGGGCGCGGATGTCGAGCGAGTTGGTGGGCTCGTCGAGGATGAGCGCTTTGGGGTCGTTGACGAGCGCGCGCGCAAACACCGCACGCCGGGCCTCGCCGCTGGAGAGTTCCTTCATCAGCCGCCCAGCCAGGTGGGAGACTTCAAAGAACTCCATCGCCTCCGCGGCGCGTTCCCGCATCGCCTCAGTCACTTCGTGGTTGGGCCAGACGCCGATCGAGGAGAAATACCCCGAGAGCACCGTCTCCTCGACGGTGTAAGGCTGGGTGCATCGCGCTACCAGGTCGTTGGTGACGATGCCGAGCAGCGCGCGGAGCTCGAACAGGTTCCATTGCTCCTTGCCCCAAAGCCTCAGGCGGCAGCGGGGGGGAGCGAATCGCGGGTAGCACTCCCGCGTAATGGCGTGGATCAACGTCGACTTGCCGCTCCCATTGGGCCCGAGGATGGCGACATGCTCGCCGGCCCGGATGGAAAACGTGACATCGTCAAGCGCCCGCTGGCGGTCTCTGTCGACAACCACGCGCTCGAACTCGATCAGGGGCGGGTGATGCATCTAGAGGGAGTTTACTTCCCCGGGCGGTTTGAGTTGGCGCCGCCCCCGCTGCGTGGCGAGCGTCCCGCCGCCGGCGTGGCATCTTCGCTGGAACCTCCCAAGCGGTGTCAGACAGCGGACATGCTAGTTTGAAGGGTTGCCACGTATCTCGCCGCTCTGGTTCCTGCTGCCGGTCCAGGCGATGTTGCTGTATTGGGACATCGGGCTTCTCGCGGCGTGGACCGACGAGTTGTTCACGCTGGATGTCGCGCACCTGCCGCTGCCGGAGATCGTTTCAAGGCTGGCCGTGGACATTCACCCGCCGCTGTATTACTTCCAACTCCACGTGGTCCAGTTCTTCGCCGGCGGTCCGTCTTTGGAGGTCTACCGTGGCGTCTCCGCATTGTGGGGGCTTGCGGTGACGGCATTGCTCGACCTGCTGTGGCTGCGCCAGTGG
>CAYWST010000680.1:0-1880 GCA_964461075.1 uncultured Solibacteraceae bacterium | reverse complement strand
GAGGAAAGCACCGCCCGGCCATTAGCAGAGATGGAGGCGTGGGAATCCAGGCTAGCTCAACTGGCTGGAAATCCGGCGGAACAGGTAGCCTGCAGCAACCAGCAGCGCGCCCATGCCGCCGATTGCGGGCAGGGGAGAGGCCGTCTTCGGCAGGGGCTTCGCCTCGGAGGCGGGGGCTTCCTTGACCGCTTCGCCGTCGTCGCCCGCCGTGTCGGTGGAGTCATGCTTCTCGAAGGTGGCGGGGGCGTAGGCGATTTCCTGCTTGGCCGGAGTCTGAATCTGGACCGGAGCCGCAACCACGGTCTCCTTCTGGACCACTTCCACTGTGTGCGAAGGGACAGGCTGATTCACCGCGGCGGCAATCTGCGTCGCCTGCACCTTCGGGTAGACGAAGCGCTGACCGAAGTTGTCACCGGGGTAGAACCAGCTCTTGATCGCGACCGGGGCTCCGGCCTTACGCTCGGAGAAATACATGATCGTCTTGCTGCTGGCGTTCACGCGGTAGTCGGGGATGGCCAGGATCGTGGAGTACACCTTATCCTGTCGGACGTTGGTGACCTCGACGATGTGCCGGTTGGAGGCCGAAGTGTCGAGCCGGAACACGTAGGTGCCCGCGGGCAGCGTCATCACACCCGCCTTGGAATTCGGGGCTGGGATCTGAATTGGGCCACTGAAGGTTACCTTGGTTTTCTTGTTCCATGCGTCAGCGGAAACCGTGCTGGCGGCCGCTAAGCACACCAAGGCAGCCGACAGAATCTGAGTTTTCTTCATGCGAATTGTTCTCCTTAAATACAGGTGGGTTTACCCATCAATTGCCGGCACCCATCCAGTTTCCTCTGGTGCCTCGAGGCATTGGGCTTTAATCTCGTATAGGCTAGCAGTTGAAGTGAAGCCTTCGATATCCGTTTCCCGCGGAATCAGGCCAAATCTGCAGTTTTCGGATAGCGGGTGACGTCAGGCGCGCTTGATCAATCGCACAAGAAGTACCAGAAGTACTGCGCCGAAAGTTGCGGATACCAGGCGGCCGACCAGTCCTCCCGCGGTTACGCCCGCCAGTCCCAGGACCCAGCCTCCGATAAATGAGCCGATCACGCCGAGGACCAGATCGCCGATCAGACCGTACCCGCCGCCGCTCATCAGCTTCCCGCAGAGCCAGCCCGCGATGATGCCGATGATCAGGAACCAAATCAAATCCATTGGAGATCTCCAGGAGTTGGAATCAGCCGGCAGTATGCACGGCGTCCTTTATGATACGCGCGCCTACCCCCTCGCACTATCCACTTCAGGCACGTTTGCGGGCCTGAGCAGAACTTCCCGTTGCGGATATGGGATCTCGACGCCATCCTGAACCAACCTTTGGACACACCTGGGTCTCAAACCCCGCCTGACTGGAGGCGAACCGTCCGCCGGAGATGTTATAGACGATGGTTGCCGGAGTGGTGCTCCACGTTTTCGGGCAGGGCGCCACCGTGGCCGGGTAGAAGGACTCAGAGCAGTATTCGCGCTCATGCCGGGCAGCGGCTTCAGAGTATGTTCCTCCGGAAATGCTCAACCCGTAAGCGCACCTCACTTCGGCTCCGCCGGCCGTCCGGAATGTCTCGATGCGAGGCGGGCCTGACTCCGAGGAACAGGCGGCGGCAAAGGCCGCCAAGTGGAGCGGGGCACTGAACGTGTGTGTCTTCGCAGAGGCGAATTGTGCCACTCTTCAATGCGGGATCAGCGCCGGCTTGCGTCAGGATCGAGCAACCCGCGTAGAAATGGCACATCGGACCAGTCCCATACCCGCCATGGGGCGGTGTCGACATTGGCGGGCTCAGTGTTCCATCGCAGCACTTCAGGGGAGCGCGCTCCGCGCCCGTGAACAAAGCCGCCGTAAAGAA
>CAYWST010000679.1:0-1887 GCA_964461075.1 uncultured Solibacteraceae bacterium | reverse complement strand
CTCCCCGAACTCGCCGATCTCGTCCGCGGCGTCCGCTTCATCGAGTCCGCCCTCGCCCACCCCATTGACAAGGACCAGGCCGCCGCCGAACTCTCGCCGCTCCTCAATGTCTTCGGCAAATCCGTCGTCGCCGCCCGCGACCTCCCCGCCGGCGCTCCCCTCACCCGCGCCGACCTCGCCCTCAAAAAGCCCGGCACCGGCCTCCCCGCCGCGCGCCTCTCCGATCTCATCGGCCGCACCCTGCGCCACCCTATCTCTGCCGACACTCTTCTCTCGGAGGACGACCTTGTTCCCCAGCTCTAAACGAAAAATCTGCGTCGTGCTCGTCGACCGCGCCAACTACGGCCGCCTCAAACCCGTCATGCGCGCCATCAACGCCCATCGCGAACTCGACCTCCAGACCATCGCCGCCGGCACCATGGTCCTCGAGCGCTTCTCATACCCCGCCCAGATCGTACGCGAAGACGGCTTCCGAATCGACGGCGAAGCCTACATTGAACTCGAAGGCTCCACCCCCGCCACCATGGCCAAGTCCGTCGGCTTCGCCGTCATGGAGTTCGCCGGCGAATTCCAGCGCCTCAAGCCCGACATCGTCCTCCTCATCGGCGACCGCTATGAGGCCCTCGCCGCCGCTATCGCCGCCGCCTACATGAACATCCCCATCGCCCACATCCAGGGCGGGGAAGTCTCCGGCTCCATCGACGAGTCCGCCCGCCACGCCATCTCCAAGTTCGCCCAGTTCCACTTCCCCTCCACACGGCGCTCCGCCGATTACCTCATCCGCATGGGCGAACGCCCCGACACCATCCTCTCCGTCGGCTGCCCCTCCTCCGACATCGCCCGCCTGCTCGATCGCCGCCTCGACCCCGCCACCGTCAACTCCATCGGCTCCGGCGCTGCAATCGATATCACCCAGCCCTTCCTCCTCACCGTCTTCCACCCCACCACCACCGAATACGGCGGCGAGCGTAAACAGATGGACCAGCTCCTCAAGGCCCTCGAGGCCGTCCGCAGGCCCACCCTCTTACTCTGGCCCAATATCGACGCCGGCTCCGACCATATTTCCAAAGCCATCCGTGTCTTCCGCGACCGCCAGAAACAAAACCCCTGGCTCCGCACCATCATCAATCTCTCTCCCGAGGACTACCTCCGCATCCTTGGCGCCGCCGCCTGCGCCGTCGGTAACTCCTCCTCCTTCGTTCGCGACGCTGGCTACTTCGGCACCCCCGTCGTCCTTGTCGGCAATCGCCAGGAAGGCCGTGAAGCCGACATCCACGTCACTTCAACGCCCCCCGTCGCCGCTTCCATCGCCTCCGCCATCGAACTCCAGCTCGAGCACGGACGCTACGAGCCCTCCACCCTCTACGGCGACGGCCACGTCGCCCATCGCATCGCCAACGCCCTCGCCTCCCTCGAACCCTACGTTCAGAAACGCCTCCACTTCATCCACGACTCCTCGCCGGACATGATCCCGGCCCTCTTCTGATGCGCGTCCTCGGCCTCATCCCCGCTCGCGGCGGCTCCAAAGGCGTCCCCCGCAAAAACATCCGGCTCCTCGCAGGGAAGCCCCTGCTTGCCTGGACCGCAGAAGCCGCCCTCGCCTCCTCACGCCTCGCAAGAGTCGTCCTCTCCACCGACGACCCCGAAATCGCCGCCATCGGCCAGGACTGCGGTCTCGATGTCCCCTTCCTCCGCCCTCCAGCCCTCGCCGAAGACTCCACCCCCACCCTCCCCGCCATACAGCACGCCCTCCAAGTCCTCGACGGCCACTTCGACGCAGTCTGCCTCCTCCAGCCCACCAACCCCCTCCGCCCCACCGCCTGGATCGATGCTTGCATCGGCCTCCTCATCTCCTCCCAGGCCGACTCAGTCTTCACCGTCCTCCCC
>CAYWST010000678.1:0-1894 GCA_964461075.1 uncultured Solibacteraceae bacterium | reverse complement strand
CCCAGGCGGTGCGCGATCTTCGGGGCGCCGGGCCAGTAGAGGATGCCAGCGGCCATGGCGATGAGCGCGGCTCGTGGGAGAAGGAGGAGGTAGATGGCGGTTCTCATTAGGAGCCGCGTCTGGGGATTGGCGAGATCAACATTCTGAACGAGAACGAACGAGGTGATGGAACTAACGGTCGCGGCGGCCCAATAGAGGCTCCAATAGCGGATGTAGGCGGCGTCTCTGAAAAGGCGGGAGAGGCGCCATCCGAAGACGGCGACAAGCAGTCCGATGGCGATATTGAGTACCGCGAGGTTTTCCAAGGATGGGACCCTTTGCTCCTTGAAGGATAATCCTCATATCGGCTGGAAACCAAGGATTCAAACCATGGGAGGCGAGCAAAATGTCCGAATTCAGGAAAGCCGCGGCGATCGGAACGGGGATGATGGGTCCTGGGATCGCGGTGACGTTCGCGCTGGGCGGGTTGGAGGCGGTAATCGTCTCCCGGACGGCCGCTGGTGCGGCGGCGGGCGTGGAAAAGGCCCGGACGCAGTTGGAGACGCTGGCCGGTCACGGACTGATCGATGAGGGTCAAGCGCGCCTGGCGGCGGGGCTGGTTCGGGGTTCGGCTTCGATCGAGGAGATGTGCCGGGAGGCGGACATCGTGGTGGAGTCGGTTCCCGAGAACATGGAGATGAAGCAGGCGCTGTTCGAGCGGCTGGACGGATTGGCGAAACCGGATGCAGTGCTGGCGACGAATACGTCCGGGTTGAGCGTGACGGAGATCGCGAAGCGCTGCACCCGGCCGGAGCGGGTGATGACGGCGCACTTCTGGAATCCGCCGCACGTGATGCCGCTGGTGGAACTGGTGAAGGGCGAGAGGACTTCGCGGCCGCTGATGGAGGATGTGCGGGCGCTGCTTGCGCGGTGCGGGAAGACGCCGGTGATGGTGGAGAAGGACCGGCGGGGACAGTTGGGAAACCGTCTGCAGATGGCGCTGTGGCGGGAGGCCGTGCACATCGTGGCGGAGGGAATCGCGACGGCGGAAGAGGTGGATCTGGCGGCGCGGATGGGTTTTGGTCTGCGGCTGCCGGCTCTGGGTATTTTCGAGCATGCCGACGCGGTGGGGCTGGACATGGTGGCTGGGATCATGGAGTACGTGAGCGCGGATCTGTACAGCGGGCTTCATGCGCCGCCGCTGATTGCCGCGATGGTGGCGGAGGGCAAACTGGGGGTGAAGAGCGGAGAGGGGTTCTATGACTGGGGCAGGAAGAGCGCGGAGGCAGTGCGGAGGCGCAGGGACGCGTTTCTGTACGAGGTTCTGGCGGCGCGCAAGTTGAAAGGCGCGGATTGATCAGGCGCGCTGGCGGGCGCGCCAGGCCTCGAGGTCGCGGGTGAGCGACTGGCGAATGGTGACGTAGGCCTGATTGTCGAACTGGTTGACTTTCTCGCGGGGATCCTGGCGAAGGTCGTAGAGCTCGTTGGGGCCGGCGCCGTCGTTGCGGAGGACGAGCTTATAGCGATTGTCGCGGGCCATTTCGGTGTAGCGGAATTGGCCGAAGACGAGGTCGCGCCAGCGATTTTCCCGGGGGATGGGCTGATTGGTGGCGACGGGAAGATAGCTTCGGCCGACGAGGTTGCGGTCCTTGGGGGCGTCGACGCCAGCGGCCTCGCAGATGGTGGGGAGAAAGTCGTAGAAGCTGACGAGCTCGGGGCGGGCGGACTGTGTGGGGATTCGGCCGGGCCACGACCAGATCATGGGGACCTGCATCACTTCCTCATACATGTTGATGGGGTTGGAGGCGTGGCCCTTGCTCCAGAGTCCATGACGTCCGTGGAGATAGCCGTTGTCGCCGGTGAGGATGACGATGGTGTTATCGAAGAAGCCCTTTTCGAGGAGTTTGCGCTGCAG
>CAYWST010000677.1:0-1897 GCA_964461075.1 uncultured Solibacteraceae bacterium | reverse complement strand
ATCGCGCGAAGTTTGCGACGTACACCCGGGATGCGTCGACCGGGCTCGACTACGCGTGGAACCGGATGTACAAGGTGGAGTGGGGGCGGTTTACGAGTGCGGATCCGCTGCGAGCAAGTGCGCAGCCCTTGCTGCCGGAGTCGTGGAACCGCTACGCATATGCCGGATGCGATCCGGTGAACTCCAATGACCCGGATGGTCTACTCATGGCAACCCCGGGCTGGACCGACTACTTCTCCACGGAATTCCAGCCTGGAGGCGGCGGCGGGCGCTCAGGAGGACCAGCCGGGGAAGGCGGCGGAGGCGGCGGTGGGACGGGGGTCGACTCAGACGTCTTCGTTAACTTCTGGCAAGCGGTTGTAGCGCAAATGCTGAGAGAGCAGAGCATCATCATGCAGTCCAGGAGTGAAACCGTCATAGCTCTTTCGAATAAAGATTGCTGGGAGCTGGTTGGGGCGAGCAGTGATAGAGAGGCGATGTCTGCGATGCGGCAGATTCAAGTGGTTTCGCGGGACATGGGAGGTGTGAATGTGGTCGAGAAGGCAGCACCTACCGGTCTCGATCCAGCGACGGCGCCGAAGGAATATGTGGCGAGGTGGCAATATGGAGAAACGCAGAACGCCGTTATCAGCGTTAACTCGAATTTGTTCTTTTCGCCCGATAAGCAGTCATGGGATGTTGGCGGCGTGAAGAGAAGCTTTCTTGAAGTCATGGCCATGACAGGTTACCCTCCGCTGACGGCAAGGCAATTCCGAGTGGTTGCGCTAGTCCATGAGCTGAGCCATGTGTTTGGGCGGCCAGATGACAAACACGACCTGGCAGCCTCAAGAACGTTTGACACAAAGGCGGCGGCAGCATGCACCAAACCGTGATTGTGAAATGCCTTCTGTTGGGCCAATTGCTCGCGGTTGGATCTCCCGGCGCCTCCGCGCTGGAGGACGAGACCGACAAAGACTGCTCGCTCATCTTCCGCGTGAGAGGCGCGGATGGCTCTGCCGGGGGAATGGTACTGGCTGAATTAGTTGACTCGACGGGAAACGTTGTGATGAAGACCTTCACCAAGGATGGCGTTGGACGCATCTGTGACGCAGATTTTGGGGTGTACTCCCTACGAGTCGGCCCGGGCTGGTGCATACCAACGGTTCTGACCAATATCCGGCTCCTGCCGGGACACCCTCTGGACCTGACGGTCACAGGGAACAGCTGCGGTAACCGCCCAGATCACGGGAATGGTTGCCGGGTCTATGCCCGCATCTCAGGAAGCGATGGCAAACCCGTGCCGGGGGCTGAAGTAACCTCGGGTCGCCTGCAGAAAACGGCAGACCGATACGGGAGAGTTCTCTTCTTGCAAGGGGACGGCACGACAATCGTCGTGAAATTCTCGGCCGAAGGTTATGAGCCAATCGAGATTCCTCTGGAATGCAAATTCTTGGAAAACATCGAGCGGAAGGTTGTACTCCGCAAACTTCCATAGGGCAAGCGTTTTAGTGAGGGAGTCTGACCATGGACGACGCGGATCACGGGGCTGAGGGGCCAAACTCGAACCGGCTGCGATTCAACGATGGCTCGTTCTGGTACATGGGTTCCACCTCGTCCGGCGGCGAGGAGGATGCGGGCGCCAGATATCCCACATCGATCAACGACTCGAACGGGAACCGGATTACCATCGCCTATCACCCGGGCTCGGGGATGAGCACTTCGAACACAAGTTCGCGGATCAACACGGTGACGGACGTGAAGCTGGCGACGGGTTCGACGACGTACACGGCGTCGTGGAGCACGTCGAGCGGGCGGCCGATGATTTCGAGCATCACGGGGCCGGACCTTGGGGTGAGCTTCAGTTATCAGCACAATCAGCCGCTGAAATCGCCGTTCACGGGGGCGCAGCAGTTTGGGA
>CAYWST010000676.1:0-1906 GCA_964461075.1 uncultured Solibacteraceae bacterium | reverse complement strand
GTGCGGAGGAGAGAGAGCGGCGTTTGGACTGCGAGCGGGGTTGAAGGATGGGCGGTTCGAGGTCCGGTTGCAGTGCGCGCGGGCGCTCGACTCGCTGGTGGCCGCAGATCCCGGACTTTGCCCGCCGGCCGATGAGATTCGGGCGGCGGTCGCGCAGGAGCTCTCGGTTTCGCCGCAGGTCTGGCAGGCGCGCACGGTGGTGGACGATCAGGCGGGGGAGAGCTATCTGGAGGCTGCGGATCGGCCGACCGACTACAGACTGGAGATGATCTTCTCGCTCTTTGCGCTGACGCATCCCAGGGAGCCGTTGAGGGCGGCGTTCCGGGCGCTGCACATGACGGACAAGGTGATGTTCGCGCTGGGGCTGGAGTATGTCGACAGCATTCTGCCGCCCGAGCTGCGTGAGCGTTTCCGGGCGCTGGTTTCGGGGGACCGTGCTTGAGTTCACGATATGTAGTCCTTAATCTCTTTAACTGGAGGTTGCAGTGCACCCGATTTCGCACACCACATTGAGCCCGGAACAGAAAGCGGCCCGCTTCGCGGAGATCCGGAAGGAGACGATCGAGGGGATCCGGAGGGATCACGAACGTTTTTCATACAGGATGTACGGCTGGTGCCGGAACAAGTTCCGCTCCGTGTTCGGAATGAGCCCGGCGGGGCAGGCAGTGGCGGTGGCGAAGGTAGTGGCGAAACTGGCGCTGCTGCCATTTCAGATTCCTGTCCTGACCCCGGCGCTGAACAAGCTGGCGAGCGAAGGCCTGGAGGCGCTGGAGAAGGCCGAACTCGCCTACCATCTTGGACCCAAGGCACACGGGGACGAGATGATGAAAGCGTCGGGAGACTGGCTGGTGGTTAAGGGTGCGGAGGCTTTCAGGGACGCGGTGCGGAAGATCGACGATTCAGCGAACGCGTTCAATCATCTGGACCCCAGCCATTTCAGGCATTGTGACGACTACTGCGAATGGGTGAAGAACTTCTATTACTGGCGATATCGTCTGGACAGGCTCAAGTACTACAAGAGCATGCTGCAGCGCTACATGGACGGGGTGGACGGGAAGCTCAAGGAAGCGGAGCGGGCCTGGGAGCAGGCGGAAGTGAAGATGCAGCAGGAGGGCCCGAAGATCTTCGACAACTACGAGTGGCACCTGGAGCACTGCCAGATGAGGGAGACGTGCGTCTTCCCGTGGCAGATCAGGAAGGCGCCACCGCCTCCGGCCGGGCCGCCGCCGGCGCGGCGGGCGTGAGGGCTGGCTCAGCGCCTGCGGAACAGGGCGAGAGCGAGAAGTCCGGCGGCAGCAGCGGCGAAAGTTCCGGGTTCGGGGACTTCGGTTCCTTCGATTCTGACCGCTCTGTCGCGAGCAACGAAGTTGCTGGCGGTAACGGCCATGTTGGCGCCAAGTGTCTGCTGATATGAGCTGTCGTCGCCGCCGGTGGCGCCCCGAAGGACGAAGATCGGGATGTAGTCGCCCGAGCGCGACAGGATGGACAGCCAGTACTCCGTTCCTGCTTGCACGAGGAACGGAGTATTGAGCACGACGGAGTAGGTGTAGAAATTGACGTTGTAAGCCTGGCCGGCGCTAAATGAGCCCGTTCCATCGAAGGTCTCCGTCACCTGGACGGCGGGACGGGTCTCGAAGAAGAGTTGCGTTCCGGGAACGCCACCTGTGCTTGCATGGATGGCGAAGTCCCAATCCGCGACGTTCGTCGGCGGAGCGGGTGCGGGCTGCGGGGCTGTCGAGTCCCACCATAATCCTCGCCAAGTCAGCTTTTCGACATAGGCTGAAGTGCCTGGCGTGAAGTTGTCGTAGGTCTTGAAACCGAAGTCGTCGTTGGCGCCGAAATGCGCGACGCGCAGTGAAGAGCCGATGATCGAGGGTTCATAGATCACCGCCGCATGTGAGTGGGC
>CAYWST010000675.1:0-1926 GCA_964461075.1 uncultured Solibacteraceae bacterium | reverse complement strand
ATCAACACCTGCTGCAACAAGCGCCGGGCACTGGCTTTATCGCCACGACGTGCGGCGTCAATACCGGCGTTGAGTTTTTCATTTGTGCCAGCGAGGACGGAATAACCTGTATCGCCCGCGAAATCGGGGCATTCGGGGTGCAGGAACGGGCTTCTTTTAGGTTGCGGTTGCTAGCGGGGGCTCGCGGGGGACATTGGTGTGGAACGGATGGCCCGGGCGGTTGCGCAAAAACTTGATGAGGCGGTCGTCGTCGCAGAGGGCAGCGGCTCGAATTTGCAGGATCGCCTCGCCGCTGGCACCGTCGTTCCAGAATTTCTCCGTCCCTTTGACGCGCAGGTTCAGTTCCTTGACACAGGATTCCATGTGCGCCGAAGTCGTCGGCAGCCCTTCTCGACGATACTTCGGATAGTCCATCCGCGCCGCGTTGTTCTGGAAGTAACCCAATGCGTCGGCCAGGATCTTGCGCGGATCGGTCTTTTCGCAATCCTTGGGAGGCAACCCCCATGGGGCTTGTTGTTGCTTGAGTTCGTCGATCACCTGGCCGACCTGACCACTCCAACATGCCTGCGTCCAACGCAGGTAGTCGCGCCAACGCCGATCGGCATCCGCGTCCTGGCAGCCGGCCGCTTCGAACAGATGCTCGGCCGCATGCACAAAGTCGAGGATCGGCGTGAAGTCCCGGAAGTGACGCTCTTGAATCGTCCAGTTATAAGGCAGCCCATCGCTCACAAAGGCTTTCTTCTCGGCATGATAGAAGCCCCGCGCGTCGGCTTCCACTTCCATCATGCAGCCGAAGCTGTCGCTGTCTGCCAGCGAGCTGAGACAGGTGCGGAACAGCCGCTCGGGCCGCCAGTCCTGAGAGGACTGGGTGTCGCCGGCCAAAGAGCTTTCCATCGCCGAAGCGGGTGGGCTCGGCTCAGCGACCCCCGACAACAAGGAGCGCATCCGCTGCCGATCGGCAAAGCAGGCCGGCAGTTGGGGATGCGGGTCCTCGGCGAAAGAGTGGCTTGTCATCCGAGAAAACAGGGCGTTTTTGGTCTCTCGCCAATGCGGATGATGGACTCCCGTGCCTTGCCCTTCGTCGCGCGTTTGCATCCGCCCTCCATCGAGGCTGACGCATCCCAAAGGAATCGGCGTTTGCGGCCGGGCATGCTGCCGCGGCAAGGATTGTTTCCTGTAGGCTTCCACCTGCGCGTCGCGCTGATGCACCATTTCCGTGCCAATCCTGACGGCCGTCTTGTTCAGGCCGCGCCCACTCAACTCGATACCGCCGATCTTCCGCAGCAACTTCTCGCCGATCGAATACGACGGAGCGTAGGCCGCGCTCAAAATCTTCTTCTCCAGCACCGCCGGGCTGGCCGAGCCGCCGTCAATCTTCAGCGGGATCCGCTGAGGGAAAAAAATCCCGCTCACAAGGCGGGCAGCGAAAGGCCGGCTCGCGAAGTTCGACTTCGCCGTCGTCGGTCTGGAGCGGTAAAGGGTGAGCACACCGCTTGGGCAGGTGCTGTTCACCACAACTCGGACAGGGCTCTGGGCCGCGGAAGTGTCCTGCGTGTTGCGCGGTGAGTTGAGCGTCGATCGCCCGAGCGACCATCCGGCCGGCCCGATGTCCA
The DNA here is from genome assembly GCA_964461075.1 of uncultured Solibacteraceae bacterium. Lineage (GTDB taxonomy): Bacteria > Acidobacteriota > Terriglobia > Bryobacterales > Bryobacteraceae > JACADU01. The sequence goes on along the minus strand of CAYWST010000675.1, from coordinate 313 downwards.
AACTGTTCGATCTGGGCAAAGCTGGTTTCGCGCGGCGGTCCCTGCTCACCAAAGCCGCGCTTTGCCAGCAATGCCACGAGTTCCCCGAACCGCTGCTTTTCTTCAGGCGTGAGATCCAGATCTTCCGGATTACGAGCGTCCTTGCTCATGGTAGTTTCCTTTCTAAAGACTCTAACTTGCCCAGAACTATTCCAAATCTAAACGCCCGATGCCAATGCTCCTATCCGAATTCTTCCCGCCCCGCTTGCACCCGGAAGCCCGTTCCTGCACCCGCCATTCTGGTAGCTGCCGTTGCCCACTCCAGGATGAAATC
>CAYWST010000674.1:0-1931 GCA_964461075.1 uncultured Solibacteraceae bacterium | reverse complement strand
AAGTCCACCTCACTACCGACCGTCCCATCTGGCCTCAAGGCCACGACCGCATCCCCGGCGAAGACGCCGTCCCGGACGGCTTCGATTGGGACCTATGGCTCGGAACCGCCGCCATACGGCCTTATCAGGCCAAATGGCCGTACGCCCACCCCGTCTATAATCCGGTTCGAAAACGCCAGTTCGCCGCCGGCGGCGCTCTCTACCACCCCTTCTCATGGCGCGGCTGGTGGGACTTCGGCTCCGGCGCCCTCGGCGATATCGCCGCCCACTCGATGAATCAGATCTTCCTCGCCCTCGACCCCGGCGCGCCCTCCTCTGTCGAAGTCACCGCCACTTCCGGCATGAAACCGGAAATGTTCCCGGATTGGACGACAATTCGCTTCTCTTTTATCAGAAAAGAAAAGCCTCCGCTCTCCATCTACTGGTATGACGGCGCGCAGTCCCTCCCGCCTGAACTGCAGTCCGCACCCGCCGGCCCGCCCAAACCAGGAGAACCCCTCCGCGGCGGGCAGGGCGGCATGGTCTGGATCGGAACCAAAGGCAGTTATCCCGCCGGCCGCGGCCCCTTCCGCGGCCAACAGTCCGAAACGACACCGCCCCCGCCCGAGCGCAACTGGAACCGTGAAGAAGTTCATAAGGATTGGTCCGTCGCCGTCAAGGCCGGCAAGCCCGCCCCCTGCAATTTCGCCTACGCCGGCCCCTTCACCGAGGCCTACCAGCTCGGCAACATCGCGCTCCGCGCCGGCCACCGCATCGACTGGGACCCCAAGGCCTTTCGCATCACCAACTGCCGCGAAGCCGACCGCCTTCTCTACCGCGATTACCGCACCGGCTGGGACCTCAAAGAGATCGCCGGCAAGAGCTTCACTGTCCCTTCCCGCTCTTGACGCCCCTCCGCAGCGAACCCTTCTCCAACCTCAGGATCGCCTCGCGGCACTCCGCCAGCAGCTCGCGCACGATCGCGCTTTCCGGCTCCCTCGCCGCGCACTGCTCTGCCAGCAGCAGTTGCTTCCGCCGCAGCCCCAGCGCGGCCTCCCGCCGGCCCGCCCGCTCCTCCACCTCTGACAGCGCCGCATAGGCCATCGCCAGCCCCCGGTCGTAACGCGCCGAGAACGGTTCCTCTCCCAGCAGCCGCTCAAAGTGCCCCACCGACTCCTTGCCCTCTCTCCGTGCGGCGTCATACTCACCCAGCCGCCCCCGCGCCAGCGCCGCGTGACGTAGATGCGTCGCCAGGAAGTACCGCGGAGTGCTGATCGGATCCCGTTGAAACTCCCCTCGCTCCACCTCGATTCCTTCCAAGGCGCTCTCCAACGCCAAACGCGTCTCTCCAACCTTCAGCGCACCCTCCGCCGCATGCGCCATCGTGAAGGAAAGCCCCCGTCCATGCCGCATCCGGTTCACCCCGTCCATCAGATGCATCCTCGTTCTCCGGATCGAAATCGCCTCCTCCATCCGCTTCCTGAACGCTCCCGCATCCCCCGCATCCGCCGCCGCCAGCGCCCGCAGCGACTTGCTGAACGACAGCACGAACCAGGCGTCTACAGACTCGTCCGGCCTTTGCCGAAGGTACGCTCCCAGACGCGCCTCGCACTCCGCAAACCGCCCGTCGGCCGCCTTCCGGTTCCCCCGCTCCCTGTCCTGCTTGCCCGCGTAATTCAAGGCGTGGCACACGTCCAGCAGCTCGTCCAGCCCGCCCTTCTCGCGATATGCCTCCTCCGCGAGCGCCAGCGCCTCCCCGAATGTCCGGCGCGCCGTCTCCAGCCTGCCCATGTTCACCGACTCGGGATCGCCCTGCGCCATCCCGTGATAAAATAGAGCTGAAATAAGACTCCTCTTCAATGCAATATCCTCCGGTTTGTCTTTCAAAAGTCTTCTAAGATATTCAACCTGATTCTCATAAATGAGTGCGCTGAACCGGAACGTTCCAGGAA
>CAYWST010000673.1:0-1931 GCA_964461075.1 uncultured Solibacteraceae bacterium | reverse complement strand
CTCTCGGATGTGAGAAGCGGGCGGTTGATCTGGGCAGGCAGTTATGCGGCCGTTTCAGAAACAGCCGCGGCGGATGTGGCGGAGGCGGTCACTCAGGGAACGCTTTCGAGGTAGCCGGCGAAGGTGAAGGTGCACCCCTGGGGGACGGCGAGCGGGGAGTCGCGATAGGCTTCGCCGCGGACTTGAGTTCCGGCATCGGCGTAGAACCTCAGGCTCTGGCTGCTTTCGTAGATCTTCGCGCCGTTGGTGGATGTGCCGCGGTAATTGAAGCTCAGGTATTGGAGCGTCTGATTGCCGTTAAGGAACAGGCGGAGGACGACCCGGAGAAGCGAGTCGGTTGAGGGCGTGGCGCAGGCGGTGGTCACGGTTTCAATGACGAGGCGCTTGCCCGCGGGCACGGTATAGAGGAGCGCGGAGACCGGCGAATCGAGGGTGGTCCAGGTAGCGGAGGCCTGGGTCTGGACGGCTGACTTGGCGGGTTTTTCGACTTCGCGGACGGGCTGAGACCAGGTCTGGGCGAAGGCGAGGGCGCCGAAAAGAAGAGTGAAGATCGCGGATTTCATCGTGAGGTTTCCTTTCCGGGTTACTGGTTGACGAGGAAGCCGGAGAACCGCACGGCGCACACGGGAGAGTGGGTGACGGTGGGGTTGCCGGAGAAGGTGGCGTAGAAGTCGACGGCGGAGCCGGCTTGGGCGTGTTGGAAGACCTGGCTGGAACCAACGCGCTCGACAGGAAACTGGGCGACGCTGGCAAGGGTGCCGGAGAGGGTGGTGTAGCTCTCGTAAGGATTCCCTGAGCCCGGGTCGTAGGTGCGGAGGTTGATCATGCTGAACGCGTCGCCGGTGCGGCCGTAGCAGCGGGCGGAGACATGGCGGATGGCGAGGCGCTTGCCGGCGGGCACGGTGTAGGCCTGACAGGTGCGGCCGCCTTCAGAGTTGGACCAGCTCATGGTGCAGGAGCCGGTGATTGCGGAGGAGGCCTCCTTCTCGACTTCGCGGACGGGCTGGGCCCAGTTGTTCTGAGCGTGGGCGGCGGCGATGGAGGCCGCCGCAAGAATCAGTGTGCGGATGATGGTCATGGGGATTCTCCTTGGTTATTTTGTTTGGGAACTTTACTGGGCGCTGGTGAGGTAGCCGCTGAACTGGACGGTGCAAGTTGCCAGGCCCGTGGCGGGAGCGGAGAGCCAGAGCCTGGCAGTCACGGTGTCGAGCGGCGGAACGTACATCTTTACGAGTTGCGAAGAGGAGTAGACGACATTGCCGTTGGTGAGTGTGGCGCGGGCGGTGAGGGGCAGGTTCTTGATGACGCCAGCGTCGAAGCTGAGCGAAGTAATCTGATCGGAAGGCCGCTTGTTGCAGCCGGCGGTGACGTCTTCGATGACAAGAACCTGGCCGGCGGGGACCGCGGTGTAGACCTGCAGTGGATTGAGGATCGGCTTAAACCAACACGTTTTGCCATTGCCGGAACTGGAGCCGGAGTAGACCTCCACGTTCTGGCAATTGCCGACGACGGGCGAGAGAACTCCTGATTGAGCGAAGCAGGCCGCAGCTGCGGTCGCTGTGAGCAAAGCGAAGCGAACGAGTTTCATGGGTGTCGAACTGTCCTTTCATCCCGATCTGCGGAATCGGGGCGGGCAGTTGATCACCGGTTGACGGCTTTTTTATGGCTGGAGGGCGAGCCAGAGCGATTCGGCGAGCTGGCGGCCGAAGGCGAGCCGGTCTTCGATGTTGGGTTGGCGGTTGAGTTTGGGGTGGCGGGCGACGCGGAGCTCCATGAGGAAGGCGGGGACTTCGAAATCGCGCCAAAGGCCCTGGACGACGGTCATGCGGCCCGTCTTGCCCGGGGTGGTGGTGGGTTCCGCCCAGGCGAGAGGACGCGAGGGAGCGAAGCCAGGCTGCCGCTCGAGGAGGCGGAAGAGTTTGTCGCCGAGG
>CAYWST010000672.1:0-1946 GCA_964461075.1 uncultured Solibacteraceae bacterium | reverse complement strand
TACAGGAACCCGGACCAGGTCGGGATGTAGGTGATGTCGGCGACCCACAGCCGGTCGGGTCCGTCCGCCGTGAACTGCCGCTCCACCTGGTCGAGCGCCCGGTCAGCCGCCGGGTCAGTCACGGTGGTCGTGACAAACCGCTGCGGCTGCAGCCCTTTCAGCCCCGCAGCATGCATCAGCCGCGCCACGCGCTTCTTGCCCACGCGGATGCCGTGCTCGTCGGCGAGCTCGGCATGGATCGAGGGGGCACCGTAGGACGCGCCCGAGCGACGGTGGATGGCATGGATCTTCGCCGTCAGCCCGACGTCGGCCACGGCACGGGCCGACAGCGGCCGCCCGCGCCACGCATAGAACCCGCTGGCGGAGACACCCAGCAGCCGGCACATGACCCGTACCGGAAAGGTGGCCTGGTTCGCGCTCATGAACCCGAAGATCGCTTCGTGTTCGGCGCGTTCTCCTGGGCGAACCAGGCCGCGGCTTTTGACAGGATCTCCCGCTCGAGCTTCAGCTGCCGGTTCTCCCGGCGCAGCTTCGCGAGCTCCTCGCGTTCGACGGTCGTCAGGCCATCGCGGCGCTTGCCGGCATCGCGATCGGCCTGGGCGACCCAGTTGGCGATCGACTGGGCGGAGGGCTCGAACTCCCGCGACAGCTCCTCAGGCGTGCGTCCGGCGCGGACCAGTTCGACCAGCTGCTGCCGGAACTCCGGCGGATACGGTTTTCGGAAACGTGGCATCGTAGACTCCTTCCTCTATAAGGTTCAGGTGTCCACGAAAGCGGGTCAACTCCACGCGGCGCTCTCTCTGGAGGATCCGTTAGGGCTGTCGGTGCCCGATCCTGATTCCTCTGGAGAGGCTCGGGTCATTTTTCTCGGCGCTGATCCGGCCGGCCGAGTTCTGGTGACGGTCTATACCTTACGCGGCCGGTCCGTTCGCATCATTTCATCGCGCAAGGCGAGTCGAGCCGAGCGGCGCGCATACGAGGCCAACCTATGAGAAAAGAGTACGACTTTTCCAAAGCGAAGCGGGGAGCCGCCATCGCGACTCCGAAGGGCAAGACGCGGATAACCATCCGTCTGGATGAGGAGGTCCTGAATTGGTTCAAGGCTCAAGTCGATGCGGCGGGTGGCGGCAATTACCAGACGCTTATCAACGCCGCGTTAGTTGAGCATATCAAGCGTGAGGCGGAGCCCCTGGAGCGGACTCTGCGTCGTGTCCTTCGCGAAGAGTTGCGGCGAGCAAGCTAACTTGGTGTTCGAGCGGCCGTGAGTAAGGAACTCGCAGGGCTCAGGCCCATGCCTTTCGCCGCTCAACACGGTCGTTAGGCCGATGAACGCATGGAGAGAGGCGACCTCTTGATCGACCAGCAAGCACATAGTCCTGGAGCGCAGAAAGCCATTCGCCTTGTCGATTATCTACTAAGGCTGGCGACTCTGCGTACAAAGCTGATCCGCGACATTGCCGAATATGAGAAAGTACTTTGGATATCGGACGTTCCGCAAGAGCGGGACTGCTACACGCAGGCATGGGGACGCGATGAAGAACACGAGCCGGATGAATGGCTGGAAGTTCAAAACCGGCGCGAGCCGGAATTGCCCGCCGTTCCCGCTCAGTGCAAGGATTGGGTGAATCCACAGTCGCTCCGCAACAAGAACGACCTGCCCGAACTCTTCCCGGAAATCACGCGGCAAATCCAGAATCCTGATTGGCGCGAGGGATCGGATCAGCCGGAAACCATCCCGCATACCGAACGCCTTGAGGATCATCCCGATACTCAGCGAGCATGGGAACGCTATGTCGAAGACAAATGGTTGCCCTGGACGGAAGAGCACAATGCGTGGGAAAAGGTCCACAAGGTCTATTCCTCTCTCTTTGCCATCCATCAAGAACAACTCCGGCTCGGCGAGGAATACGAATTGGTGCTCGGTATGGGGTTGCTGACATGGCAGA
>CAYWST010000671.1:0-1949 GCA_964461075.1 uncultured Solibacteraceae bacterium | reverse complement strand
GCGATCGCCTCGCCGATTCTGCGGATAATCTCCTCCGCGGCGGCCTTCTGCGCCGCGCTGCCAGCCTTGCCGATCTTCCCCGCCATCGCGGCGGTCAGATCCTGGTGTGGATACGGATCGTAGGCCAGGAGTTTCTTGAAAGTCGGTCCCCCCGGGTCCACTCGCCCATCGCACGGCGCCCCGTTCGCCTGCTGGAACTTTAGGATCGCCGCCTTCGTCAGCGGTCCGCAGATCGCGTCCACCGCCAACTCCGGCATCGGCCCCCCGTGCGCCTTCGGAACCAGATTCAGCAGATACTGAACCGTGAACACGTCCGCAGGCCGGTTCGCCCCGCCCGCGCCAACTGATCCGCTGATAGCCTTCGGCATTCTACGGCCTCCAGACTCGCGCCCCGAGCCTCACCACTGTTCTGAACATACACCTTTCCGCGTTACTCTGGAACCATGGCGACCGGAACGAGGATGACCGTCGAGGAATACCTCCGGACCAGCTTCGAAGAGCTTGACCATGAATACGTCGACGGAGATCTGATCGCGAAAGCTATGCCTCCCAAGAGCCACGCACACGCTCAGAAGCGGCTCATTGTTCTGTTTTCGAAATGGGAAGAGCATCCCGGCCTCCATGCACTACCCGAACTCCGCGGGCAGACGAGCCCCAGCCGGTTTCGCATCCCCGATGTGAGTGTGTTTCTCGGAGCGGAGCCGGAAGAGGAAGTCTCCGACCGCCCCCCCTTCATCGCCATCGAGATCCTCTCCCCCGACGACAGGATGGACCCCCTGCTGGCCAAGTTCGAGGAGTACCGCGCCTGGGGCGTCGCCCACATCTGGCTCGTCAACCCCATGGCCCGCACCTTCCACGTCTATACTTCCGACGGCCTGATCAAGCAGTCCGCCCTCCGCATCCCCGAATTCAACCTCTCCATCCCGCCTGAAGAGGTGTTCCCCCCGGAGTGCGTGTCACAATAAAAGAATAGTGACCGGTCACGACATCCGCCAAAAGTTTCTTGATTTCTTCGCCGCCCGCGGCCATCGAATCGTCCGCTCTTCCTCCCTGGTCCCCGCTGAAGATCCCACGCTGCTTTTCACCAACGCCGGGATGAACCAGTTCAAGGACGTCTTTCTCGGCCTTGAAAAGCGGGACTACTCGCGCGCCACCACCGCCCAGAAGTGCGTCCGCGCCGGCGGCAAGCACAACGATCTCGAAAACGTCGGCTACACCCGCCGCCATCACACCTTCTTCGAGATGATGGGCAACTTCAGCTTCGGCGACTACTTCAAGACCGACGCCATTGGCTTCGCCTGGGACCTCGTCACCAACGGCTATGGCCTCGACAAAGACCGCCTCTACGTCACCGTCTTCCGCGAGGACGACGAAGCCGAGGAGCTCTGGCAGAAAGTCGCCGGCGTCCCCAAGAGCCGCATCTTCCGCCTCGACGAAAAGGACAACTTCTGGCAGATGGGCGAAACCGGCCCCTGCGGCCCCTGCAGCGAAATCCACTTTGACCTCGGTCCCCATGCCGCTGAACCCGGCCGTGAACACGAGCAATTCCCCCTTGACGGCGGCGGCCGCTTCGTCGAAATCTGGAATCTCGTCTTCATGCAGTTCGACCGCGACGGCCAAGGGAGACTCACCCCTCTCCCGCGCCCTTCCATCGATACCGGTCTCGGTCTTGAGCGCGTCGCCGCCATTCTCCAGGGCAAGCTCTCCAACTACGAATGCGACCTGCTCGCCCCCATCGTCGATGAAGCCGGCCGCCTCTTTGGCTCCGCCGCCGCGAGCCACGAGCGCGCCGAAGCCGTCCGCCGCATCGCGGCTGACCACGCCCGCGCCACCGCCTTCCTCATCCACGACGGCGTCGTCCCCTCCAACGAGGGCCGCGGCTACGTCCTTCGCAAGATCATGCGCCGCGCCATGCGCAACGCCCGCATGATCGGCGTCGAAGAGCCCTT
>CAYWST010000670.1:0-1951 GCA_964461075.1 uncultured Solibacteraceae bacterium | reverse complement strand
CATCTCCACGAGCATGTTCTCGAATACCTGCGCGCGGATTGGATCAAGGAAGTCGTGAGCGAGTTCCGCAGTCCGAGCTTTCGCAGCGAGAACATGATGCAGTACGAACTGTTGCTGCTGGCAGGGGCGGCCGCGGCCGGGCTGATGCTGCGGCGCAGGCAGTTCGTCGGTCCCCTATGGATCCTGTTCTGGGCCCATCAGAGCCTTGTTTCAACGCGGCATGCGACGTTGTTCGCAGCCGTGACCGCGCCATTCCTGGCCGATGAACTGCAGCGGGCCTGGGACACATTCACACGGCGCTCCGGCCGCAAGTCGACTCTCCGGATCCTGGACGCCATCGCGGGCGAAGCAGCTCCGGCGCTCACCAGGATGACGCCCTGGATGGCCGTGCCGTTTGTTTTCGCCGTCATGCCGTTCTCGCCGCTTGATTGGCCGAACGACGCGCCCTCGATTCGTTTCCCCTCCAAACTGGTGACAAAACACCAGGAATTGCTGTCCAGCCGGAGGCTGTTTGTCGAGGATTACTGGGCAGGCTACCTGATCTACCGGTCCTTCCCCAACCAGAAGGTCTTTTTCGACGGCCGCACCGACTTCTACGGCAAAAAGATTACCAACGACTACCTGTCGGTCATCAACGGACACCACAACTGGCGCCAGATCCTCGACGACAACCGGATTGAAGCGGTCCTGGTGAAGCCGAACTGGGCGGTCGCTACGCTTCTCAAGCGCGACGCCGGCTGGCGCCTTGTGGAGGACGACAAGAAGGCGATCCTGTTCGAGCGTCTTGAGGCGTCGCCGGGCATGAGGGCCGCGCGGGGACAAAAAGGGAGTTCAACGCCCTAATGGAATCCGCAAACGCCGCCGAAGGAAAGGATGGAGTTGCTATGACCGGTACGAATCGTAAGGAGGCTGATCCCGGGGCTGCCGGCCGGCGCTCGCGGGCAGGCGAGGCGGGGCGGCGGACAAGTCCTGGGGTTGCCATCGACCGAACTGCAACCCTTTCCGAAAGTTTGGTTTGTCTGGATTCAGCCGATCTGGCCAGCCTACTGGCGTTAGTGCCGCTTGCCGACGGTCATTGGCGCCCCGGGTTCGGAACTGAAGCGGCGCTGGTTCGCGGGAACACAGCAGCGGCGCCGGAATGGCCTTGGGGCGTTTGAGGAGGTCTACATGGATCGCAGATTTTTGATGGTTCTCGGAGTCAGCCTGGTGTTTGCCATCGTCGTCAGCAGCGTCTTCTACCAGATGACTTCCAAGGCGGGGCCGGCCAAGAAGGTGGAAAACACCGAACTGGCCGATCTGGTCATCGCCGGACGCCCGCTGAGCGTCGGTCTGACGATCAAGTCGACGGACGTCAAGGTGATCAAGGTCCCCAAGAACGCCTTTCCAAAGGGTGCGTTCGGCAAGCCCGAGGACGTCTTGGATCGCCCGGTCACCAGCAACATCCTGCTGGAAGAGCCGATTCTGGACGGCCGCCTGGCGCCGCGCGGCAGCGGAACGGGTCTTGCGCCGGTGATTCCTGTAGGGATGCGCGCCGTCACCATTCGCGTGAACGATGTGGTGGGCATCGCGGGATTCGTGCTGCCCGGGATGCGCGTTGACATCCTGATTACCGGCCATCCGCCGGGCAATCCGATGAAGATCACCAAAACGGTGCTCCAGAACCTGACAGTCCTGTCGGCTGGCAAGACCATGCAGACCGACCAGTCAGGCAAGCCGGTCGACGCGCCGAACGTGACTCTCCTGGTCTCGCCCGCGCAAGCGGAGACCCTCACGCTCGCCGGCAACGAGGGACACATCCAGCTCGTTCTGCGCAATGGCGGCGATCAGAACATCGAAAAGACGGAAGGAGCGAGTACGGTTGCTCTTTACGGGGCGCACAGTAAGATGGGACGCGTTCCCGATCCGGACAGCGGCGACGAACCGGCCCCACGGCCGCGCCGCAGGCCGGCGC
>CAYWST010000669.1:0-1967 GCA_964461075.1 uncultured Solibacteraceae bacterium | reverse complement strand
GTCGCGCCCTTCGGCATGGAGGAAGGCACGAGCGTCTCCATTCCCTCCGGCGAGTTCGGCCTGATCACGGGCGAACCCGCCGAGTTCCGCTTCTTCGCTTCCGCCCTCCGCAAGAACGACGCCGCCGGCTTCATGCTGGAGGACATCACCGGCGAACTCGAAGAGCTCGCTCCCATTCAGGTCACGCTGCCCGCCGCCGGAGACTCGGGTTCGGTGGTTCGCGTCACTCTCGAAACCCGCGTCACCGAAACCGGCGTCCTCGAACTGTGGTGCGTCGCGCGCGACGGCCGCCGCTGGAAGCTCGAATTCCAGGTCCGCGAACAAAAGGCCAGACCATGAAGATCGGTATCGACCTCGGCACAACCAACTCGGCCCTCGCCTTCATCGACCCGCGAGAGGCCGAAGACTCGGACTTTCCTCCCGTTCACGTCCTGAGCATTCCCCAGCAGACGCTGCGCGGCGCCACCGAAGAACGCCGAACGCTGCCTTCCTTCCTCTACCTCGAGGGCGAAGGCGTCATCGGCGAGTTCGCCCGCGAGCAGGGCGCGCTCGTTCCGACGCGCCTCGTTCACTCCGCCAAGAGCTGGCTCTCCAATCCCGAAGTCGACCGCCGCGCGAAGATCCTGCCCTGGGACGCACAGGAGGGCGGCCGGGTCATGAGCCCGGTGGAGGCTTCCGGACGCTACCTGGCCCACATGGCGAAGTGCTGGGAAGCGTCCGGCCGCGGCCCCATCGCCGAACACGATGTGGTCCTCACTGTGCCCGCCTCGTTCGACGAGGAGGCGCGCGAACTCACCGTCGAAGCCGCCCGCGAGGCCGGCATTCAAAATCTCACTCTGCTTGAAGAGCCCGCCGCGGCCTTCTACTCCTGGATCGCCAACCACCTCACGCAGTCGCAGAAGACTCTTACCGACGGCATGACCGTTCTGGTCTGCGACGTCGGCGGCGGCACCTCCGACTTCACCCTCATCCGCGTCGGCCGCACCGGCGACCGCGTCGAATTCACGCGCACCGCCGTCGGCAAGCACCTGCTGCTTGGGGGCGACAACCTCGACCTCACCCTCGCCTGGCTGGTCGAATCCAAGCTCAACACCTCGCTCAGCCTTCGGCAACGCAGCGCCCTGCGCCGGCAGTGCTCCTCCGCCAAAGAGCGGCTGCTCGCGACTCCCGGCGAGCCGTCGGTCGAAATCACCGTGCTCGGCGCGGGCTCATCGCTCGTCGGCGGCACCCTCAAGACAACCATCCTTCGCGAAGAAGCCCTGGAACTCGCGCTCGAAGGATTCGTTCCCTTCTGCGCCCTCCAGGACAAACCCCAGGAAGACCAGAAAAGCCTCTTCCGCGAGCTCGGCTTGCCCTATGTCTCCGACCCCGCAGTCACCCGCCACCTCGCCGCGTTCCTCGAAAGCTCCCAATCGCCGCCGCCCGACGCAGTGCTTTTCAACGGCGGCTTCTTTATCCCCGAGGTTCTGCGGCATCGCGTCATCGATGTCGTGGAAAAGTGGTACGGCAAGCGCCCTCTCACCTTCGAGAACAACGACCTCGATCTCGCCGTCTCCGTCGGCGCGGCCTACTACTCGCACGTCCGCTCGAGCGGCACGGGAGTCCTCGTCCGCGGCGGCCTGCCGCGCACCTACTACATCGGACTCGACTCGACACCAGAGAAACTTCGCACTGTCTGCCTTGTCCCTCGCGGCGCCGAGGCCGGCTCGACGCAGACTCTCGATCTCGAAAACCTGCAGCTTGTCGCCAACAAGCCTGTCAGCTTCCGGCTCTACAGTTCACTCACCCGCGCCGACGACCCCGTCGGCGCCATCCTCGAATTCGATCCTGCCGCCCTCAACGAAGACCTTCACCAGCACGCCCCGCTCGAGGCCGTCATTCGCTTCGGCAAGAAGGCCGAAGAGCGGCTTGTCCCAGTCCGGCTCGGCGCGCACCGACCTCAAGCTCGAGGGCAGCGGCCGGAGCTG
>CAYWST010000668.1:0-1977 GCA_964461075.1 uncultured Solibacteraceae bacterium | reverse complement strand
GGATAAACGACTGCGGCGCTCCGGCGACCCAAGACAGCTTCACATTGCGCCAGTCTTCGCCGACCGTGTTATCCACGATGGCCCAGCCTTGCAGGAGAGGCTGCTTACCGGGCTCCGATGGGAGCACAATGCGGTAGCTGGTCTTCCAGACAGGGACTTCGCTGATGTAGCTGACGAACACGCCGCGCTCGCCCGCGCCCGACGTATGGATGACTACTCGCCGCAGGTCAGCCTCGCGCGAAGTGGAGATCAGGTCCAGGTAGCGGCCGACCTTTCCGGCGAGATCCTGCTCGAGGAGGCGCACTGAAAAGGCCGGCGACAACTCGGTGGTTTTTACCTCGCCGTTGTTGGTCACCAGGGCGAGATAGTCGACTTCAAGAGTGGTTCCACCGCTGATCCTGGTCTTCCGCTCCACACTGAGCAGACGGCCGGAGATTACGTTCGTGCCGCTCCGGATCTCCAGTCTCGCCCCTCGCAGTGTGTCGAGAAATGCGGTCAGATTGGTCTTCTCTCCGGGGCCAAAACGAAGTTCGGCGAGCTGGCGATCGAGCGGGGCGGCCGAGGCATAGTTCACGCCGGCGATGTGGCCGCCATTGAGATCGAGAATCGTGAGCGATTTCAGCACGTCATTCAGCTGTCCCGAATTGAATGAAATGGAAATTTCCTGGTTGTCGCGAACGCGTCCAAGGTGCTCGAAATACCCGACGCAGTTTTTGTATAGAACCACGCGCTCAATGGGCAGGGCCGCAGTCAGCAATGGCGGAGATGGGGCGGCTGGAACCGCCGTCACGGTCGCCGCCCGATCCTGCGCGGAGATGTCGATTAGCGTGCCCGCACACAAAATCAGCATAGAAACGCGATTACGAATCATACGCTCTTCATACACCGCGGCATCCGCTTATGTCCATGACGATCACACGGCGAACAGGCGCTGACTGAAAAGGCTGGAAACAGGCTGAGCTTAGCCGTGAATCCGCTGCAGTGATTGGTGCGAGCACCCATTTCAGGTAGTCACACTGCCGTCTTGAACATTCGCCGCTCAACTCTGCCGGGCAAAGCCCGGTCGCCCGCGAACGAGGTGAACCTCCGCCGTGGCAGGCCGGGGTGCGAACGGCCTGCGGGGGCGTTCAACCGCGGAACGCCGGCACGGCGCGTGGAGCGGCAGATTTCATCAGAAGCGGACGCGGATGGCCATCTGCATCACGCGCGGGTCATAGGCGCTGGTGATGGCGCCGAAGCTCGTGGAGGTGAAGCTGCCGTTGGGGTTGCGGTAGCGGGTCTGGTTGAAGAGGTTGAAGCCTTCGGCGCGGAATTCGATGGACGCCTTCTCGGCGATGCGGAAGCGCTTCTGGAGGCCAATGTCGTAGTTGACGAAGCCGGGACCGCGAGCGACGTTGCGGCTGGAGTTGCCGGGAGTATTGGGGGTCTGGACGCGAAAGGCGGTGGGATCGAGGAAATTGAAGCGGTCAACAGCGGGGTCGATGCCGGTGTGGGGATCGCCGACGCGGTCCGGGCGGAGCGAGCCGCCGTTGCGGCCGAGGAACGAGAAGCGGACGCCGGTGTTGGGGTCGACGCCGGAACTCGGGAGGCTGATGTTGACGGGGAGGCCGGTGCGCCAGGTGATGATGTTGGAGAACTGCCAGCCGCCGAGAGCGTATTCGGCGAAGCGAGGCAGGTTCCCGCCCCACTTCTGCCCGCGGCCGAAGGGGATCTGGTAGACGCCGGAGACGGTGAGGCGGTGGCGGGCGACCTGGCTCTGGGGCCCGCGGTCGGCACGGAAGTTGTCCATGGTCTGCACGGTGTTGCCGGCGTCCCAGGCGCCGCCCTCGTCGAGGGCGCTGGCCCAGGTGTAGGAGGCGAGGAGGAAGAAGCCGCGGGAGAACCGGCGCTCGAGCTTAACCTGGAGGGAGTTGTAGTTGGACTGGGCGCGAGAGGCGCCGGTCTGAATGGAGCGCCACTGGGGATAGGGGCGGTTGG
>CAYWST010000667.1:0-1984 GCA_964461075.1 uncultured Solibacteraceae bacterium | reverse complement strand
TCCCAATGAAGAGGGCGAGCTGAAGTCCGGAATGACCGGATACGCCAAGATCGCCGGAGCCGAGATGCCCGTTTGGCGCGCATATCTCAGCCTCTTTGTTCGCTTCTTCAGCGTTGAGGTGTGGTCGTGGATCCCGTAGATGCTGTAGGGTGTCGCTGGTGAGCGCAAGGGTGGCAGCGTTGCAACAGCCGATCGCGGTGTGGACGGGGCAGTTGCGGCAGACTCGCGGTCCGACTCGCATCTTTGCGGCAAGATCGCTATCTTGACGATGAAGTCGGGGGGGAGGAATGTAAGGCGGTCCCAAATGGGGCGTCATAAAGTGGTAACCGAATGCAAAGGTCAATTTGTATGATGAATGCAATATCCCAGGATCGACTTCAGGATTTGGTTATTGGCGTTCTTAAGGATATTACTCAGGATTGGGATCTGGAGTTGGCAAATGGCTTCGGACCCGACACGCTGCTGATCGAAGATCTGGCTTTCGAATCCATAGACCTCGTGCAATTTGCCGTATCGCTGGAACAGGCGCTTGGCCAGAAGGGCCTGCCCTTCGAAAACCTGTTCATGAAGGACGGCGATTACGTCGACGATCTTTCCGTAGGTCAGGTCGCAGCCTTCCTTCAAACCCAGGTTGGCGGTTAACGACTGAAAGCGTTGGCGTTCGGCGCGGCGCATAATTTGTGGTTGGCGCCGTTATTGCTTGCTCGGTCGTATGCAGTATGTGAAAACACGCCCAGGTAGTTTCCTGCGGGTGCTTTCGGTGTGTTGGGACTATTGAGGCGGGTGACGAAGCGGCCAAAGCGGTGCCGCGGGCTTTCAAGAGAGAGGGAGTGACCATGGGACAGCCAGTACGTGGCGGGCGCGGCCAAGGTGCCGCTCAGGCTCGCAAAGTCTTTGAGACCGGCATCGAGCTGCTCAAGAACGGCGAGACCCAGGAAGCCAGGGACATCTTTGCCCGTCTCCTTGAGCGCAACCCGAAGATGGCCGCCGGCCACTTGGCGATGGGGCGAGCGTTCTTGCAGGAGGGCGATTATCCCAAGGCGCTCGAGCATTTTCAGGAAGCCATGAGTCTCGACAGTGAGATGGGAGCGCAGGCGCTGTTCTTCAGCGCGAGCGCACACGAGCGCATGGGCGAGCGCGAGCGGGCGATCGAAGAGTACGAGGAGGCGACGGAGGCCGACCCGTCGTTCGGGCGGGCGCAACTGCGGTTGAGCCGGATGTTCGTGCGCGACGAGGATTACGATGAGGCGACCCGCCGGCTGCAGGAGAGCTTGCGCTACAACCCGCAGAACGTTGCGGCGCGGCTGGTGCTGGCGGGCGTCCATCAGCAGCGCGGCGATACGGCGGCGGCGGCGGCGGAATTCGAAAAGGCGATCGCGACCAAGCCGGACCTGTCCATCGCCTACCGGCGGCTGGCGCGGATCAGGCTGGAAGCCAAGGCCTATCCGGAGGCGCGGCGGTTGCTCGAAAAGGCGCTGGAACTGGAACCGGAGAAGGCCTCGGCGCATTTCGCCCTCGGCATGGCTTACGAGGGGGAAGGACAGCACGACAAGGCCTTGGCCGCCTATGCCGAAGCCAGCCGGCTCAACCCCAAGCGCAACGCCGCGGAGATCCAGCGGGCCGGCGTTCTGATCAAACTGAAGCGGTACGAAGAAGCGTTGCAGGCACTGCAGTCGGTGGTCAAGCGCAAGCCCGACCTTGCTGCCGCACACAAGCAGCTCGGCGACATCTACTACCATATGAAGTCGTACGGCCTCGCTCTCGATGAATATCGTGCGGCCATTCTCAATCAGCCGGATCTTGTCGAGAAGCATCCCGAGTTGAAGCGCATCGAAGACATCACCGTCGCCACCGAGGACACCATCGCCAAGGTTCAGCAGAGTTTCGAGGCAGCGGCGGACGACATCAGCTTTCGGTCGAGCGAAGCCAAGGCGGCAGCGAAGCAAGGCACGACACGCCGGATCGGGGCGCGGCGGCGCGCCGC
>CAYWST010000666.1:0-1986 GCA_964461075.1 uncultured Solibacteraceae bacterium | reverse complement strand
CAGATGGGGCGCAAGCTGGCGGTCGGCCTGTTGGGGCAACTGGCGGGCGGGTTGGGCGGCAAGAAGATGAAGGGGATTCTGAAGGGCGTGGGCGGCGCGGCGACAGGCATGGCCTTTTCGTTCGCGACGACGTACGCGCTGGGTATGGTGGCGGCCGAGTATTACGCGGCGGGCCGGACGATGAGCATGGATGTGCTGAAGCGGGCGTTCTCGGGGATGTTTTCTCGAGGACAAGCGCTGCAATCGCAGTATGCGGAGGCGATCGAGCAGAAGGCGCGGACGCTCGACGCGGGCGAGGTGCTGCGGCTGGTGCAGACGGGCTGAATCCGGTTTGCGGACCGGGCGGGAAACGGGATGGGGGCGCTTCAACGCTGTCGAGGAGAGAGCGTTGATTCGCGCAGGGGGAATCAGCGAGGCGGGATCCGCAGTGAAAGCGGAACGAGGCCGATTCGCCGGCGGCAAGAGTCTGTGGAAGCGGCGCGGATCGCGCTCGATGCTACTCCTCGCTGGGCTTGACCGGCGCGGCTTTGGCGGCGGGCTTCACGATCATCCGATTCGGGCGGCCCTTGACTTTCAGCAGATCGAAGGCGTCGTAGAGATCGCCCTTGGCGGTGCGCGACTCGTAGGTGAGGCGGTCGCCCTGAATTCGGATGATCTGGTAGAGCTGGATGTCCTGACCGATGCGGGCGTGGACGGGCGCGTGGTCATGTTTGTACATCTTCGGACCGGAGACGGAGACGACATAGACGGTGCCGCCTTTCTGGGTTTGTCCGGAGACGCCGGTGATCACGTTGGTGCGGCCGTAGGTGTGGTCGTGGCCGGTGAGGACCATGTCGACGCGATGCTTGTCGAAGATGGGCTGCCAGAGTTCGCGGAGGGATTTATTATCCCGGCCGCGGGCGGTGGAGAAGATCGGGTGATGGAAGGTACAGATGACCCACGGCTGCTTGTTGGCGGCGAGGAGTTTGTCCAGCCAGGCGGCCTGCTCGGTCTGCTTCTCGTTCGAATTGAGCGAGATCATGCGGAGACCGTGGATGTCGACGTAGTAGTTGGTCTCCTCGAGGCCGGCCACGCCGTTGCCGGGCAGCGTGAACTGCGGCTTCCAGTTTGAGTTGAGAGCCTTGCTGGGGTATTCATGGTTGCCGGGCGTCGGGAAGGACGCGATGGAGCGGAAGATCCATCCGGCCGCCATGAACCACTCGCCCCACTCTTCGTCTTTGGCGGAGCGGTTGACGAGGTCGCCGGCGTGGATGATGAACCGGGCCTTGGGGGCTTCGAGCACGGACTGCCGGATCATGCGGGACCACATGGACCAGATGTCGTTCTGGGCGTCGCCGACGTAGATGAACTCCAGCGGAACATTCGCGCCGGCCGAGGCGGTGCGGAACTGGTTCCACTCCGACCAGTTTTCGCCGTCGCCGACTCGATAGACATACATCGTGCCAGGCTGAAGGCCGGTGAACTCGATGGAGTGGTAGAGGGACTCGTAGCCCTCGGACTTGAGGGTTTCGGTGCGGGGTTTGTGCTGCTGGGCCTGCTTAGGGAATTCGGGCCCATCGGTGGCGGGAGCGATTTCCGCGACGGGGGACTGAACGGAGGTATCGGTGCGCCAAGTGACGCTTTGCGTGGTTGCGGGATCGCCCGACCAAGTGAGGATGACACGATCCGGCATGGGGGAAGGCCGATGGAGGACTTCGGGCTTGATCCTGTCGGCGGAGAAGACAGAGAGAGCCGCCCAGAGAAAGAGGAGAAAGCGCATGTCTTCCAGGATAGCCGGGAGAAGGCGGATTATTTGACAGGCGGCAGCGGGTTGAAGGGGCCGATGCCGCAGTTCCCGCCTGGCGTGTTCGTCAAGAACGGCAATGCGAAGTTGAAGCGAGCCGGGCGAGATGAGGTGAAGGCGCTGGCGCGCGGGCGCCTAGCAGTCCTTGGGAGCCGCCTCGAAACCGTTGAAAACACCCTTCCAGGAACGGAGTTGGCTGAGCG
>CAYWST010000665.1:0-1994 GCA_964461075.1 uncultured Solibacteraceae bacterium | reverse complement strand
GTACAAGATTTCCTGAACTTCCGCCCAATCCCTTGCTCGCATCCCCCACAATGGACCTTGTGCCGCTGCTGTTCCCATGAAAGCGCTCCTTTCACGAATAAATCCGGGATATTATATTACATTAACGCCCACCGCCTCCATCCGCTCACCACAACCGCCCCTGCTGGGGGAACCAAACCGAACGCGCCCATGTCCACGACATAATCATCCCTGTCCCATTTCATTCATTCCCTTGTCAAAATCGAACATCCGTGCTATATTATCCCCGTATCTACTCACGGCCCCGAAGGAAGGGGCAGTGAAGGCAATCCGATCAGAGATTGAATAGCGTCAAAAGCATGCACACCTTCGAGCTCGGCCGTATCGATCACCGAAGCCAGGGCAGCATAGGCCCTCGCTCCCCATCCGGACCGGAAGCAGCCAATCACTTTACGATGAATGACGGAGGGGCGCAAAGCTCTTTCGCTGACATTATTCGTCGGGCTGACATCTGGGCGATGGAGGCACACAAACAGGCAGTCCCGATACTTTTGATAACGGCGCAGCAGTCGACTGGCTTTGGGTTGAGTTACGGAGCGGTGGATCAGCCAGTCACACAACCGCTCTACCCGGCTGACTTGAGCCTGGAACTGATCTGGAGGCAGTTGATCTCTTTGGTTGTGCAAATGGATCGCAAAACGGAACAAGGCTTGCATGGCACGGGCCCAGAAGCTGGTGGGATCCTCGTCGATGGCAGCCTGCAAGTTACGGATTTGGTGTGCCAGGCAAAATTGGCGTTGTCGGGCACGAGACTTCAACTGTGCCGGGCCACAATCGCTGATCCACACTTCAGCCTGATGGTGACCCATCACATCCTGAATGACGTCCGAACTGCGGTTGAAGCGGATGACATGCAGCACTGCGGTCAGCGTGCAGAACACCCATTCCCACCAATTCTGACCCTCCACTCGGCTGCCGGTCTCATCGCTATGGATCACGGCGCTCTGGCGCACACGTTCCTGGATCGGCTCTACTTCTTGGATGGCCTTGTTCCCGACTCGTTGCAGGATCTTGTCGATCCCACCCTGGCTGATCTCCACCCCGTGCAGGTCTCGCAGGGCCCTTTCCGTACGCTGATAGCTAATGTGCTGTTCCTGGCGGTAGTACACCACGGTCGCTTCCAGTCGTGCCCCAAACGCTCGATCCATCTCCAATCCCGCCGGAGGTGCGCCAACCTGGGTCTTTCCGCACTCGGGGCAGGTCACCTCATATTGTCGCACCTCGATCACTTCCGCTTTGGCAGGCGGCAGTTCCGTGATTTGGTTTACATCCCGCAGCACCCCTTCGCTGAAACGCAAGTCCGTATGGCAACCCGAGCAGGTCTCCGCTTTCACATTCACAGTATGATCCGGGTTCGCCACGAACTTGCGCTCCTGTTTCGGGTGTCCTGCAGGTGGTCCATGTTTGCGCTTGCGCCGATCCGACGGCAGGTTGCGCTTTTGATCCCGCGAAGGCGGTTGCGACGAGTTGCTGGAATTCGTCGGCGGTTTCTTGCCCTTCTCCAATTTCATCTTCAAGGCCTCGTAGTCTGCACGCAAGGCCTCCAGCTGGGCATGTTCTGCCAGAATCAATTCAATCAACTCTTCACGGCTCAACCGTGCCAAATCGTCTTGGGTCATCTTGACCCTATCTTACCAAACCTCGCGGTTTTCGCGTAGGGTGTGAGTAGATACATATCCTCGCCCTGGCCAGGTCAGGCGAACGAGCCGCCCACTCCTGAAGCCTGTTGGCTGAAGGCTGACCGCTAACAGCTAATCGCCAATTTCTAACTTCCAACCATTGTTCCTCATTGTTTTTTTCGAGGATCAATTCACGGAAACCCAGGCGTTATAATACCGTCTAACAGATGATGAGACGCCTGCTCAGGCCCACCCTCGGGTTTACCCTTCTACTCGCCCTGCTCATCGCCGCGGGCGGGCTCTACCTCTTCCACAACCTGCCCACCCCCGCCTCCC
>CAYWST010000664.1:0-2015 GCA_964461075.1 uncultured Solibacteraceae bacterium | reverse complement strand
CTCCAGGACGCTCCGCCTCGCCGCGCAAGCGGCGATCGGCCGCGCTGCCGGCGATCTCCAAAGGTCCACGTCCGCTGACATCGAGCTTTCGGCGGACGATGGAACCGCCGAAAACGCGGCAATCCACATCGACGGCCTGATGGTCGTGACACGGCTCACGCCCAGGGTCTATCCCGTGCAAGTAAAGACTGTTCGCGTCATGTTCGTCCGCATCTCCGGCATGCCGGATCCTGTCGGCAGACAAGTCCGGCTGGTTGTCTTTGCCGATCCATCGGGCCGTGGACGGCCGCCAGAGCGCCCTGTGCTGGCCGTGGACCAGACGGTGCGCATCCCCGAGGTCGGCCGTTTCGTCGATTTCCCGGTGTCCGGACCCGTGCTTGAGAAGGGCGATGTCTACGTCGGCTACCAGGCTCCTTCGCCCGCATCCGGAATCGGCTTCGCGGCGGACACCAAGGGAGTTCAAATGGAGAGAGGCTTCTATTCCCAGGATTCAGGAGCCACCTTCAAGGGGCCGATCGCGTTCGGCGACGGGACCCCGCTCAACCCGATGCTCCGGGCCACCGTGGCAGTGACTTCTCCTGGCGGGCCGTTGACAGAAGAACTCGCCGTGGATGACGACACCCTGGAGACCGGGGTTGTCTCCGACGGGCGGATGTACGTCAACCGGCTGACGCCGTCACGCTACCCGGCGCAGCTGAGCAAGGTCAGGGTCTTCTTCGTGCAGTTCAATGGGAGGCCGAATCCCGTGGGGAAGAAAATCCGCCTGGTCGTCTTTCGGGACCCGCAGGGTTCAGGCAAGCCGCCCGCATCGCCGGCCTTCGACGTTGACAGGCAGGAGACGATTCCCGGCACGGGCGATTTCTTCGATTTCCCGGTTTCCGGGATTACCATCGACCGGGGCGACATCTACGTGGGCTATCAGGCGCCCTCTCCGCACGAGGGTGTTGGCTTCTCGCTCGATTGGAACGGTCCCAAATCAGGGCGAAGCTTCCGCTCCCTTGATTCCGGGCGGACCTTTGACGGTCCCGCGGAGTTCACGCTGGACGGGATCGCCACCACGGCGAACATCGGCGTCAGAGCCGTTGTCAGCTATGGCCAGCCGGCGCCGCCCGCGCCTTCTTGCTCGCTCGTTTGCAGCCATTCCTCCCTGGAGATGCTGGAAGGCGGGCCGGAGGCGACCCTTGATGTCAGCATCCGCTGTCCGGCCTATTTCTCGGGCAAGGTGAAGTTGAACGCCCGCGTGGAACCTGCCGGCGTTCCCGTGAAGCTGGCTCTATCTCAATCGGAGATTGGTCCCGGCGACATCGCCACGCTGACACTTGGCGGCCTCGAACCCGGCGGCGAAGACAACTTCCGTATCGTCCTCCAGGCGGCTGGCGGTGAAGGCGCGGCCGCGAGCGCTGAAGTGCCTGTGGCGCGATGGCGAACCGTCGCTGAAGCCGAAGCCGGCTCTGAAGGCGCGGCCATCGCGTACGGCGGCGTCAGTGTCGCCATTGCCCAAGGCGCGCTGAACGAGACGGCGGTTCTGCGCCTGGATACCGGAAAGCCCAGGACCGGTTTTGACGGCAGCCTGGCCAGCGATGTTTACCAGCTCAGGGGCCTGCCTTCCGGGTTTCAAGGAGAGATCGAGTGGACTTTTGACGGCGGCGCAATCCGCGCGAGAACGCTGAACGCCTCCGCTGCGCCGCCGCCCACGAACGCCGTCATCTCCGCCGGCGGCCAGACCAGAATGACGCGCATTCAGGGGCAGAACCCAAAGATCGTGATCGATCCCCGCAAGCTGGGGCTGAAGGAAATTGACTCCGATCATCTTACGACGTTCAGAAACCAAGCCATGATGAAAGCGGTGAAACGCATTCGTTCGTTCGGTTACCAGGAACTGACGTTCGACGCCTTCGACACGGCCCTCCAAAAGACCAAGCGTCTGCAGGGGAACGATCAGGCGGAAAAGCGTCTACAGGAAATTCGCGGCCACTTTGCCGATCCCTCTACAAAGAAGCCTGAAGGGGGAACGC
>CAYWST010000663.1:0-2019 GCA_964461075.1 uncultured Solibacteraceae bacterium | reverse complement strand
CCGCGACGCTTTCGCGCTTCCCCCTTGGCTACCCGGCCTTCTCCGTCTCGCCGCCCTCCTGGCCGAGAGCCTGCAGCGCCAGGTAGTTCGGGCCGAATCGCCTCAAATGCTCGAGCTGTTTGTCGTAGGCGTCGAAATGGCCCTCTTCATAGGCAACCAATTCCTCAAAGATCTGTTTTGACGCCGAGTCCGCGTTCGCCGCGCACTCTTGCGCCGCCGTGTTGTAGTCCTTCGCGCTCTGCTCCTCCATCGACGCGGCCTTAGCCAGCATCTCCGCCGGATCCTTGATCGGTTCCACCGGGCCCGCGACGGCCATCTTCACGTCGCCCTTCAGGAACAGAATCCTCTCCGCCAGCTTCTCCACATGGCCCATCTCGATGATCGCCGTCCGCTTGAACAGCATCGCCAGCGGCGCGAACCCCTGATCGTCCAGGTGGAAGTGAAAATACATGTACTGGTGCACCGCCTGCAGCTCGTCGGCCACCGCGGCGTTCAGTAATTCGATGCTTCGTTCCTTGTTCATAAGAATTAAACCTCGCAAACTCCACTCTACAGGAGTCCGCCCGGCGATCCGCAGGGCTTCCTTCCAGCGGCGATGAGCTGTCCCGCCGAGATCGCACCGTCGTTCGGCGGCAGCCGCCGCGGCAGGAAAGCCTCCAGATGCGCCGCCCGCGCGCATTCCAGCGTCAACCCGCAGAGCAGCGCGTTTTGAAAGCACCCCCCCGAAAGCGCCAGCCTGCTCATCCCGAACCGTCGCGCGAAATCCACCGCCGTCGCCGCCAGCGCCTCATGAAACCGCCGCGGCGAGGCGAGTTCGGGGCTGAACAGCGGCGCCCAGTCGTAATTGAATCCGCTCAGCGGCAGCGCCTCGCCCACGCGACCCGCCGCTTCTCTTGCCGCCAGCCACTCCAGCCGCATCGCCGCCTCCCCTTCAAAGCTGCTGTCCACAATCCCGTGCGCCGCCGCCATTGCGTCGAACAGCCTGCCCATCGAAGACGTGATCGGCGCGTGGCTGCCCGTCTCCAGCAGCCTGTTCACGACTTTCCACTCCGCCTCCGCGAACAGCTTCGCCGCCACGCTCTCCCTTGCCATCGCGTGCATCACGCCCGCGAAGCACTTGCGCGGATCGCGGATCGCCGCCTCGCCTCCGGGCAGCCGGAACGGCCGCAGCGACGCCTTCCGGATGAGCCGTCCGCCCTCCAGAACGAAGAACTCGCCGCCCCAAATCGTCGAGTCGCCCCCGTCGCCGGTTCCGTCCCACGCAACCACCGCCGCCGAATCCTGCCAGCCCGCCTCCATCAGCGCCGCCCAGGCGTGCGCCTCATGGTGCTGCACTCTCACGAGCGGCGCCCCCAGCGCCTCCGCCGTCCGTGTGCTCGCGTATCCGGGATGCAGGTCGCACACCGCCCTCGCTGCCCGCACTTTGTAAATCGCCGTGAAGTCCGCCAGCGCCCGCCGGTGGTTCTGAATGCCCGGCAGCAGATCCAGGTCCCCCAAGTGCTGCGACACCCAAACCAGCCGCCCCCGCGAGAACGCCACCGTGTTCTTCATATGCGCGCCCGTCGCCACCGCTTCTTCCAACTCCCACGGCGACTCCATCGGCAGCGGCGCGTAGCCCCGCGCCCGCCGCAGCAGGCGTGCCGCGCCGTCCACCACCTGCGCCACCGAATCGTCTACCGGCCGCAGGATCGGCCGGTCATGCGTCAGAAACAGATCCGCGATCCCGCCCAGCCGCTCCGCCGCCTCATCGTTGTCGATCGCGATCGGTTCATCGGAGAGATTTCCGCTCGTCGCCACCAGCGCCCGCCCGAACCCTTCAGCCAGCAGCGCGTGAATCCCCGAGCTCGCCAGCATCACGCCCAGACGCGGATTGCCTCCCGGCGCCACCAGTTCCGAAACCGGCGCCGCGCTCCTCCGCTCCATCAGCACGATCGGCGCCGCAGCCGACTTTAACAACTGACCTTCCGCGGCCCCGAACCTGCACAGCCGAGCCGCCTCCTAGATTGAACCCGCCAGCAC
>CAYWST010000662.1:0-2021 GCA_964461075.1 uncultured Solibacteraceae bacterium | reverse complement strand
GTGCCCACATCCCTGCAGTTCGGCAACTCAGCAACGGGGCAGCTAACTTCGCAGGAAGCCAGTAGTTTCTTGGTGAACCTTCTGTGATTCCTGTGACTGCAGTTTCGCGAGACTGGACACCGTCTACGGGGAAGCCGTCGCGGCAAGTGTGGCTGCAGAGCTAAGAGCAAACTACTTTCACTACCCCCGACGCCCGGAAGTAGAGAAAGCAAGAGACGGCCTTCCCCGAATCCGGGTGAATGACTCCACGGTATATCCAGGTGCCCACGCTGTTGTGATCGGCCAGTGCATCCATCGCCTTGTCAGGCGCCCCAAGTCTTTCCTTTACTTCGTTCTCGCTCATGCCGATTACCTGCTTTATCGCCGCGTAATCGGGGGCCGCCAGGAGACTCCTTGAGGATGCTAGGATCAAAAGTATCAAACCAAGCGGGCAAAACTTGATCATAAGCCGTTCTATTTACTGTGCCCCGGAGAATACCGTTTGGCACATCACGCTCGTTCGGCACTAGGCAACGAGCTTAAATTAGAGAGGCAGAGGTATGCTCTAGAAGTCCTTTTGTGCCCGCGAGCGCTGCTCGTTCTCTCTCGCCGCTTTCCATGCCTCATATTCGGCAGTCTTCCGACTGGCCTCAGC
This sequence comes from uncultured Solibacteraceae bacterium, assembly GCA_964461075.1. Taxonomy (GTDB): domain Bacteria; phylum Acidobacteriota; class Terriglobia; order Bryobacterales; family Bryobacteraceae; genus JACADU01. Next base: position 1,387 of record CAYWST010000662.1, on the reverse strand, counting down.
TTGTTCACGTCGACCGAATTCGGAAATTCCTGCATCGTGTTGTAGAAGTATCGGACCCGCGACGTTCTCGCTACCGTCGCGTTCCAGTATCCGGAACTGAAGAGTGGCTGTTTTGTCAATCCACCAAAACACCCGAGAGTTGGTCACGCTACCAGTTCGCGCACCGGAAGAGGTTTCACTCCTAAGCTCTTGCCAAGTGGGAGCGCCAAAGTTCTTCTCCAGGCCCTCAAGAAGCTCTTCGACACTTCCACCTGAAGGCTTCACGAATAGCTCAACGAGCTTGCCATCGATGTACCGTGCTTCCCAGAACTCGACCGGTGCGCCGCCGATTGAGTCAAGCGGAGGATCGGCAGATTCGGATCGCACTATTTGGTTATGTTGCACGGGTCCGTTTGGAGTATCGACTGAACCCGGTATCAATATATCGACTGGCACCCACCAACAGTACTGCAGGTTGGGTCCTTTCCCGGGTTTGCACTGTACCTTCTTCGACAAGCCTTGGAATACGCTTGGTGGAGTATTGAGGCGCATTCCCTTCAGCGCAAAGTTACGGGTTGTCTGTCTAGCTCTGGCGAAAGCTGCCGCTTTCTGAGCCTCCTCTTCCTTCGCTTGGTCGGCTGCCGCGTCCTTCGCCCGCGCCACCTTGTTTTCCATCGCCGTCAATCTCTCACGGAAGTACTCACGATAGAACGCGACGCAGCCGCTCGTGAGATCTCGCGTTAGAGCTTCCCTTTCGGAGCTCGGCGTGTCAACGCGCATGCGCGAGACCCTGACAGGATCTGCGTAGCACGCGAACCCTTTCGAAAAGAGGAGGGTGTCATCCCCACCTGCTTTCCCACCAGTGTAGCGATTGAGTATCGACTTCACTGTCTCCGGCCCGCAGAGCTCCTCGTCGATCCAGGCATTTCCCGACCCGCGGGTGACAACACGACCGGCATACTTGCTGTCAAGGCTCGGCGCCACGACCTTATCCGCATACTCGAAGAGCCTCTGAGCTTCGACACCGCGCTCTACGCTACCGAAACGCGTCTTACAGGCACCCGCCTGTAGGCCAGCGATCTGCCTTTATCCGCCACCTTCCTTGATCTCCTGCTGTTCAGCGCGCGACAAAGTCTGCAAAAAGGCTCCATAAGCGAACTTCTCGAGGTCCACACCCTGGTCGGCGGCCATCCTGTAGAACTTCATGGCCTCCTTCGGATCTTTGCTTACACCGGCACCAGTCGCATACGCCCAGCCCATCAGCGCTTGGGCTTCAGGAAACCCCTTCTCCGCAGCCGCCCTGACCCATTTCGCCCCTTCCGCCTGATTCGTTCTTGTCCCGAAACCGTTGAAATGCACGATGCCAAGTGCGTACATCCCTGAAGGCTGGCCCTGTTCTGCAGATTTC
>CAYWST010000661.1:0-2044 GCA_964461075.1 uncultured Solibacteraceae bacterium | reverse complement strand
GTGTCCCCCTATTCAGTTCAGCATGAAACCCCGTATTCTGTCGGGCATCCAGCCCACCGGCTCTCTGCACATCGGCAACTACCTCGGCGCACTCAACAATTGGGTCAAGCTCCAGTACGAGGCTCAGCCGATCTTTTGCATCGTCGATCTGCACGCCATCACGATCTATCAGGAGCCCGCCGAACTGCGCGAAAAGATCCGCCAGACGGCCGCCATTTTCCTCGCCGCCGGAATCGATCCGGCCCACTCAAGCGTCGTTGTGCAGTCTACCGTCAAGGAACACGCCGAACTCGCCTGGCTGTTGACTTGCGTCACTCCGCTCGGATGGCTCGAGCGAATGACGCAGTTCAAGGACAAGGCCGCCAAGCAGGAATCCGTGGGTGACGGCCTCCTTCAATACCCCGTCCTGATGGCCGCCGACATTCTCCTCTATCAGGCCAACCTGGTTCCCGTCGGCGACGACCAGACGCAGCATCTCGAACTGACGCGCGACATCGCCCAGCGGTTCAACGCCCTCTACGGTGAGACCTTCGTCATGCCCGAGACGCGGCTGCCCGCCGTCGGAGCTAGAATCATGGGGCTCGACGATCCGACGAAAAAGATGTCGAAGAGTGAAGAAGCCTCCGGCCATGCAGTCGCGATCCTCGATCCGCCTTCGATCATCCTCAAGAAAATCATGCGCGCCACCACCGACTCGAATCCGCATGTCGATTTCGATCACGCAGGCCCCGGAGTGCTCAACTTGCTTACCATTCATCAGGCCTTCACAGGATGGAGCGATGATGAGATGAAGCGGCATTTCAGCGGAATGCGGTATGGAGATCTGAAGAAAACCGTCGCCGAGGCCGTGGTGGCCGGACTTGAGCCGGTGCAGAAAAAGTACGCCGAAATCACCGGCGAGCCCGGCTATCTCGACCGGTTGCTCGAAGAGAGCGCCGGGCGCGTCCGCCCGCTGGCCGCTCAAACCGTTCGCCTTGTGAAAGAGAGAATGGGCATTTACACCGCCTGATACCCGATGCCCCCGGAAGCCGCGCAGCCGTTTTCGATCGCCGCCTACGGCCGCATCCTGCGCGTCAACCGCGATTTCCGCCTCCTCTGGCTCGCACAGGTCGTCTCCGAAATCGGGGACTGGCTCTACGCCGTCACTGTCTACGCGCTGCTGCTCGACCTCACTGGCCGCGCCGAGAGCGTCGGGCTCGCCGTCGTGCTCCAATTGCTCCCGCAAGTCTTCGTCTCGCCCGCCGCCGGCGTTCTCAACGACCGGTTGCCCCGGAAGGCCGTCATGATCTTCGCCGACGTGGCGCGGATCTTCATCGTGCTCGCCATGCTGCTTGTCGACAGCCCGTCGATGGTTTGGCTCGTGTACGCCGTTCTGATTCTGGAGACGGTGATGTGGGCGCTGTTTGAGCCTGGCCGGAGCGCCATCATCCCTACGCTCGTCCCGGAACCGAAAGATCAGCTCGTGGCCAACGCTTTATCGTCGGTGACCTGGGCGGTCAATCTCGCTTTCGGCGCCGGGCTGGGCGGAGCCGTCGCCCTCCACTTCGGGCGCGACGCCGTCTTCATGATCAACGCGGCGACCTTTGTCGTCTCCGCATATCTTCTGATGCGCATTCGCGCCAGAGAGGTCCATGCCGAAAGCCATCCGCCTTTCCGGGTCCGGGACCTGGTGGACTTCAAGCCGGTTCTCGAAGGGCTCCGCTACGTCCGGCAGGACCACCGGCGCCTCGCCACGATGCTCGTCAAGGCGGGCATGGGCCTGATGGGGGCCCATTGGGTCATTCTTCCGATCTATGGAGACCGGATCTTTCGCGTCTCCGATTCCGCGACCGCCGGAATGAGCGTCCTGTTCATGGCGCGCGGGATCGGCGCGCTCATTGGATCGTTTTCCACCGGCTTCTGGGCCAGGAACGACGAGGCGCGCATGCGAAAGGGGATCTTCTGGGCTTTTCTCATCGCGGGCGCAAGCTACGCCATGCTCAGCGGCGCTCGCACGCTCCCCATCGCCGCGCTTGCCGTCATGGCCGGCCACGCGGGCACATCC
>CAYWST010000660.1:0-2045 GCA_964461075.1 uncultured Solibacteraceae bacterium | reverse complement strand
AAACGTACGCGTGGTTTTATGGTTTCGAGGGCGAGATGCTGGCGGTGTACAAGCTCGAGAAGGAAGGCGGCGATCCTGCGAAAACGTGGCCGGTCCTGCAGACCGCTCGCGAGCGTGTGTACGCGCTGGGCCGGTTGATCCGGATGGGCGCGAACGATGTCGTGGTGGATCGCGGCGCGAGCGTGATCCGGCACGGATCTACGAACCTCGCGTACTACCCGTATGGCGAGGAGCAGGGCGGGGCTTCCGCGAATGATCGGGCGAAGTTTGCGACGTACACGCGCGATGCCTCGACGGGTTTGGACTATGCGTGGAACCGGATGTACAAGACAGAGTGGGGAAGGTTTACGAGTGCGGATCCGTTCGCGGGGAGCGGGCGGACGGCGAGGCCTGATTCATGGAACCGGTACGCCTATGTCCGCGGTGATCCCGTGAATTTGTTCGATCCGACCGGCCTCAGCGATAGGTATATGAACTTCTGCACTTGGAAGATGGTCGAACTATCGGATGGCGCACCTTACTGGCGGCAGGAGTGTCACACCTTTTACGAGGGCAAGGAAATTGCAGTTCGTGAAGATCCAACCCGGGATGGCGCCGGTATTGGCAACAACCCAAGCTCGCTCAACGAATGCCAGCGGGCGGGTGAGCCCGAGCTTAGTGAGACCGAGTGGCAAGACTACTTCGAGGATGTCGACATTTCTCTAGAGGAGGAATTGGAGCTTCTTGGGCCAGGGAGCGAGGGAGCGGCAGTCGCGGTCGATCAACCCTTGGTCCTTCCAGCATTCGCAGTCGCCGCAGCGAGCGCTGCTAGGTGGAGCGTCTACTGGGCCCAAACCCGGGAAGGGCAGTACTACATCGGCGTATCGGTTAATGTATTCAATCGGCTCCAGCAACATGGCGCGCGGTTTGTGCAAGGGGAGGCTTTCAGGTTCCAGGCAATGAATTACGCTGCCGCAAAGGGCACAGAACAACTGCTCATCGAAGCCGGGCGCAAGGCCGGGACCGTGATCAATTCAATCAACAGCGTGGCTCCTTCGAATCCTTACTATCAGCAGTTCACAAACATGGGCGGCAAAGTGCTTCAGTGCGCGAAGGACACTCTGCCAAGTTGGCTGGGGATGAAGTGAAACACTTATGCCCGTAACGGTTGAACTATATTTTGCTTACAGCAGCTCTCACCTGCCTGATGAGGCCGAACTCGCACGAGCTAACGTGCTCGAATCCCTACTGATCGAGAAGGCTGGAGGCGTGGGTGGGAGCGAGCACTCCGGCAACGAAGTGGGAGGCGGGGAGTACGTCTCCGTCTGGAGTGTGGAGCGCCCGGCGGTCTTCCTGAGGAGATGTCTGAAGGTTCTCAGCGTGGAGAACCAACAGGCCACCTTGGTGGCGATCATCCCGGAGGATGGCACGATAGAGGAGGCGGTGAAGTTTCAACTGAGCGATTACGAGGCGGGCCTTGAGCAGTATCGCCTCAAGCAGAAGAAGCGGCCAAGACGGCGGAGACCGCGGATCGGGGATTACTACGCGATCCCTCTCCCGGATGGGCGGTGGGGCCATGGTTACTACATCGCACAAGAACTCCCTTTGGGTGACTTCTTCCAGGTGCTGTCGGTCATCACGGAGAAGCCGGCCCGGCTTGAACAACTCGTCGACGCCGCCCCTCTGTTTCCTCCAGTCGGGACGGCCGTTGGGATCTGTGCAAGGCTTGGCAGATGGGAATTCGTGGGCAGCCGGCTGCCTGATGCACCAATCCCGATGCCACTAATGCGCGGCTCGATTCGAGTGGACGAGTTCAAGATCCCCGGCGAACACAGCGACTGGATCCTCTGGAATTCTCGTGAGTGGCATCGAGTCGGAAAGCTGACACCGGAAATGCGGTCATTGGAATACAACACCGTGTGGAACGCGGAGCAGTTGGCGAAGCGGATCATGACGGGTGAGAACCCGTATGCGAAGTTCTATTGAAGAGTCCGGCGGTTTCCGGCACGGGGCCGCGGTGATCGAGGCACCATGCAAGACATGCAGAGGCGGCGATTTATGGAGGG
>CAYWST010000659.1:0-2057 GCA_964461075.1 uncultured Solibacteraceae bacterium | reverse complement strand
ACGAGGAGAACCGGCGACACGAGGACAGCCAGCCTGGCGGCGCTGCCGATGGCGAGGTTCTTGGGGACCACCTCGCCGAAAACCACATGGGTGAACGTCATCATCAGGAAGGCCAGGCCGACGCTCAGAACCTTGACGAAGGGGAGGATCTGGGGCGTCATCACGGGAGCGAAGAGCGCCAGAATCGCCTGCTCGAACGTCGCTTCTCCCACCCACCCCAGGGCCAGGGAGGTCAGCGTGACGCCCACCTGCACGACGCTCAACAGGCGCTCGGGATTGGCTAGCAGCGCCAGCGCCGCCACCGCGCCTGTCACCTTGCTCTCCGCCAGCCGCTTGAGCCTTGAAGGCCGCACACTGACGAGGGCGGTTTCAGCCGACGCGAAGAATGCATTGACCGCGATGATGACCACGATCGCGATCAGGCGATATCCGAAGATGGCGTCCATGCGGACCTGTGTTCTTCACATTGTAGAGTCTATTCGCGTCCGGCCGCTCCGGCCCGCCACCCGGTTCGAGGACAATGGAAACAATGGCCTCTCGCATCATCGGCTTTGTGAACCGCTTTCTCCTGGTTCTCTTCGCCGCACTCCTCGCTCTCGGCTGGTGGGCGTTTGTCCGGACCAGGCCAACCGTGAATGGAAGGCTCGCCGCCCCCGTCGGGGCCGAACTGCGCATCGTCCGTGACGGGATCGGCGTCCCGCATGTCACGGCGGAGTCCGTCGAAGACGCCTATTTCGGCCAAGGCTTCGCGACAGCGCAGGACCGCATGTGGCAGATGGACATGGCCCGAAGGCTGGGCGGGGGAGAGTTGAGCGAGCTTCTGGGGCAGGCGGCGATCGAGACGGACTCCCGCCATCGCAAACTGCGGCTGCGGCGCCTCGCCCGGTCCGCCTCCAGGCGTTTGTCGGCGGGAGATAGAAGGCTGATCTCCGCCTACGCCCGTGGCGTGAATCACTTCATCGAATCCGCGCGCGGCCGGTGGGGGCCCGAGTTTCTCGCGCTGCAGTATGAGCCGCGGCCCTGGCTGATCGAGGATACGATCCTCTGCGGATTGGTGATGGATCTGACCCTCACCGGCACAGCGGATGAGGAGCTCCGCAAGGCAAAGGCGATTGCGGCATCCAGGGACCGCGCCCTGATTGAGCGTCTCTTCCCTCTGCGCACCTCGTCCGAGTTCCGGCCCGGCTCCAACGCCTGGGCTGTCTCCGGCTCGCGGACCGCCTCCGGCAAGCCGCTCCTGGCCAACGATATGCACCTCGGATGGGCGATGCCGGACACCTGGTACATGATCCATCTCACGGCGCCCGGGTTGAATGTGACCGGCTTCACTCTGCCCGGCTTTCCAGGCGTGGTTGTAGGCCACAACGAGAAGATCGCCTGGGGAATCACAAATCTGCAGACGGACAGCCAGGACCTATACCGGGAAAAGATGGATCCTCGCTCAGGCGTCTACGAGTACAAGGGCCAACGCCTGGCGGCCGCGCGGGAAGCGGAAACCCTGCTGGTCAAAGGTTCGCGGCCCATGCAACTGCTAAATCTGGTTACGGTGCATGGCCCGGTCCATTCCAGCGAGGACGGAGTCATCTACACCATCCGCTGGACAGGCGCGGCGCGCCAGGATTACCGCTTCCCGCTGCTGGATCTCAATCGCGCCGGGAACTGGTCCGAGTTCAGGCAGGCGCTCTCAACATGGCCGGGCCCTGCGCTGAATTTCGTCTATGCCGATGTGGCGGGCAACATCGGATACCAGGCCGCTGGATCGGTGCCGGTTCGCGCGGGGTACACCGGCGACACTCCTGCCGATGGCGCTTCCGGGAACCAGGAATGGACGGGCTTCATCCCATTCGAGGAATTGCCTTCCGTCTTCAACCCGCCGGCAGGCGTCGTCGTATCCGCCAATCAGAATCCATTTCCCGCCGACTCAACCGTCACCGGCTACTTCGCCGCAAAGCACAGAGCCCGGCAAATCCGGGACCGGCTCCTGGGGCGGACAAACTGGGATACCGGGATCACGCTCAGACTGCAGACCGACGTGTACTCCGCCTACTTACGCTATG
>CAYWST010000658.1:0-2065 GCA_964461075.1 uncultured Solibacteraceae bacterium | reverse complement strand
GTAAGAAAGTCTTCGATGCCGTGCTGCCGCGGAGTGCGGCCGGTGAACAGAGTAGCGCGCGAGGGGGAGCAGATGGGGGTGCAGACGAAGCTGTTGAGAAAGCGCGTGCCGGCGGCGGCGAGGCGGTCCATGTTGGGGGTCTTCACTTCCTGGTTGCCGTAGCATCCGAGCAGCCAGGCGGGAAGGTCGTCGGCGAGGATGAGGAGGACGTTGGGCCGGCGGCCGGCGGGCGGCTTGCGCTGGGCGAAGAGAGGGGCGGAGGCGGCGGTCGCCAGGAAGGATCGGCGCGTCTGCAGGGTCATGGGTACTCCGAATACACAGGGTAACGAATCGGCTCAGAGGACGTCGGCGAAGCCGCGTTTCAGGTGGCGGAAGAAGAAGCCGCCGAGGAGGAAGGCGGCGAGAGCGATGGCGAAGGGGAAGAGCAAATCGCCGGGGGCGGGCAAGTCAGTTCCGAGCAGCAGTTGGCGATAGCCGCGGACGATGGCGGCGAGCGGATTCCAGTGGACGAGGAATTGGAACTTTTCGGGGAATTGCTTTTCGTCGATGAAAATGGGAGTGAGCCAGAACCAGCCGGTGAGAAGGACGATGGTGAGTTGCGCGGTGTCGCGAAGGAAGACCTGGAGGCTGGAGACAATCCAGGCGACGCCGAGGGCGAACAGCGCGAGCAAAGCGGTATAGACGGGCAGGAGGAGGATGAAGATGGTGAAGTGGCCGCTCATGAACCGGATCATGATCACGGCGACTGCGACGGCGAGGATGTGATTGAGCAGCGAGGAGAGAAAGATGGAGACGGGGATAATTTCGCTCGGGAAGACGGTTTTGGTGATGAGGTTGGCCTGATCGAGGAGGCAGCCGGCGGAGCGTTGGATGGTGTCCTGGAAGAGCATCCAGGGCAGGTAGCCGCAGAAGAGGTAGAGAGTGTAGTTATCGCCGGCGCCGTCGGGCATACGGACCTTGAGGCACCACTGGAAAACGAAGACCCAACTGAACAGGAGGACGAGGGGGTGGATGAGGGTCCAGAGCCAGCCGGCGGCGGAGCCGACGAAGCGGGTTCTGAAGTCGCGCTGGACCATCTGGGTGATGAGGCTGCGGCGCTCGAAGATGAGACGAAGGAAGTTGAGGCCGGGGAGGGCGGGCAGGCGGAGTGCTGAGGCGCTCAAGACACGAGTTTAGCAGGGGCGGCGAGGGTGGCAGCACCGAGGCGTCTCCAGACGCCGGGACGTGGACGAGGCCAGAGGTTACGGCTTGAGGAATCCGGCCCCGACATCCGAAATAAACACGACGGATGGTATAGTGGGAGCATGTTCGAAGGCTACGTGCCGATCTTCATTTTTCTGGTGGCGGCGGTGCTGTTTCCGCTGGTGCTGCTGGTGCTGGCGGGATTGATCCGTCCGCAGGTTCCGAACGTGGCGAAGCTGGAAGCATACGAGTGCGGCATCAAGGCGGCTTCGAACGCGCGGGGACGATACACGGTGCGGTTTTACATCATCGCGATTCTGTTCGTCGTATTCGACGTGGAGACTGTGTTTCTGTTTCCGTGGGCGGTGCAGTACAAGGCCTTGGGGTGGTTTGGAGTCGGGGAGGTGGCGGTGTTTCTGGCAATTCTAGTGGCGGGGTACGTTTGGGCGTACAAGAAGGGCGCTCTCGAGTGGGTGTGAGCGCCGGTTCCGCGGCAAGAGTGTTTCTGGGCTATGCGTTGCTGGCCTGGAGTGTCTGCGCGGCGCCGAAGTTGCGGCTGACGCAGACGGCGTTTGGACCGTTTTCGGTGGCGATCGGCGCGGCGGCGCCGGCGCAAACGGTTGATGCGTACAACGCGGGGGACGGGGAGATCGCGCTGGACGTTCGGACAAGCGCGCCGTGGCTGAAAGCGACGATTCTGGAGGCGCGGGAATGCGCGGCGGGCAACGGCCTGTGCTTCCCATTGCGAATTGAGGCGACGGCGGCGGGTCTGGAGAAGGGCCGCCATACGGGGGTGTTGACGGTGCTGGCGCCGGGCGCGCTGGACGCGCCGCAGACGATCACGGTGACGCTCGACGCCGGCGGTTCGGTGCCGGAGCGGATT
>CAYWST010000657.1:0-2072 GCA_964461075.1 uncultured Solibacteraceae bacterium | reverse complement strand
CCACCTTGCGATCGAGCTTGGTGTCTTCAGCCAGGTAAACCTCACCCATCCCACCGGCACCGATCTTCTCAATGATGCGGTAATGAGAAACCATCGTGCCTGCAGTCAGAAGCACAGATGGACGGGTCTTGTCGTCGTCAGGTACCATACTTCTCCAGAAGTTCCTGAAAACGAGGGTTATTCCAGAGAGGAATCCAGTAAGGCTCTAGTCGAAAAGAATTTGCTGAATGATCGCCGGGCACGGCGAGCAGTTGTTCAATCTGGGCGATGGCAGCATCCTGATCTCCAACCATCGCATAGATGCGCGCCAAGAAGTAGAGAGCATCCTGAGCCTCCAAGACATCCTTCGCTGGAGTAATGAGTTCAACGGCTTTCTTGCCCATAGCAGTGGCCTCTTCCTTGCGTCCGAGACCGGCGTAGGCCAGTCCCGCCTGGCTGTAGCCGGAAAAGAGCGTCGGACCTTCCTGAATGCTCTTTTCCCCATGGACTCGCAAGCTGTCGAAACAGGCGTGCGCCAGAGCTTCCTTGCCCATAAGCCGGGCAGTATTCGCCTTGGCGAGATAATACGCCGCGGTATCTACTTTCGACGTCCCAAGTATTCCGTGCAAATGCTTCTCCGCCGATGCATAATCACGCTCTAACAGATCAACGTACCAGAAAGCAAAGCCGAGACTCAAAGAGTCAGTGTGTTTAGTCCCTCTCTGCAACGCAGCCCGTGCCGCAGCAGTATCACCGCGCCAGACGAGGTACAGCTTCGAAAGATAGTCCCAGTAGAAGAAATCCTCCGGGTCAATGACCGTCTCTCGCAGGAGATACTCCTCTGCTTTGGCGTAATCGCGGAGGAACCAATAGGTATAAGCGATTTCCCAGGACAACCAGAAGGAACGGGGGTTCAGAATCAGGCTTCTTTCCAACAGGTCGACCGCCTCGGCGAATCTCCCCTGCCGGCGATTCAAATAGCCGAGCAATTCCAGAACGTCGCTGTTGCTTGGAGACTTAGCCAACGCGCTATTCAGGAACGTCAAAGCCCGGTCAAAGTCGCGGAGACCGTAGTAGTGATAGTATGCCTGCGCGATGTACGCATCAACCGACGCCGGACGGAGCGCGACGGCCCGATCCGCGACCTTCCTTGCTTCTTCAAGTAAGTACTGATCCCTGCAATACCCCGCAAAGTGGAGCCAGCCACAGGCTCCCGCGAGACAGGAGTACGCCGCGGTGAAGGATGAGTCGAGCTCAACCGCCTTCTGCAGCATCCCAATCGCCTGAAGAGTGGCTTCTCGATCGGCTTTTCCCCACAACTGCCGGCCCATTAGGTAATAACCATAGGCCTCCATGTTACTGGTGGGCTTCTCATCGACGGTCTTCTGTTCCTCGGCCAGCAAAGCCACGCCCATCGCCTGCGCGACTTGAGTGGCAATATTCGATTGCATTTCAAAGACACCAGTCAATGGGCCCTCGTACGACTGTGACCACACCTGGGAACCGTCAGATACTTGGATCAGTTGTGGGTTTGCTCGCAAGCGCTGAGTCCCATCAGCCGTTCGTTCCCAGCGAACGCTCCCTCGCAACAAATGTGTCGCCCCGAGTTCTTTGCCGATCTGCGCGATTGTCTTGGTGGTGCTCTTGTATTGCGACGCGCTCGACTGGGCTATCACCCGAAGTCCTGAAATGCCGCAGAGCTTCGTTGTGATCTCGTCGGTCAACCCATCCGCGAAGTACTCCTGCTCCGACGGCCCGATATTCTCGAGCGGCAAGACAGCCAGCATCTTAAGGTTTGATAGCGCTTTCTGGCTCTTATCGCCGGAGTGCCTCGTGAGTCCCCAATAGCCAAGCAGGGCCAAGACCAGTATGAATAACGACGCAATAGCTAGCCGACTTCGCGAGGACAGGTGAAGACTCGACCTTGAACTTGCATGCGCTGAGACTCTCTTGAGATCCGCTGCAAAGTCATCCGCATGCTGATAGCGGGTGGCGACATTCTTGTCCAATGCCTTGTCGATAATCGTTTGAAGCTCGAGCGGCAACTCCCGGCGGAAGCGGGCGAGAAGTTCCGGCTTGGTGTTGGTGATGGC
>CAYWST010000656.1:0-2079 GCA_964461075.1 uncultured Solibacteraceae bacterium | reverse complement strand
TGGAAGTCGTTCGTCCCTGACTTGGTCACCATGTTCACCACGGCGCCGCCGGTCTGTCCGTACTCCGCGCTGAAGAAGTTCGTCTGCATCTTGAACTCCTGCACGACGTCCACCGACGGGCTGAACTTCAGGTCCGTGATGCCCGAGTTCTGTTCCACGGTCGTCACCGTGACGCCGTCCAGCAGCACGTCCGACGTGGAGTTGCGCGAGCCGTTAGCCACGAAGTTCGTGTTGTTGTCCGAGTTCGCGCGTCCGCCTGAGCCCACCACGCCCGGCGTCATGTAGGTCAAACCCATCGGGTTCCGCCCGATGTTCGGCAACGAAATGATGTACTTGTTCTCGATCACCTGACCGAGGTTGGAAATCGTCGTGTTCAGCAGCGGCGCCGAGCCCGTGATCTCAACCGAAGTCGTCACTTCGCCGACCTGCAGTTGGATGTCCATGGTCGCCTGCTGCTGCACCTGCAGGACAAACTCCGCCTGCACATGCTTCTTGAAGCCGCTTGCCTCCACTGTCAGGGAGTACGGTCCCGGCTGCAGCGCCGTCGCGACATACCTGCCCTGTTCATCCGTCACCACAGTGCGCGCAAGGTTGCGCTCCTTCTCCGTGATGGTGACCTTTGCGCTCGGCACCGCCGAGCCCGTTGCATCTGTAACGACTCCTCTCAGGCCGGCTGTGAACGACTGGCCTAAAATGAGAACCGCCACCAGCACCAGCAGTGCGGTGGCGCGCAAGATGATTCTTGTACCTGCCATGTGAACTCTCCTCAACTGAGAGAAAGACCCTGAATGCCTGCAGCCCCCCCAACGAGGGCTTACCACAAGTTATTAAGTCACAGGATGACAAAAGAGTCAATAAAGACCTTGAAGTCTGATTATTGACTTACTTTAATGGCGCCTGAAACTGAACTTCGGCGTACATCCCCGGCGCCAGCGCGCCTCCGGCATTCGCCACGTCCAGTTCCACCGGCATCGTTCGAGTCTTTGAATCCAATAATTTAGCCGTTCTGGCAGCCGTCCCCGCGAACCGCTTCCCAGGATGTGCCGCCACCGTGAACTCCAACCGCTGCCCAGCGACGCCACCGTCCCCGGATGAACAAGCCTTGCCGCGATCACGCCCGAAAAAGGCGCCCGGACCGTCGGCAGCGTGTGTGAGAGGAGGCTGCCTTTTGACGCCGGCGGCGGGCCTAGGGTATCCTGTGGGTGGAAGAACCTACCGGAAGTCTGTCTCAAGAGCAATGGCTAATCATTTTTCGTCCCTGAAGCGCGTGCGCATCACCGAGCGGCGCACTGCCGTGAACAGTATGCGGAAGAGCCGCATGCGCAACGCGATCCGGCTCATCCGCCGGGTCCTGAACAAGAAGGATGTCGAGGGCGCGGTGAAGCTTCTGCCATCCACCTTCTCGATGGTTGATCGCGCGGCCAAATGGGGTGTAATCAAAGTGAACACCGCCAATCGGTACAAAGCCCGGCTGCATGCCCGTGTGAAAGCGCTGCAAGGTCCGGCGAAATAAGATCGTTCGACGCAGTTGCCACAAAGCCCCGCGCCCGGCCGGTGCGGGGCTTTGTGCGTTTGCTATCGGCGGGCTGGGCCAACACGCCCTCGGGAACTCCTTGGCCGCGGCGGGGGGAACGCCTCAAGACGCCCGCGTAAGCCGGAACACGAAATCCTCCATGACGATCCGATCGTCAGCGCGGGCGCCTTTCAAGTCGCGATCGGCCCGAAATACGAGTTGAATCCCCTCTTCGAGGCGGACCTTTTCGAAACGCGAGGCGGCCAGAGCCACCTGTTCGGCGCGGCTGCGCCACATTGGAACGCCAAGCCGCTGGAAGTGACTCTGCACCTCGTTGGCGGACCTGAGGTTCTGCTCCTTGGCGGCGAGGGCGAGGCGGAAAACGCCGGAGAGGAAGGTGAGCGCCAGCGGCAGATACTCACCGGCCCTGAAAAGCGTATCGAGCAAAGCCATGGAACTCATCCGGTCCCGTGCGGCGAGCGCATCGACGAGCTTGAAGATCGTGGTCTCCTGCGCACTGGGGACCAGCGTGGCGATTTCGGCAGCGGTGACCGGCTCAGCCCGGC
>CAYWST010000655.1:0-2086 GCA_964461075.1 uncultured Solibacteraceae bacterium | reverse complement strand
ATGTAATTCTGGCCCGCGATGGAGCTGTTGGCGCGAGGGTAGAGATTGGTGATGTTCTGACCCGTCGGATGGATGCGGTTGGCGGGGATCTTGTTGCCGGGAAAAGGCTGCCTTGTGAACGGATCGAGGATGAAGCGAACGCCGCTCTGCGAGAAGTCGCCTTGACGCTCCAGGTCCGTGGGGACGTTGGTGCGTCGCGGGACGCCCTGATTGGCGCGGCGTCCTTCGTAGTCGGCGAAGAAGAAGGTGCGGTCCTTAACGAGCGCTCCGCCGAGACTCGCCCCGAATTGATTCCGTTGATACCGGGGGTCGGGCTGGTCCGCGGGCGCGAAGAAGTTGCGCGCATCGAGCGAATCGTTGCGAAAGAATTCGTAAGCGGTTCCGTGAATCGAGTTGGCTCCGGACTTCAGGACGACGTTGAATTGCGCGCCGGCGTTGCGGCCGAAGCTGGCGTCATAGTTGGAGGCGGCGAGTTCGAATTCGCGAATGCCGTCCACCGGGGATGTAATGCCGACTCCGTTCAGCTTGGGATCTCCGTTATAGACCCCGTCGAGCAGGAATCCGTTGGCGTCTTCGCGGGCGCCGTTGACCGAGACGGCGAAGTTGCCGCGGACGCTGTTTGCGGAGCCCTGCGCAGCGGGCAGGCTTCCGGGAAGCAGCAGCGCGAGTTCAAAGTAGTTGCGGCCGTCGAGCGGCAGGTTGACGATCTGCTGGTTGAGGACGACGCCGCCGGTCGTGGAGGACTCGGTCTTCAGCAGGGGGAGCGTGTCGCGGACGTCGATCTGCTGACGGCCGCCGGAGCGGGCGAGGGGGGCCTCGAGATTCACTTCGGAGTTGACGGTGAGGGTAATCTCCCTGGTCTGTGAGAGAAAGCCGGGCGCGGAGATCTCCACGGAGTATTGGCCGGGCGGGAGCGCAGCGACGGAGAAACGGCCGTCGGCCGCGGCGGTGGCTTCGCGGACAGCTCCGGTCGATCTGTTCTGAACACGGATCGCGGCCGATGGCGCGGTGATTCCCGCAAGCAAAGCGCTGGTTGTCTGCGCCGCAACGGACAAGGCCGCACACAGAATCAGAGTGAGTAGACGAATCACGAAAGGCCCCTTACTTCTGGTTAGACGCGCTACATCCAGACGAGCGCCACAAGTTTTACTTCGATCCCCGTTTTCTTCAGTTTAACCGTTACGGTTTCGAGAGTTTCCGATGCAGGGTCTGTGAGTGCGGCGAGAGCGTTCACCTCTTCTTCGAACTGCTGCTCGAGCGACTGAATCTGAGCCTGAACGGCCTCGACGGTCTCTTCGGCGCGGGCGATGTCGGAGCGTTCTTTGCCGATCTTGCTCATCGACCGCGCGGCGGAGCCGACACGGCCGATATTGGTGGCGCTGATGGTCTTGCGGCCCATGAAAGCGCCGAGAATGGAGGTGCCGATATTGAGCACGCTAGCGACTGTGGCGGACTGGGCCTGCTCCTTCTCGACTTCGGCGCGCTGGCGGGCCCGCATCAGGCGGTCGTTCAGGGTCTGGAGCTTGGGGGCGTACTTGGCGCGGAGTTTCTCGGTCTGGGCGTCGCGCGCTTCCCTGGCGGCCTGTTGGAGACGAAGGCGGAAAGCGGCTTCGGATTCGCCAATCTTTGAGACCTGCTTCGTCGAGGGCGACCGGAAAACTTCGAGCGCCTGGGACTGGTAGATCCAGGTGGCAAAACTCTTCTGCCAGGCGGCGTAGTTCTTTGGCTTGGCGGCGGCGGGGGGCAGGGGCGCGAAGGTGGCTCCTTCGGCAGGTGTCTTCTCGAGGCTATCGAGGGGGAGATCGAGAGCTTCGGCTTGATCCCACTCGACGGGAACCGCGGAGTCGATGATGGGGGTAGAAAAGATGACGTCGCGGACTTCGTCGATGGCGAGTTTGGGGTCGGCGAAGTGGAGGGTGGCGGCGCCGAGGAGGCGCGGTTCATAGTGCTGAACTCCTCCGGCGAGGGGCGTAAAGTATTGAGGAATCTCTGCCGGAAGAATCGGTGCAGTGGGGGAAGCTTCGGCCTCGGCCGTCGTTTTCCCAGAAATGGTGCCTGCCACAATTTCCGGGGCGGAAATTGTGGC
>CAYWST010000654.1:0-2100 GCA_964461075.1 uncultured Solibacteraceae bacterium | reverse complement strand
TCGCACGCCGCAGGTGACGTTAAAGCGATCGGCTATCGCGTGCTCTGGCTCGACAAAGGCCAGGTCCGCGAACTCGGCGAACCCGATCAGGTGGTCGCGCGTTACCTTGCCGCCATGACGGAAAAGGATTCCGCCTACGTGGTCCAAACCCGCAAACCGGAATCCCGCCCCGGAGCTCAATCGTCCGCGCCGCTTGAGATCGTCACAACCATCCCGAATATCGATCATCGTCATGGAGACGGCACCGCCGAGATTCTCGGCATCGCCGTGGTCGACGAATTCGGCAGAAACCTTTCGGTTCTCCAACCCGCTACCACCGCCATCGTGCGAATCAGCGCCCGCGCCCACGCGCCGATTGCCAATCCGATGGTCGGCTTTATGCTGCGCAACCACCTCGGCCTCGATTTCACCGGCACTAACACAGCTCGGGAACGTGTCCACCTCGCTCCCATGAAGCCTGGCGACACGATCACCGTAGACTTTCATATCCCGCTGCCTACCTTCTACCCGGGGGCATTCTCTTTCTCGCCCGCCATTGCCAACGGAACGCTCCACTCCTATACGATGTGCGACTGGATTGACAACGCCATATCGCTCCAAATGGGCCACGGCGACGGACAGGTGTACGGCTACCTCCATCTCCCCTGCAGGGTGGAGGTCAACGCTGCCCTCACTCGCGCCACGGAAAAGGAGGTGGAGCTTGCTTGAATTCACCGGCGAAAGGCTGGTCCCCGGCCAAGTCGATCGTGATCTTTGGAACGAGCATCTCGCGCGCTACCTCTTCGCATCCCGGCTCGCGCGACGCAAGCGCGTTCTCGATATCGCCTGCGGCATGGGCTATGGATCTGCAGAGCTGGGCAAATCAGCGGCCTCCGTTTACGGCATCGATATCGCCCCGCCCGCCGTGAGCGGCGCTCGTGAAAAATACGCGGCCTACAACATTACCTTCCTCGCCGCTTCGGCGACACAGCTTCCCTTCCGAGATGCCGCCTTTGATCTCGTCGTGGCCTTCGAAGTCATCGAGCATTTGGAGCACTGGGATCAGCTCCTCCTCGAAGCCCGCCGCCTCCTCGCCCCAGGCGGCCAATTCGTCATCTCCACCCCCAATCAATCGTATTACGCGGAAACCAGGAAGCTCGCTGGGCCGAATCCGTTCCATGTCCGAGAGTTCCAATACGGTGAGTTTCGTCAAGCGCTCTCGCGCCATTTCACTTCCGTCACTCTCTACCTGCAGAACCATGCAGCCGCAATCTCGATTCAGCCGGATCACTCGCACCATGGCGCCGAACTCGCCGTAGAACCATCTACGCCAAACCCGGAAGAGGCCCACTTTTTCATCGCGGTGTGTGCACTTGCCCCTCAAACCGGTTCGCCCCTGTATGTCTACCTCCCGGCGGCAGCCAATGTTCTAAAGGAGCGCGAGGCGCATATTGCCAAGCTCGAAGAAGAGCTGACCCGCAAAGACGTGTGGCTGCAACAACTCAAGAATGACCACTCGACCCTGCTCCACGCTCACCATGAACTCGAAGCTGACCAGGCCAGCACAGTGGCATGGGCCCGCAAGCTCGATGAAGAGTTAAATACAGCCCGCCGGCGTCTCGCCGAACTGGACGAAGAGATTGAACAAATGCGCCTGGCGGCCGCGGAGACTGTCGCCGGCTATGAAGCCAAGATCGCTCAGCTTGAATCAGATCTCGCCCTGCGCGCCCAAACCGCTCATGAGAATGAAGCCCGCCTTGAAAAAGAACTGACCGACAAGACAGCCGAATTGGCCGAATGCGTCAAATTACTGCACGCTGCCGAAGAGACGGCCGAATCCCGCACTGCCTGGGCGCAGGCTCTGGACGCCCGCATCTCGGAGATGGAGAGCGTTCTCGCCGCTGCTGGCAACTCCAAGTGGCTCCGCCTTGGCCGCAAACTTGGAGTGGGGCCTAGGATCGCCTCCTGACCTATGCACAGGTCTCTGCTGCGCATTCTCCGGAACATTCCTCTGGCCCTGATCACAGCCATTTCAACGCCATTGGCCTGGATGGCGTTGACAATCACTGACCTGCTCTGGCTTCTCATTGGCAAGGCCCCCCCCCCCCCCCCCCCCCCCCC
>CAYWST010000653.1:0-2108 GCA_964461075.1 uncultured Solibacteraceae bacterium | reverse complement strand
AGTACGTTGAATACCGGGAGGTGCTCGACCGTAAGGACGTCGATGCGGTCGTCATCGGTTCGCCCGACCACTGGCACGTGCCGATGTCGCTCGACGCCGTCAGGGCGGGGAAAGATGTCTACGTCGAAAAGCCCGTGAGCCACAAGATGGATGAAGGACTCGCTCTCGTCAAGGCGGTGGAGGAGACGGGCCGCGTTCTCCAGGTGGGCTATCAGCAGCGCAGTTGGGACATCTTCAAGCAAGGGTATGAACTCGTTCGAGGCGGCCGTCTTGGGCAGGTGACCATGGTCGAGTCGCACTGGTATCAGGACTACATCCGGAATTTCGGCAAGCTCAGCCCTGTCGATACCGAGAAGCTGGACTGGAAGCGTTTTCTCGGCGGCGCTCCGGCCCAGCCTTTCGAGCAGCGGCGATTCCTTCAATGGCGTTGGTACTGGGACTTCGGCGGCGGCGCACTGACCGATCTGCACTCTCACTGGGGCGATGTCATCCATTGGTACATGGGCGAGGAGCAGCCTCTCGCGGCGGCCGCCATGGGGGCCAAACTCTATCACAAACACTGGGACTGCCCCGACACCATCGCCGCCTCATGGCAGTATCCGAGCTATGCGGCCTCCTACAACGGCACGCTGGTCGGCCATCTCGAAGGAGGTACGCTCGTGTTCCGCGGGACCGAAGGGATGCTTAAGATCACACGGGAGGGCTTCGTTCTCTATCCGGAAGGAGTGCTGCGCGCGGAGAAGACCAACTACCCGGAGCCCGCCGCGAGCGCAACGGCGTCCGGCGACGGCACGCTCGACCATGTGCGCAATTTCCTGGATTGTGTTCGAAGCCGCAAGGCTCCGAATGCGGGGGTGCGCAGTTCGGTAGCTTCGGCCCGCGCGGCGCATCTGGCCAATGAGGCGTACCGGCAGTCGGCTGTGGCGCGATTCAAAACGCCCGCGGCCTGACGGATCAGCCGCCGATCAAGACAGTCGGGCAGCCCATGGCGATCTTGTTCATCGGGCCCAACGCCTCGAGCACGGTGTCTCCCATGCGGCAGGCCGGCAGGTTGTTGATGAGAACCGTCTTGCTGCCGTCGATCACGACCCCTGGACCATGCGGCGGAATCGGCAGCGGCGTCGTGCACAAATGGATGTCGGCTCCGCCCGCCGCGGCGGTGATTGCCGCGCCCATCGCCGCCAGCGCCACCGCTTTGGTCGCCTCCTCGGCGGCTTTCGCCGCGGGCGCCCCTGGAGTTCCGGCTGCTGCCGCCGACGCGATTTCTGCCGCTTTCACCGTTGTGTCGGAGACTTGCTTGGCCGCCTGGAGCCCCGCCGCCATCGCCGCCAGGATGCCCCGCCACGCCGGCAGGTTCCCGATCAACACGTTCATGCTTCCTGGCCCTGGCGTCAGCACCGGCGGGAAAGGGTGCATGACCGGGTCAGTGGTGCGGGCGGCGGGTCTCATAGGAGTTTCTTCAGCGCGTCCCAGCGGGGATCTTCGAGCTTGACCTCACACTCGCAAGGCGCCGCGTTGCGGTTCGCACCGCATTGCGGGCAGAGCCCGGCGCAGTCGGGTTTGCAGAGCAACTGCATCGGGATGCTCAGCAGGATAAATTCTCTGAGCGTCTCTTCGAGACCGAGGCCGTCGCCTTCGTAAAAACCGATGTCCACCTCGCCCTCTTCCAGGTGGACCTCGCCGTGGCTCTCGGCCTTTGTCACCGGGCGATAGAAGAGATCGAACCTGTCGTCCACCGAATGGCCCGCCGGTTCCAGGCAGCGGTCGCACTCGGCCTCGACCCTGGCTTTCAAATGGCCTTGAACGCGGATCTCGCCGAGAGTGTTGCGCAAAAGCGTCGCCTTGCCTTCCGCGTGGATTTCGCCGATCTGGCGGTAGTCGGCGGTGAGGTCGATCTCGCCGGGCTGATAGCGAACGTCAAACAGAATCGGGTGATGTTCAAGTTCGGCGAGTGAAAAGAACATGGAAGGCAAGCCTTCTCTTCATTCTAGCCGTTTGACGAAGGCAGGAACGGGCGGATCAGCAGGTCATAGGCGCCGGCGCCGATGAGTCCGCCGGCGAAGGGTCCGGCGATGAGGGTGCCAAGCTCCAGAACGCGGATGTCCGCC
>CAYWST010000652.1:0-2111 GCA_964461075.1 uncultured Solibacteraceae bacterium | reverse complement strand
AGGACACCAGATTCTCAATCTGGGAACACGGGTTCGATTCCCGTTAGGGCTGCCATCTCTAAACGCCAACACCCGCAAGGGTTTCTGGCAATCCACAGCAAGCAACCCATTCCCGGTAAAGTGCGCCGTGATACCCGAAGTGATACCCGGCGACCTTTCCGGGGGAGGGGTGTTCCGTCCCGGACATGGGAGGCGTGTCTGCCATGATGCGCCCCATGACCGGGGAGGCGGGTGAGTGGGGGTGTTTTCTTGGCGTCTGCCCGTGCAGCAAAACTCTTGAGGCAGGGGACGGCACTGGTGGACGGGTGGGCAGCGAGCAATCCCAAACAGGTGAAGAAGTGGGAGGCGAGCGGGGAACTGTTGACGCTGGCCCTCAACGCGCAGAATCAGGCGCAAGATGTCGTGGCGAAAGCCAAGGCTGATGGGATGACGCATCTGGCGGATCACGAGATTTACGAGTTGTATGGCGGTCCAAAGTTGCGACTATAAGCGGCAGCGGCGCGACGGCGCTGCGTAGGGCTGGGCGGTGCTCATTCCACTGCCCGGCCACCGCTTCCACGCTGAGAAATGAGACAGCGCAATGAAACGACAACCTAAACCGACCGAAGCCCAAGCCGAGATTCTCCAGCACATAGGGCTTGACCCCGGAAAGATAACTGTCACCAGCAAGAGCGCGGACGGAGCCTTTGCCTTCACATATCACGGCGACGGCAAGCCATACCGCGCTTGGCTCTGTCGGGGCAAGGATGGCCAATGGCTCATCCAGGACAAGCCGCCCACTGTTGCCAAGCCCCGCAACCAAGAAAAACGCGAGCCGCCCGCTCCAGATGAATCGCAATCGGTGGCAGAGTGGGGGCGTCAGGGCGAGAGCGGCTTGCCCCTTGGTTGGGCAAAGCAGTTTGCTGGTTCGCTTGCCGAAGACGAAGGCGTTGACGCCAACGCAGTGACGACCACCTTGCCCCGTAGCCAGATCGAGAGCGCGTTACGCGGGCGCGGTTTCAGCAACAAGGAAATCGAGGTTGTGTTGGCGTGCCGCGAAACCTTGACTGGGAAACGACCAACCGCGACGACGATTGCCCGCGAGGCCGGACTGAACCCCAAGACCGTTACCAA
The DNA here is from genome assembly GCA_964461075.1 of uncultured Solibacteraceae bacterium. Taxonomy (GTDB): domain Bacteria; phylum Acidobacteriota; class Terriglobia; order Bryobacterales; family Bryobacteraceae; genus JACADU01. The sequence continues at coordinate 998 of CAYWST010000652.1, read as the reverse complement.
GATACTCCGCCAGCCACGGATGCGGAAGGTGTTGGAGCAGTTGCAGCGTGGCGAGTTGCCCCAGCCACCAGAGCGGGCGGAGTCGCAGCGGCCCGATGTGGGATTGGGCGGCTGGTTTGACCTGTTGGCAATGTTTTCCGACACAGGCTGGCCGGGAACTTCGACCGACCATGATCCTGAAGGGCTAAAGGCGGTTCTTGGCAGCATCGGCATTGCGGGCATACCCGCGTATCGAGAGCTACGGGCTGATATGTTGGATCGAGCGCACAGGGAATACGTCCCGGAACTTGCCAATCAAGTTGCTGCCTTCATTCGCCAATATCCTGATGTACTTCTGCGTCCCGAAGGTCGTCCCATATTGGAGGCGATGGTTGATCTGCTGGAGGCTGCCCGATTCGGCAATGCCAAGCGTCGTGTCAGTGGATTGCTCCCTACCGGGGCGTCAAAGATGGTTGCTCAATTCGCACAAGATGCCCTCACCCTGCTGACGGAACCGGAGCCGGACGGCAAACTCGCCCTGCCAGAGCACTACCAGAGTTACTTGCTCGAAGAAGTCGCCAGACGCATTGGAGAACTTCAACGGGAGTGTGTCGCTCCCAAGAGTGATGGGGCGGCAAGGATCGCCCAAATGCGGGAGTTGCATCCGAACGAGTTGCGCCGTTTCAGTGACCCCGAATTGAGGGGATTCCTCACCGACCCCCCAATGGACGCAGCCTGCCGCCTCTGCGCGAAAGCCACAGGCATCCACGCCGATTATTGGCAACGAGTCCGCAAGCTGATTGCAGACCCCTCCGAGACCGAGCGCGTATTCGAGAAGGTGGCCGCTATTTGCCGGCTCTTGAGTAATCCTTCCGGCGCGACTGCCCAGCCAAAGTGACCGCACGACCAGCCCGCTCGCGCACCCCCCCCCGTCCGTGAGACGGTGGATGCCTTCCCCCTTCTTGGGTGCACTGCGCCCATAACCAAAACAGGAGGCAGACCGCCTCAAGCTCGCTGGA
>CAYWST010000651.1:0-2125 GCA_964461075.1 uncultured Solibacteraceae bacterium | reverse complement strand
GTTCAGGAGGGGGGATTGCGCCTCGGCGTGCTTGGCGGGGGCTGTTCGGGGCTCAGCTACCAGTTCAAGTTCGAAGCTAAACCACGCGCCACCGATCATGTTTTCGACTTCCAGGGCGTTCACGTTTACGTGGACCCCAAGAGTATGGTCTTCCTCGACGGGATGACTCTCGACTACAAGGAATCGCTCATGCAGTCCGGCTTCGCATTCGACAATCCCCATGCGGCAAAGAGTTGCGGCTGCGGGACGTCGTTCAGCGCGTGAGGCCGGACCATGGCGGAACAATCCTGTTGGCAATGCGGGACGCCGGATGCGGGCAGTCTTTTCTGCCGCTACTGCGACGGCCTGCAAGCTCCCACGGTCGATTATTTCGGCTTCTTCGGCATCGCGCGCCGTCTCAATATCGACACCGATCTGCTGAAGAAGCAGTTCTATACGCTGAGCCGTCTGCTGCATCCCGACAAATACACGCATCGCAGCGAGATCGAGCGCCGCAATTCGCTTGACGCCACCGCCATCCTCAACGACGGTTACCGCGTTCTGCGCGACCCGATCCAGCGCGCCGAATACGTCCTCCGCGGCGAAGGTTTCGAAGTGGGCGAGCAGCGCACCAAGGACGTGCCGGCCGAGCTCCTTGAGGAGGTATTCGAACTCAATATGGCGCTCGACGAACTCCGCGCAGGCGACCGTGAGGTCGTCCCTCAACTCGAAGGATACCGCCGTCGATTCCTTGAAATGCGCGACGCCATCGACTCCGAACTCGAATCCGCTTTCACGCGGCACGACGCCGCCCCCGGACCCGAAGCGCGCCGCGAGGCGCTCTCTGAGATCCGCTCGATCCTGAACCGCCGCCGCTACATCTCCAATCTCGTTGGCGAAGTGGACAAGGCCCTGACCGCCCGCGACGCCTGAAACCAAAATGAGCACTTTCCAAATCGACTTCTCCGCCGCCGGCAAGAAGCGGATCATCGGCATCGACCTCGGAACCACCAACTCCCTGGTCGCCTTCATGGATCTGACCGCCCCCGCGGTCATCGCCGGCGACGACGGCTCCCGCCTCGTGCCGAGTATTGTCAGCCTTGGTGAAGACGGGGCTTTCATCGTTGGCGAGGCCGCCCGCCGCCTCCTCATCGACCAGCCCGGCCGCACCGTCTACAGCGTCAAGCGCCTCATGGGACGCGGCGCTCAGGACGTCGCCGAAGAAGTCAAACTGTTCCCATTCCGGATCGCCGAAGGCAGCGAGAGCGTTCTCCGCCTCGATCTTGGCGGACGCCTTCTCACTCCTCCCGAGATCAGCGCCCAGGTCCTGCGCGAGCTCAAGCGCCGCGCCGAAGCCTACCTGAACGAGGAGATCACCCAGGCCGTCATCACCGTGCCGGCCTACTTCAACGACGCTCAACGGCAGGCCACCAAAGATGCGGGGCGCATCGCCGGTCTCGAGGTCCTCCGGCTGGTCAATGAACCCACCGCCGCCTCGCTCGCTTACGGCCTCGACAAGCGCAAAGATGGCGTAGTCGCCGTCTATGACCTCGGCGGCGGCACCTTCGATATCTCCATCCTCCGCCTCCACGAAGGCGTCTTCGAAGTACTCGCCACCAACGGCGACACTCACCTCGGCGGCGACGATATCGACAACCGCCTCCTCCGCATCGCCCTCGAGGACATCGCCTCGGAGTGGGGCGTGGACATCTCCGCCGACGGCGCCGCCGTCCAGACCGTCCGCCGCGCCGTCATCGAAGCCAAGGAGGCGCTCTCCTTCCAGCCCAAGGCCCTGATCAATGTGGCTTATCAAGGCCGCCGCTACCAGCGCGAGATCACCCGCGAGCTCTTCGAAAACCTGATCCGCGACATCGTCGACCGCACCCTCGGCCCCTGCCGCCAGGCCATGCGCGACGCGGGGCTCGAGCCCGAGCAGATTGACGAGGTTGTTCTCGTCGGCGGCTCCACACGCATCCCCCTCGTCCGTCAGGCCGTCGAGGTCCTCTTCCGCGCCAAGCCCCACGCCGAGCTCAATCCCGACGAAGTCGTCGCCCTCGGCGCCGCCGTCCAGGCCGCCATCCTCTCCGGCGACGTCCAGGATAAGCTCCTGCTCGACGTCACGCCCCTCTCGCTCGGCATCGAAACC
>CAYWST010000650.1:0-2175 GCA_964461075.1 uncultured Solibacteraceae bacterium | reverse complement strand
GACGATTCGCTGCATGAGCACGAGCCGTGGCCGGACGGCTGGGCGGTTGGAGACATGGCGTGGGAGTACGGGGCGCCTGTCAGTGCACTGACCTACAACGACAACTCGGTGGCGCTTTCGATCCGGCCGGGGAAAGCGCCGGGAGACCTGGCAAGGATCCTGCTGCGGCCGCCTGCGCCGTGGATGACGATCCACAACACGCTGCGGACCGAGGCGGGGGCGAAGCGCGAGGTCCGGGTGGACCGGCAGCCGGGCTCGACCGTGCTGACGGTGTGGGGCGCGCTGCCGCCTGGAGCGGGGGCGTCGGGGCAGTTGATTGCGGTAGACGATCCGGCGCGATTCGCCGCAGAGGCGTTCCGGGAGGCGCTGAATGAGCAGGGAGTGGCGGTGGAGGGGCAGGTTCGAGTCCGGCATCGTGCGCCGGGGCAGGAGTACCGCGAGCCGGAGGGTCGTGTGGTGGCGGCGCGAAACTCGCCGCCGCTTGCCGAGATCATTACCGTGGTCAACAAGGTGAGCCAAAACCTGCACGCGGAACTGCTGCTGAGGGAGATTGGCCGAAAAGTGAAGGAGAGAGGCAGCCGGGGGGCGGGTGCGGAGGCGGTGCAGGAGTGGCTGGTTTCGTTGGGAGTGGGCGAAAGGGAGATGGCGGTGGCCGACGGCAGCGGACTGTCGCGGCCCGCTTTGGTCTCGCCGCAAGCGGTGGTAACGGCGTTGAGGGCGATGGCCGCGGGCGCGGACGCGGAGGTGTTCTGGAGGTCGCTGCCGGTGGCAGGCGTGGACGGAACGCTCGCGGGACGTTTCCGCGGGCTCGGCGACGCTTCGGCGATTCGCGCCAAGACGGGCACGATCCGGCATGTGGCGGCGCTTTCAGGCTATGCGGGGGCGGCGGAGTCGAAAGTGGCGTTTTCGATCATCGTCAACCACGCGACGGCGCCCTCGCAGGAGATTCGCGCGGCGATTGATAGAATTGGAATGGCGATCCTGGAGTCGCGGAAACAATAACCATGCCGATTTACGAATACCGTTGCGGGGAATGCACGACGCGCTTTGAGAAGCTGATCCGGCGGGAGATGGACGAGACCGCGCTGGTCTGTCCGAAGTGCGGATCGACGCTGCTGGACCGGGAGTACTCGACGTTTGCGGCGCATGCGCACGCCTCGGCGCCCGCGGGGTCGGCCGGATGTGCTGACATGAGCTGTCCGAACCGCTCGGTGTGCGGCTGTCAATAGCTTCGCCTGATTTTTCATTGACTTTCGCCCCGTCTTCGCCAAGAATAGGGGTATGGCACTCACCCCCAGGCAGAAGGAAGTTCTGGATTTCCTGGTCAGCTTCACGACCCGGAATGGGTACAGCCCGAGCTTTGAGGAGATCGCCTCGGAGCTGAAGCTCGCGTCGCTGGCCACCGTTCACAAGCACATCACCTCGCTCGAGCAGAAGGGATACCTGCGGCGGCGCTTCAACGAGAGCCGTTCAATCGAAGTGACTGAGGATTACATCCACGCCGAGAGCGAGCGCTTGTCGTCGATGGCCCCGCGGGAGCTCGCCGTCCCGCTCCGAGGGCGGATCGCGGCGGGCGCTCCGGTGGAAGGGATCGAGCAGCCGGAGGTTCTGAATCTGACCGAACTCGCCGGCGGCGGGGAAACGTTCGCGCTCGAGGTTCGGGGCGACAGCATGATCGAGGACCACATCTGCAGCGGCGACTTCGTGCTTGCGGAACGTGTTTCGAGCGTCAGGGACGGCGACATCGTGGTGGCGCTGGTGGACGGGATGGAGACGACGCTGAAGCGGTTTTACCGTGAAGGCGAGACGATCCGTTTGCAGCCGGCCAATGCGGCGATGGAGCCGATCCGGGTTCCGGCGGAGAGCGTGCAGATCCAGGGCCGCGTGTTGGCGGTGCTGCGGAAGTACCGGTAGGCAGGCGCGCGTTAGCGCCGAGCTGAGCGCCGCAGCTTTGAGCGAAAGCCGCGATGCTTCCACATCCTGACGGACTCGCTTCTGACGCCCGCCTTTTCATGGCCCAGGGCCGGGACCGCGTGGCTTCAATGGAAGCCTTGATCGAGGAGTTCCAAGGCCCGGTCTGTCGTGGTTCGCGGCGACATCCGACTCTTTCCTTATCGGCAAAAGAAGCTCTGGAGTGTTGTCAGGCGGTATGGGCGGCGCCGCGCATGATGAGCC
>CAYWST010000649.1:0-2177 GCA_964461075.1 uncultured Solibacteraceae bacterium | reverse complement strand
CCTCGGCCATGCGCCAAAACGCCCCTTCGAGCCCATCCGCCTCTTCCGCTGGCGCAACTACCAGGACTACGGCACCGCCGTCGCCGGCGACCTCTTCGTCCACCTCTTCACCGGCCTCCACACCGCCACCCGCTCCCTTGGGCCCCGCCGCGTCTACTCCACCGGCGGCCTCCGCTATTGGCTCGACGGCCGCGACGTCCCCGATACACAGCTCGGCATCATCGAATACCCCAAAACGGACACACACCCCGAGTTCACCTTCATGCTTCGCGTGAACTTTAAGAGCTCAAAGCCCCAGGAAGACTTCGGCTTCCGCTTCGTCGGATCCGAGGGAACCATCTCCACCGACATCCGCTCCGTCACCGTCTCCCGCCAGCCCCGCGAACGCGAGCCCGGCTTCGACGTCTCCACCTTCGCCGAGGCCGAACAGCAGCGCTTCATCCGCGAGTACCGCAAGAGGTACCCCGCTACCAAACCAACTTCATCCACTCTTGCTTCAAACAAAATCGAGAAATTTGTTTTTCCCGTCGACGCCCACCAGGAGCACATGCGCAACTTCATCGAGGCTCTCCGCTCCCGCAAGCCCCACTTCGAAGACTCCACCTTCGGCCTCCGCGCCGCCGGTCCCGCCCTCCTCGCCAATACCAGCCTCTTCGAAAACCGTGTCTGCCTCTGGGACCCCGTAAACTTGAAGGCCTCCTGAAACCGGCTTTCAGGCCCTTACGTCTCATTCGACGCATGCGCTATTCTGTCTCACTCGTCTTTCTATCGTTCGCCTTTTCGGCCTCTGCCGAGACTCCCGTTTCCTTTGGCGCCAAGGGCGGCTTTCTGCTCTCGGACACCAACACCGGTTACAGCCGGAACGAAGACCGCTGGTACACAGTCGGGCCTTCCATCGAATTCAGGCTGCCGCGGAACTTCGCGGTCGAGTTCAACCCGCTCTATAAGCGGACAGGCTACACCAGGATTGACAGCGACATCTTCAATAGCTTTTACCTCGACCGCGTCCGGGAAAACAGGTGGGAGTTCCCCCTGCTCGGCAAGTACTACTTCGGCCCGGTCTTCGCCGCCGGCGGCTACACGGCCCGGCGCTCGGCCGCCACTTCGGACCGGTACCGGGTCCTCCGCCGCTTCGACGGCGGGATTGGCGCCGTCATCAACGAGAGAGTCGATCTGGGAACCGAAACGGAACAGGGCTTTGCCCTCGGCGGCGGCGCCCGCTTCCGTCTATTCGGCCCGCTTAAGACAAGCGCTGAGTACCGCTACTCGCGCTGGGCCACGGCGGATCTCAGCACGCCGCGAAACTCCGCCCCCTACGGCCCCACAAAGAATCAACACGAGATCCTCATCGGGTTCATCTTCTGACCCGCCTACAAGGACTCGAAAAACTCGCTGTCCCCGTTGACGCCCACCAGGAGCACATGCGCAACTTCATCGCGGCCCTTCGCTCCCGCAAGCCCCGCTTCGAGGACTCCACCTTCGGCCTCCGCGCCGCCGGTCCCGCCCTCCTCGCCAAGACCAGCCTCTGCGAAAACCGCGCCTGCCTCTGGGACCCCGTCTCCCTCAAGGCCTCATGACCCAGCCGCCCTACAGCACCATGTTGTTCATGACTTGAAGCTCTTCCGGAGCCTCCGTCAAGGCCTCGTTCCCCCCGTTGACCCCGATCGCCAGCGGCTCCGCGCACCCGATGATCACGTTGTTCTCGATCACCGCCCGCCTCACCCGGGCGTAGCCGTTCAACGGCGTGTCCGGCAGCCCGTTTACCACCGAGATCGCCGCCCGGAACCCCGTTCCGTTGCAGGCCTCGATCCGGTTGTTCATCACCACGTGGTCCTCGCCGATGATCCGGACGCCGCCGGCGTTCCTCGATCCGCCCCCGTGGAACCGGTTCGCCTCCACCCGGCAGCGGTTGCCGTGCCGCAGTGTCAGCGTCGCCTCGCAGCGGTCGAAGAAGTTGCCCCGGTATACGTTGCCGCAGCTCTTGTTCGAGATCGCTTCGATCTCGCCGTTGCACTGCTCGAACCAGTTGTTCTCGACCGTCGTCATCGAGTCCTCGAGGCTCGTCGACGAGTCGCCGACACGGATCGTCTCGCCGCCGTTCACTCCAAGCGGCGGACGCGGTCCGAACTTGCATTCGCCGATCCGGTGGTGGTTAGGTGCGCCGTTGAGCCACACCG
>CAYWST010000648.1:0-2182 GCA_964461075.1 uncultured Solibacteraceae bacterium | reverse complement strand
GACGATGACGGCGGGAGGTGGGCGGTGAGCCCCCACGCCACATGCCGCCGCTGCGGTTGCGACGAAATCCACGCCTGCCGGCAGGCGGACGGAACACCTTGCCACTGGGTGGATAAGGACCTCTGCTCGGCCTGCAAGGGGCGCAAGCGGACAGCTCCGACGCGTGAGCAGTACTTCAAGCTGATCAACGATATCGTCCATACGTGCCAGCCTCACCAGGCGTACACGCTGGGCCTGCTGACTCAGGTATGCGAGACCTGGGGACTCTACTCGGACACTCGAACTTTGCTCGCGATCGTCGGCGCGGGGAGCTGGGAGCAATGCGCTTCCATGTTCCGTGTGGAGCATGGGAGGATCACCGACAAGGCGCTCGGGAGCAGGAGGCGCGCCTGATGCCGATTCGTAAGGAGTTTCGCGAGGCGTACAAGACGCCGGAAGCCCTAGAGGCGAAGGCGGCGGCGATGGAAAGGGCTGGCGGCCATTGCGAGATCTGCAGGCGGAAGCAGCACTCGTACTACTGGAAGGCGGAGGACGGTTCGGGACGCTGGTGGCCGGAGCACGAGCCGCCCGGCATCGACGCCGTCGAGTTCAAGAAAGTCGTGCTGACGACCGCCCACTTGAATCACGATCCGTACGATAACCGGCTGGAGAACCTTGCTGTCCTATGCCAGGCCTGTCACCTGAAGTACGACTACCCGCGACATTACGCGGTGAGGCGCAGGAATCGCGCCTGGTTGGTCGGACAGATGTGGCTGTGCCGTGTGATTGAATACGCTCCGTTCTCGCAAGCTGAGCGACGGGCGCTGGCGGCGGGAGGGGCGTGATGGGCCCGATGAGGAAAGTAGTGCAGTGGGACTCCTACCGGTCGCCTCGCAGCAAGCCCACGTCGCGCCGGGCGCTGCTCAAGTTGGATTGCGGCCACATTATCACCGCGCCGTTCAAGGTGCCTGGCCAGAAACGGGCTCGCTGCCCAATCTGCGTGTCCTTCTACAACGGAGGCAGCCATGCCCGGTAAAACGGACGCCATCAGCAGGCGCGACCGCGCCAGACTCACTCACATCGTGCACAGCGCGGGGTTCTTCACCGGAATCCGCGGCGGCAGGAAGATCGCCATCCAGTGGCAGCACAACGCCAGCGTGTTCGGCCGCAACGTTATGTGGACTCTGTTCGTTGAGCGGCGGCGGATCACTGGCTTCGAAGACACCGTCTACAACGCCTGCGAGACGCTGAACGCGGAGATCCGAAACAGCTACGACCGCCGGCGGAGGCTGGCATCATGACGGCGCCGGAGCTGGTGCGCACGCTACGCGAGCGGGAGATCCGCGTGGAGTTGCGCGGCGGGCAGATCTTCCTGGGCCCGCGCGAAGCGGTGACGCAGGATATCCGCGAGGCGGTGGCCCGCTGGCGGCCGCTGCTCGTGTGGGCTCTGATGAGGCGGATGCCGGTCGGCCCGGGGCGGCCGGCTCATGAGATCTGGATGCGGCCGCATGTCCGGCTGGAGTGGCTGTCTCTCTGCCACATCGCCGAGATGCGGGCGGCGCGGGAGGAGGCGGCGTGATCGAGACGGCGAGTTATCTGATTTCGGCGGCGGCCGTGGTGATGGGCGCGGTGTGCTGGTTCGATCCATACATGGCGCGCCTGGCGGCGGCGCTGCTGCGGGCGCACGCGGCGGCGACGGTCGCGGCGCGGAAGGAGAGGAAGAAGGTATGGGAGCGGTGCATGAAGGCGGCGGCGGTGAGGGCGGAATGAAGGCTGCCAGGCTTTGCAATTGCGGCCAGCCCGTAAGCGGGCCTTATTCTCAACTGTGCCGGCCTTGCGCCACGAGACGCCGGACGGAGACGCGGCAGAGGAAGTACCAGTTCACGCCGCAGATCGATCAGATGATCGTGGAGGCTTACCGCAAGTACCGCGTCTACGGCAGCCGAACGGCGATTGTAAACCTCGCCAAGCGCCTGGAGTGGCCCAAGTGGGTCGTTGTCAAGCGGGCGCGAGATCTCGGGTTGGCGCGCGTGAAGGAACTGCCCTGGTCCGACGCGGAGGACCAGTTGCTCGAGCGGTATTCGTGGATGTGTCCGGAGGCGATCGCCAAGCGGCTTAGGGAAGCCGGCTACACACGATCAGCGACGGCGGTCCACCTGAGACGCAAGCGGATGCACCTACGGAAAAACGGAGACTTCTTCAG
>CAYWST010000647.1:0-2192 GCA_964461075.1 uncultured Solibacteraceae bacterium | reverse complement strand
GCGCCCATTTTCATTGCTCGTTGTGACCCGCACGGTCATGGGCGACTCCTTTCTGGCTGCGAACCCCGAGGCCGGTGACATCATGCCGGACACAGGAGGGGCCAGGAAGTTGCGATGGAGAGCGGAGGGACGTGGCAAGCGCGGAGGAGTGCGGGAGGGTGTCTTCGCGAAGAACGAGAAGGCGAACTTGACCCGGGCGGAACGGAACGAGATGAAGTCCCTGCTTCCCCGCTTGGTTGCGGGCTATCAAAAGAGGATGACGAGATGAAGAACACTCGCACAGTTAGGCTGAGGCAGCCGCGTCCAGGCAGCCGTATCGTCGCCAGCCTGCGGGAGGCAGTGGACTGGGTGGAGGGGAAAGACGTGCCGGTGCGCGTCACCACTGTAGAGGTTCCCACCGTCGACGTGCGCTCAACCAGGAAACGGCTGGGGTTGAGTCAAGCGGCGTTCGCCGCGAGATTCGGCTTCCAGCCGGCAACACTGAGGAATTGGGAGCAGGGCAGAACGCGGCCGGATGGGCCGGCGCGCGTGTTGTTGGCCGTCATTGCACGTCATCCCGAAGCCGTTGAGGACGCTCTTCGAAGAGCGGATTGAACGAAAGAGACCGACAATCAGCGGCACGCCTTGACTCCAGACACGCTCCGCAGGCTCCTGAACGGTCAAAACTGGGCGATGCCTAATGAATCCTCCGCCGCCTGAGGCCAACTCAAAAAGCTGTCGCCTGGCCTTGTTGCAGAGGAGGGGCAGATTTCCCCATCGGGCATTTCAGCCCCTCTGAAGACGCCTTGCGCATCGAACATATCTGTTCGACAATCGAGTCAGTGAAGGGCAGCGAGTTCCTACGCCGGCTGAAATCACTCGCGAGGCGCGAGAGGTTGGCATACCGTTGGCGTCCGGAGCGCGGTGTGGGCAGCCATGGGACGGTCTACCTTGGTAACCGTTTCACGGTTCTCAAGGATCTCAAGAAGGAACTCGGCCCACGGTTGCTGTCCAACCTATGCAAACAACCGGGTATTCGGAAGGAGGTCCTCTGATGTTCACTGCCAGCTATCCAGCGAGCTTTCTGCCTGAGGAAGACGGCCACGGGTTTCGTGTTCGATTTCCGGACCTGCCGGAGGCGCTGACCGGGGGATCCGACTTTGAGGACACGTTAACTCAAGCCGCTGACTGCCTGGCCGAGGCGATCGCGGGGCGGATCGTTCGTGGGGACGAGATCCCCTTGCCCTCGAAACCAAAACGCGGCCAACATCTGATCAGCGTTCCGCTCCTCCTGGCGCCGAAGTTGGCTTTGTACCTTGCGATGCGCGAGGGCAGGATCACCAACACCGAACTTGCCCGGCGTCTGGACGTCAGTGAGACCGTGGTGCGGCGTATGCTGAACCCCAGCCACGCCACCAAACCCGAGAAGATTCAAGCCGCCCTCGCGGTCTTGGGCAAGCGGATCGTGGTAGGGTTCATGGATGCCGCTTAGATGATTCCCGGTTCAGCCTCACTTGTCGCTCAACAACGCCCGATTCCCCGGCGTGGGCGGGGCGGCGGCTAGCTCCGCTGATCACTGGCGATGATTGCGCCCGCAGGGTGAGCCGGCCGATGTGTAACCATGTTTCGCGGATAGGCCCGCCTGGACTCTCATCCTCCCGTGGGTCCACCACCCGCGGAGAGGGATTGTCTGCATGGCGGTCCTCGCGCGCAAGAAACGCCGCTCTCTTTTCAATCGGCATCTCGAGTATGTACGAGGCACCGTGAGCTGAGTTCAGCAGCAGCAGACTGATACAACTTCATCGCACAGTGAATTGACGGCGAGGGCCTGACCCCAATGCGCCGGGCCTCTGGGTCGCCTGCTCGAGTCGCAAATTTTCCTCTTGACATATCAGAACCTACTGTGACACATTAGACCAGGATTGGAGACCTCATGATCCGGTTAGCTCTTTTCGTTGTCTTGACGCTGGCGCTCAATCATTCCGCCCACGCGCAATTGGACCGAGGTGCAATTACGGGAGTTGTGCTGGACCCGGCTGGGGCGGCCATCCCCGCGGCGAAAGTTCTGGTCCGCAACGCCGGATCGGGAGCTACATACGCAATCACGACAAACGAGGCCGGCCAGTACATCATGCGCAACCTGCCGGCGGGCCGGTACGAAGTGGAGGTTGAGGCGCCGGGGATGAAGAAGTTGATACGGCGCGGCCTCACGC
>CAYWST010000646.1:0-2196 GCA_964461075.1 uncultured Solibacteraceae bacterium | reverse complement strand
ACTCACTCCGCCCAGGCGCCGATGAAATCTGGGATGTCGCGAATACGCTCCGGATTCAGCGCTACGCCGCGCGCCCGTTGTTTGGAACTGCGACGGACGACGCCCACGACCACCACGGGAATAAGTCGCGCGCCGCGCCCGGCCGGGCCTGGATCATGGTTCGGGCAACGCACCTGAGTCCGGATTCGCTGTTGCGGGCGATGCAAAGAGGCGACTTCTACGCCTCGACCGGAGTGGTGATCGACGACATCCAATTCGACCGGCAGGCTGGCACGCTCCGCTTGCATCTTGCAGCCCGTCCGGGCGAGGTATTGACGACGCGGTTCATCGGCACGAGGCGGGGCGCGAATCTGCAGGGCAAGCCGCGTTTGGATGCGGAAGGCGAGCCGCTGGAAACGACGCTCGACTATCGCTCGCCGGCGACTCCAGCGATCGGCGAGGTGCTGGGGGAGTCGAAGGAGACGACGCCTCACTACGCTCTGCGCGGCGATGAACTTTACGTCCGAGCGGTCGTCACTTCCAACCTGCCGCCGGCGGTCCCATCGCGGGAATGCCCGGTGCAGCGCGCGTGGACGCAGCCGGTGGGCTGGTAGCGCCATCGGGTCTTAACTCATGAGTGTGATCCGTGGAGAAGCCGATGACTGAATCGCCGGCGCGAGCATTCGAGGAACTTCTGCAGCAAGGGCTGGCCGGCCCCGGACAGCCGGCAAGCCAGTTCTGGTCCCGCGCGGACGGAAAGCTGCATGTGCAGTGGTATCGCGCGGCGTCGCAGGTCGATTTCGCGCCGCACACGCATTCGGAGTTCAACATCGTGGTCTGCCTCGAGGGCGCCGTGCACACGCGGCAGCTCGGAGACGGGGAGACGGTTGAAAACGGCGAGGCGATGATGGGAAGCAACCCGGGCGTGGAGCATTCCAGTCAGTATCTGCCCGGCGGGCGGGGCTGCCAGGCGGTCAGCCTGACTTTCGCGCCGGAGGTGTTGAGCGCCCTGTTCCATGCGCATTCCCTGCCCGCGGTTCGCCGCGGATTCGTGCCGGCGTTTACGGGCAAGGTGAGTTCCCGGATCATCGAGCGCGCCGCGCAGGAAATCGTCGAAGAGATGCGGAATCGGGCCTTCGCGCACGAAGCGATCATCGAAGGGCTGGCCATGCGGATCCTGGTCGAGAGCCTTCGCCTGTGGCCGAAGGAGCGCTCTGGCGAGATCCCGGAAGACACGACTCCGCGTTTGGCGCGCCGCGACCACGTACGAGCCTTTGAGTTCATGCGCTGGTGCCGCAAGGACTCGTTCCGCATCCAGCACCTCTGCCGGTTTCTCGGGACGAGCGAAGAGCGCTTCAACCGGCTTTTCCGCGCGGCCACGCATGACAGCCCCGCAAGCTTCTACAACCGTCTTCTCCTGAATCAGGGATGCGAGTTGCTCAAGGACCCCGCGCTGTCGATCAAGGAGATCAGCTACCAGTTGGGCTTCAAAACGCCGAGCCATTTCGTGGTCGCATTCCGCCGCCAGTTCGGCGCCACGCCCCAGGACTACCGGTACTCGCGCATCCCCAGACCGCTTCGGTAGCCCAACGAACATGAGCGTCCCCGCCGCCGCTTCCTCGAACCGATTGCGCGATTCCTTGTTTGCGCGGGAGCAGAGGCGGGTGCTCGCGGGCATCATGCTCTGCTATCTGTTCTTCTACACGGGCAGGCAGAACCTGGGATTCGCCGTGAAGGGAATGCAGACTGATCTCGGCTATTCGGCGACCGAGATCGCGTGGCTGAACGCAGCGTTGCTGACCGGCTATGGCGCCGGGCAGGCGTTCAATGGAAATCTGGCCGATATCGTGGGCGCGCGGCGGATGGTGACGGCGGGCGCCTGCCTCTCTTTTCTCTTCAACTGGCTGTTCAGCTTCCTGTCTTCCGCGCCGCTGGCGATCGCCGCGTGGTTCGCCAACGGCGTCGTCCAGTCGGCCGGATCGCCCGCTTTGCGGCGATTGATCGTGGACTGGTATCCGCAGCGTGAGCGCGGCACGGCCAATGGCTTCCATCTGCTCTCCGCGGGTTTCTCCAGTTCGCTCACCTTCGCGCTGTGCATCTGGACGGTATCGACGCTGGACTGGCGCTGGGTGTTCCGGCTTCCGGTCAGTACCATCCTGCTCGGCACGGCGCTGTTCCTGCTGCTGGCACGAAATAAGCCACAGGACGCCGGCTTCC
>CAYWST010000645.1:0-2197 GCA_964461075.1 uncultured Solibacteraceae bacterium | reverse complement strand
TTGGTAATTCTTTCCGCCCTCCGGAGAGTGTTACCACCCCTCAACGCCCCTCCCGCCCCGTAAGTCCTTGGGCCCCGTCTCCGCCGAATGGAACGCCCCGTGCAACCTGCCTAGCTGAACCCAGCCGTTTCGAGCCGCTGCCATGTCCTGGATCGACAAGATCGCCAACCTCGTCTTCCGGTGTTGGCACCGCCATACCTCACTCCCGATGACCCTCCCCAGGGACCCTTCGAATCCAGCGAGCCGCCCCGCCGGCTATGTGGTCTGTCTCGATTGCGGCAGGCGCTTCAGTTACGATCTCGCCACCTTGACCAAAGGCCCGCCTCTCGAAGACGCGACCACCAGAGAACCCTGATTCCCCGACCCACCCAAGCGCGCCAACCCCCTTTCGCAATATCCTATTCCAACAGCGCTCTTTGCGCCCCATCTTACGGTCCAGCATCCGGGATCGTCCTCCGGGAGGCATACGCATTGAATCAGCTCTTCCGCACCAAGAGCATTGAGGCTCTGGTCGCCGCATCGCTCGAACCCGGCAAGCGGCTGGAACGCACTCTCGGAGCCTGGAGCCTCATGGCCCTCGGCATCGGCGCCGTTATCGGCTCCGGCATCTTCATCCTCACCGGCACTGCCGCCGCCGGTGAGGTCCGAACCTACCACTCCATCATGAACGTGCCGCTCATCGATCTCATCGTGCGCGGCGGCGAGTCCACTTTCACCATCGGACGACCAGGCGCCGGACCCGGCGTCTCCCTCTCCTTTCTTCTCACCGCGCTCGCCTGCGCCTTCGCCGCCCTCTGCTACGCCGAAATGGCCTGCACCATCCCCGTCGCCGGCAGCGCCTACACCTACGCCTACGCCACCCTCGGCGAGCTCACCGCCTGGATGATCGGCTGGAATCTCATCCTCGAATACGCCGTCTCCAATATGGCCGTCGCCGTCGGCTTCTCCGCGCACATCAAACACATCTTCGAAGGACTCACCGGCTTCGCCCTTCCGCGGGAGCTCACCGAGCCCGCCATCGTCGGCGGCCAGCTCAGCGGCGCCTGGTTCAATCTCCCCGGCTTCCTCATCGTCATGCTCCTCACCTGGATGCTCGTCTTCGGCCTCAAGGAGAGCGCCCGCGCCAACGACATCATGGTGATCGTCAAAATCCTCGCCATCCTCGTCTTCGTCTTCGGCGCCGCTTCCGCCGTCAAGACCGATAACTGGAAGCCGTTCCTCCCCAACGGCATGACCGGCGTCCTCACTGGAGCCGCCATCGTCTTCTTCACCTACATCGGATTCGATTCGGTTTCCACCGCCGCCGAAGAGTGCAAGAACCCGCAGCGCGACCTTCCCATCGGCATCATGGGCACCCTCGTCGTTTGCGGCGCTCTCTATGTCGCCGTCGCCCTCGTTCTCACCGGCATCGCCGACTGGCGCACCCTCAACAACGCCGCTCCCGTCGTCGGCGCCCTCAAGGCCCTCAACATGAACACCCTCTGGAAGTGGGTCGACGTCGGCGCCCTCGGCGGCATGGTCAGCTCCCTGCTCGTCTTTCAGTACGGCCAGGCGCGCATCTGGTTCGCCATGTCCCGCGACGGCCTCCTCCCCAAGCTGTTCTCCCGCCTCCATCCCGTGCACCGCACGCCGCACGTCAGCACCTGGATCGCCGGTCTCGCCGTCGGCATCCCCTGCGGCGTCTGGGACGTCGGCACCTTTGCCGACCTCTCCAGCATCGGCACCCTGTTCGCCTTCATGGTCGTCAGCCTCGGCGTCATCGTCATCCGCCGCGTCCATCCCGGCAAGCGGGGCTCGTTCCGCGTCCCTCTCGGCCCTGTGCTTCCTTTGATCTCCGTGGCCAGTTGCCTCGTCCTGATGCTGGCGCTCCCACTGGAAACTTGGGTACGATTCGTCTTCTGGTCCATCATCGGCCTGGCCATCTATTTTCTCTTTGGGAAGAAGAACAGTGAGCTGGCAAAGAGTTAGTCTGATCTTCCTGCTCGCCGCTGCGGCCCATGCCCAGCGGCACGGAGAGCACACAATGACGCACGACGCCGCCGAGTACGCGCGCCGTCTCAACGATCCCCTCCGCGATTCCTGGCAAAAACCCCATGAAGTTGTGAAAGCCCTCGAACTCAAGCCCTCCGAGGTCGTCGCCGATATCGGCGCCGGGACCGGCTACTTCGCCCGCCGCTTCGCCAACCACGCCGGACAG
>CAYWST010000644.1:0-2213 GCA_964461075.1 uncultured Solibacteraceae bacterium | reverse complement strand
GGCATGCGGGGCGGCTTCGGAACGTGGAGGTGCTGCACTGCATTACTCTGGGGGCGGCGCCTTACACCGACGCGCGCTACGCGGGCGTTTTCCGGCACAACGCGTTGTTTGTCGCGGGCAACACGCGGGCCTGTGTTCAGCAGGGGCGCGGCGATTACATCCCGATCTTTCTGCATGAGATCGAAGAGCTGTTCCTGAGCGGAGCGATGCCGCTGGACGCGGCGCTGATTCAAGCGACGCCGCCCGACCGCCACGGCTGGATGAGTCTGGGCCCGGACGTGGATATCTCGCTGACGGCGGCGAGGAAGGCGCGGCGGCTGATCGTGCAGGTCAACCGCAACATGCCGAGGACGTACGGGGACTCGATTGTGCACGTGGCCGAGGCGGAATGGATCGTGGAGTCCGACGAGCCTCTGCCGGAGTTCGATCAGGGCGAAGTGACGGAAGTGCACCAGGCGATCGCGGGCCATGTGGCGGGGTTGATTCCGAACCGGGCTACGCTGCAAGTGGGAGTGGGAGGGATTCCGGAGGCGGTGCTGTCACGGCTGGTGAATCACACGGACCTCGGGGTCCACACGGAAATGTTCAGCGACGGCCTGATCCGGCTGATCGAGTGCGGAGCGGTGACCAACGCCTACAAGACGCTGCTGCCGCACAAAGTGGTGGCCAGTTTTGCGCTGGGCAGCAAAGCGTTGTACGAATACATCGACGACAATCCCGTGTTCGAGTTTCGCACGAACCGCTTCACCAACGACCCGTCGGTGATCGCGAGGAACGCGCGGATGGTGGCGGTGAACTCGGCGCTGGAAGTGGATCTGACCGGACAGGTCTGCTCGGATTCGATCGGCGCGACCCCGTTCAGCGGGGTCGGCGGCCAGGTGGACTTCATCCGCGGCGCGGCGAAATCGGAAGGCGGCGTGCCGGTGATCGCTCTGCCGGCGACGGCGAAGGGGGGAACGGTGTCGCGGATCGTGCCAACGCTGAAGCCTGGGGCCGGCGTGGTGACGTCGAGGGCGGACGTGCGCTGGGTGGTGACCGAACATGGCGCAGTGAACCTGCACGGAAAGAACCTGCGGGAACGGGCGCAATTGCTCGCTTCGATTGCGGCGCCTCAGTTCCGCGAGGAGTTGGAAAGGGTGGCGAGAACGTGGTGGACGAGGGCTTAACGGCCCAGGAAGCGCCCGAGGAGCCCGGCGACATCGTCGGCGATCGAACCGTCGCGATTCTGATCAAGCAGCGAGCTCAACAGATCCCCGCTTCCCGGCGCGTTTGCCGAGTCTGCACTCTGCCTGCTCAGTCCTCCCATCACCATCGCCGCCGCGAGAGGCAGAAGCTGCTTGAGAATGTCCGCCCCGATGCCAGTCTGTTCAGCCGCCCGGCCGGCCACGGCGCGGCTCACATCCTTGCTGCCGAAGATTTGCGCAAGAATTGCATTGCCGTCCTGGCTTGCAGCCTCGCCGGCGAGCAATTCAGGGTTGTCCAGATACTGCGCATGATTGCCGCCGCTCAGCGCGCCGAGCAGCGACTCCATGCCGCCTTGCTGCGAGGCGCTTTTTTGCAGTCCGGCCATCAACGCAGGCGCCAGTTGATTCAGCGCACTGCTGGTTTGCTCCTCAGACAGGCCGAATCGCTGCGCGACCTGCTGGATCGCCCCGCCGCCACCTGAGTTCATCAACATCTCGAGAAGAGGGTTCATCCATTCACCTCAGAGTCTTTTTGGCCAGCCGTCGAGAACGGATCGGGAATCCTCCATGCAAAGGATCGCCGTCCAATTGGGGGGCCCGGCCGCAGTTCAACCCCTCTCTGCGGCGGGCGCCTCCGGGCTCTTTAGTATAGCCAAATCCACCTCCGCCAGAATTGGCGCTGCGAAGCTTCTCCAGCGGAGTGCGCGACTGCGGCCGCAGGGCTTCAGACGCTGACGACGGGGCAGTGGGATTGGCGGATGATGGAGTACGCGTTGGCTCGCATGCGGCCGAAAACGCCGGAGGCGGAGCCGCGGCCGATGACGAGGAGATCGGCCTTCCAATCCTGGGCCATCCTGCAGACCGTAGACGCCGCGTCGCCATTCTCGACGATGAGGGGGGCGTGGAGACCGAGCCGGCTCTGGAGGGCGGCGACTTCCTCGCGAACGCTGGATTCGATGTGGGTTTTCCAATCGGGGTCGAAGTACTCTCCGGCCTTTCCTTCGAGATTTGGCGTGGCATGGAGGAGGG
>CAYWST010000643.1:0-2218 GCA_964461075.1 uncultured Solibacteraceae bacterium | reverse complement strand
GCGGGGTGCGCAGAAAAGGTTTGGCTCCTCAGGTAGGACTCGAACCTACAACCCTTCGGTTAACAGCCGATCCGGTCGGGAGCCTTCGCCGCTCCCTATCCTCCGGCGCGTCATAGACTTGCGAATCCGGCAGGTCGCGCAAGACGCCGTCCTTTGGGGGAATCTTTGCCATGGGTTTTCAGAATCCTGCCGCTTCGTCGCGGCCAGGACGGACGGACGCCGGGCACCGGGGAGTGGCTGACCTGGGCGCAGGTGGCGAAACCACGTCAAGAGGAAAGTCAAAAATAGTTGTTGTTCAGTAAGTGGGCGAGTGCGAACGCAAAAAACTACTTCGTACTCCTTGGGGCCGCGCGAGGCAGCCTCCATCTGCACGCCTATCAGTGTGTCCGCGCGCTTTTTTTCGATACGTTAGCAAAACCGGCCCTATAATCGAAATGTGGCCGGGTACTTTGGATATTTTCGGCTTAGGTTTTCTGCGGTCGAAGAACTCGGCGTAAGATCGTAGTAGCTCGCCCGGCGCAAGCCGGGACCCGCAGCGAGAGCGGGTAAGGCCGCCTAACTCGGAGGCCTAAAACACCGAGATCTCGCCACCGCCGATGCTGTGAGCAGATCCACAGGCGGTACACCCCCAAGGAGAACCATGGAACTCGTCGAGCGAGAAGTGCGCCTGTTCGACTCAACTGGCCGATTCGCCGGTTGGCTTCAACCGGATGAGGCTAACCGGCTCATCGGAGCGGGCCGGGTGACAGTGCAAGGCAAGGGGCGGAGAACCACTCTCTGGTTGGTTTCTGGCAAGACGGTCCAGGACTTTCTCGACGAGGCAAAACGGACGGACCACTTCACATACGCCGAGCGTTTTGGCGGCAAGCGGGTGGTTGTTCTGAAAAGGTACGACGAGGCCAGCGGGACATTTCGGAAATGGGATAACGCGTTGTCCTTCGACGAGCTACGCCAAGGACGGATGCAAAGCCGGGCGCGCCAATTGGCCAGACGCGCGGCGATGGAAACCGCGAAGGCCGCGTAGGTTCAACGTCAAGGACGAACAAGGAAGGTAGCAATGAGGAAGCTTCTCAGTGAGCGGGAAATTGAGGCCGAGTATGGGATCTCGGTCGCGAAACTGCAAGACGACAGACTGCGCGGACGCGGGATTCCGTACTGCAAGTTGGGCAAGATGGTTCGCTATCGCCGCGAGGACATCGAGAACTACCTGCTGGCGAACAGGCGCGGGCCGGTAATCCCCTCCCAGGCGCGCTGTATGGCGCAGGAGGGTGTGTAGGTGGCTCCGAGATCTAAGCCCCCCGCTTTCCTCTACTACCCCGGCGACATTGACAGCGACGAGCAGGTCCGAGCCATGTCCGACCTGGAGTTCGGCTTTCACGTGCGGCTTCTCGGTCACGCCTGGCTCAACAACGGCATCCCCGCTGATCTGGAGCGGCTGGCTGCGATCATGACGAGGCCCGTCGACTACGTGCGCACCCTGTGGCCCGCGCTCGCGCCGTGCTGGATTCAGCATCCGACCGCAGGCGACAGGCTCGTGAACCCTGGGCTTGAAGCTCAGCGGGCCGAACTCGACGAGCGGCGTGAGGCGGCGCGCGAAGCAGCGAATCGCAGGTGGAGTGGAAGCAAGGGTAGTGCATCCGCATTGCCGACGCATAGCGCGGGCAATACTGTTGCAATGCCTGTGCACAGCGGTCGCAAAGCGCGGGCAGTGCCATCGGTATGCTCTTCATTTTCAATTACATCTTCAAGAAAAGAAGAACCCACGGCCAACGCTCAATTCGATGCGCAGGCGTGGTGGAACCGGCTCCTGGCGACCTACCCAAATCCCACGGACACTGACCACTGCTGCCGCGTGTTCATCAGCCTGGTCGACGACGAGCAGACCGCGCAGGCGGTCCTGGACGGACTCGAACGGTGGAAGCGAAGCGAGACTTGGGCTGGCGGCTACATCCATTCGATGAGGCGCTGGTTGGAGGGCCGCATGTGGCAGGACAGCCCGAAACCTTCGGCGGATGCCGTCGAAGCCGACCGGCCCCGGAAGAAGTCCCGCGTCGGCTGCGACCCGCTCGCGGAGTGGGTCCCACCCTGGAAGGACGACGACGGGAACATCCTGCCCGAGTACAGCGCTGGTGATCCCCGCGAGGAGGCTGCATAGTGCTTCCCGAAGAACAAGCCGATGCCGTGCGCAAAGCCCTGGCTGACTCCCTTTCCGACGGCG
>CAYWST010000642.1:0-2219 GCA_964461075.1 uncultured Solibacteraceae bacterium | reverse complement strand
CTTTCGCACCGCCGGGCGCGTTGAAGCTCTCGCCGAGACCAAGGAGGAAACGGAAGCCGGCAAGGTGCGTCCATGAGCGGGCAAGGGCATGAAGACAGGCCGCGGCGGACCAGAAGGAGATCGCTATTCCGACGCCCATCCTGGTTCCCAATCGGTCCAGAACCCGGCCGCAGAAGAGATAGCCGATGGTGTAGGCGACAAGGAAGGCGGAGACGATGTAGGAATACTGCTCGACGCTGAAAGTGAGTTTCTCGCGGAGAGTTGGGGCCAGAACAGAGAGCGACTGCCGGTCGAGGTAGTTGATTGTCGAGAGGAAGAACAGGAGAAGAACAATCAGCCAGCGTTTTCGGTTCGGGAGGAGCGTCATTCCGGCCGGCCCTCATCGGCGGAGATGACGACGGAGTCGACGAACAGGTAGCAGCGCCGGTCTTGTGCTGCCTCTATCCCGAGACAAAAGGCGATGAGGCCGGCGCAGCGGTCGGTGCTCGCCCGATAGCCGGGCAGGGGAGGATTGGGCTCATGGCCAAGACCCGTGACGTCGAAATCACGTCCGTAGCAGTGGAAATCAACGTAGGAGTGAGTGAGGAGATCGTAGGTTAGGCGGAGGTAGTGCCACTGATACTTGGTGGGAGAGCGGTTGAAAGCGAGTTTCTGGGCGCCATCGGGAACATCGGTCCAGGGACCGTCGAAGACGCCGCCCGCGCCGCGCGTCTGAATCTGCCAACGGCCGGAAAGCCGTCCCTCTTCGGCGTTGAGGTATCGAACGGAAGGCCACCAGCGGGCAGAGCCTGGGGAACGCTGGAAGTCGTGGTCCATGACGTCGCCACAGAATAAGATGGAGCGGATGGCAGTGTCGCCGAGATGGAAGTCCTCGTGCCCCGCTTTATAGGAAAACCACGTTTCGAAGCGGACGCGGCCTCGCCAAGGGCTGGTGAGGCGCTTGACTGCCGTCCCTTTTTCGCCGGCGCGCGCCAGCGTGGGAATCTTGAGCGCGTAGTTTCCGTTCCAGGACCCCTGCGTGCCGATGTCCCACGAGGTCATCGAACTGAGCATCGGCGCAGCGCGAACGCCGAAAGGGAGTTTGCGGTCCACGCGCTGCCCGCCTGCATGCGTCAGTTCAACGCTTCGCGAGAGCGAGTCTAGATCGGGGTGCTTGCCCGGGTAGTCGTCCCACCCGTCGTAGTCCGGAAAGAGGGTCTGCCAGCCGCAGAAGCCGTCGTTGAAGTCGTCGAGGCTGAGGATGTGAGGAAGGGGTTGGTAGCGGTCGAGGAGCCGGTCTCTCATTTGAGCACCCAATAGAAGTCGGCGCAGATTTCGCCCGTGGACACTAGAGTGGCACGCAGCCAGTTGCCGAAAGCTTCGGCGCGGATTCGATGCACGCCGGATGGCGGCAACTCCTGCACAGGAAGGAGAGACGCCCATCGGATTCCATCGGGAGAGGTTTCGAGTCCAACGAGCAGCCGGGCCGACTGGTCCCTGGCTTCGTGTATGCAGACGAACGCAACAGCTTCCCCGGCCCACCCGGCTTCGTAGGGCTCAAGTTCCGTCTTGGCCGGACTGATCCAGCCTCGCAGCATCATGGCGGCGGTATGGCAGGCGGGGAGGGGCATCATCGGCCTCCGCGGGGCAGGGCGTGCTCGGGATGGTGATGGTCGCGTTCTGCGTAGAACCACTCAACGGGGAGTATGGAGAGATACTCCTGCATCATGAGCTGATTTCCGGGGCCGGGGGCCTGGGCGCGATAGGTGAGGTACACCTTGCCATCGTAAATATTAATCGCGGGGTACTCGACGCGGGTTCCGGGAGAAACGGATTCAATGTCGCGCTCCCATTTCCAGGTGAGGCCGCCGTCGTCGCTGATGGCGGAGGAGAGAACCAGGCGCTGGCCGAGGAGTCCGTTTTGGCGGTCGAGGCAGCAACTATTCCAGACGGCGAGGATGTGGCCGGTGCCGGGGATGCGCTCAATGCGCCCGGGCGCTGCGCTGGACATTAGGGTCGACGGCGCCGGTTTGGACCATGTGAGGCCGCCGTCACGCGATTCGCAGTGGTATAGCCAACCGCCATATGTGCGGCCAATCATAAACAGGGAACCGTCATCGCGCTCGACGATTGAAGCCTCCCAGAAGCCCTGGCGGAAGCGTTTTCCGTGGATGGAGAGGAATCCCGAGACGGGCTCCGGACCGTCGACCTGCTGGGCGCTTTGCTTCCAGGTCCTGCCA
>CAYWST010000641.1:0-2223 GCA_964461075.1 uncultured Solibacteraceae bacterium | reverse complement strand
CCCAGGGGCGAATTCAGCCGGCGACCTGCCCTCGAGGGCCATGTGAGGACGGCTCTCATTGTAGTCGCGGCGCCACGCCTCGATGCTCGTCCTCGCGTCCTCCATCGTCTCGAACCAATGCACGTTCAGGCATTCGTCGCGCAGCGACCCATTGAAGGTCTCCACGAAGCTGTTGTCGGTGGGCTTCCCCGGGCGGCTGAAGTCGATCTGGACTTGATGGTGATAGGCCCACAGATCGAGCAGCCGCCCCGAGAATTCGCTCCCGTTGTCGGCAAACAGATATCGTGGCGCCTGGCGCTGCGCAACGAGCCGATTCAGGCTCGCCACGACGTGCTCGGCGCCCAAGCGTTTGCCGACCTCGATTGCGAGCGCCTCGCGACTGAACACGTCCACGATCGTCAGCGCCCGGAAGCGCGTGCCGTCGGCCAGCTGATCGGCTACGAAGTCCAGCCCCCAGATCGCGTCGGGGCGATCGGCCTGGACGCGCTCGCGCCGATTGACGACCATCTTGCGTCGTTTGGGCAGCTTCGAGCGCAGCTGGAGCTGCTCCTCGCCATAGAGGCGGTACATCTGGTGCTTGCCGAGCGTCCAGCCCTCGCGCTTGAGCAGCACATGGATGCGCCGATAGCCGTACCGGACCCGCACCTGCGCGATCTCCTTCATCCGTGCACGCAGATCGTTGCGCGGGTCCTTGACGCTTCGGTAGTACTCGTTGCTGCGATGCTGCCTGACCAGCCGACAGGCCCGTCGCTTACTGCAGCGGTGGTGCTCGACCAGATATCCCACCGCCTGCCGCTTCAGCGCGGGCCGGGCCACTTTTTTGAGGCGATGTCCTGCAGCAGGGCCTTGTCCAGGCTGAGCTCGGCCACCAGTCGCTTCAAGCGCGCGTTCTCCTCCTGCAATAGCTTCAACTCACGCACCTGGTCCGACTGCAGACCGCCATAGACCTTCTTCCAGCGGTAGAACGTCTGCTCGGAGATCCCCGTCTGACGCACGATGTCGGCCACCGCCATGCCCAGCTCCGCCTGCTTCAACACCGCCACAATCTGTTCCACCGAAAAGCGCTTCCTCTTCACGGCAACCCTCCCTTGCTTCAGGTTCAGTTTGCCGGAAAACTAACGCTGCCTTCGGTCCGAGATTCCCGACCCAGATCAGGCCTGCAGCAGGTAGCAGGTCGGTTCCGATGCTTTGATCCTTGATGTTCTGCGCGAGGTGCCACAGAGCCATTAACGTGTGCGTCTTCCCGCCGCCAAAGCCGGTGCTCAATCGCAACATGGCTCCAGGTTCTTTGGCGTCGGCAAGTCGGCCGAATACGACCTCCACGACCTTCTTTAACTGCGCAGCCGGATGCGTGTTCTCGAAGAAGTCCTTGGCCTCTTTGTAGACTCTCGGACACCGATCCCCGGCGATAAGATTGCCGAAGTCGGCCGCGAAGATCGCATCGTCCAGATCACCATGCAGGACTTCGCTTCGCGGTTTACAGCCGCGGATGACTGACATGTTCTACCCCTCCTCCACTTCCCGACACGCTCATTCTACCGATGCAGCAACAGCCGAATGCGTGATCTATCCATCGCAAGGCGGACAGGCGCATCAAGTTTTTGATGGCGGCGAGTATCCGGGTGTCAATAACTCCTGCCTCAACTGACTTGAGCCCATCCTCGTTAGTCAACGGGAGGTTTTCCGATAACAACGCGCCGGAGGTTTGCAAGAAGACTTGCGCCCCGGTAGGCCTCGTAAAGCAGGTAGCAGGCGAGTGCGACGAATCCGACTCCAAGTGCGACCAAGAAGTTGCCGGAAAATAGTTGACGTGTTGCCTGGAGCCACCAGAGTCCAAAGTAACAAGGGATCAACGCAATCGAGCAGCTTAGTTCGAACTTCATGCGTAGCAAGATCGTCCTAAGGTAGCGCTGCGCGATAGGCTCAGGATGGACTGAGGTCTTGAGGTACTCATACCAGACTTGATCGAGGTCTGGATGGCTCCCCTTCGAACGCAATCTAGGATCGAGCACGTGCGCTTCGATCAGAGACCCCAGATCCTCGAGAACAAAACCGACCCCTATGACGATCAGAAGGACGATGAGGTAATAGGGGACCTCATGTGCGTCGCGATAGTTTGCAAGATCGGGAAAGTAAGAACCGGCGAGAAGCAGATATGGAAACGAAGCGATGGTGCCAGGTATCAGGATGATCACTATCGGGCGAAAAATCTCCGCCTTGAAC
>CAYWST010000640.1:0-2233 GCA_964461075.1 uncultured Solibacteraceae bacterium | reverse complement strand
GGCGTCCCGCGCCTCGCGCCGGCGGTTGGTGATCTTGGCGTAGATCAGCGTGTTCTGGATGTTCACGTGGCCAAGGTGATCCTGGACGTCCTCGATCGACTCGCCCCGGGCCAGTAGGTGCGTTCCACAGGAGTGCTTGAGCGCGTGCATGTGCGCCTTCTCGCGGGCAATCCCGGCGGCGGCGCAGTACCGCTTGATGAGATGGTCGAGTTGCTGAGGACTCAGGCCTCGCTTCTGACGGCTCGGGAAGAGCGGACCCGGCTCCGTGCCCCTGACTTTTAGCCAAGCCTTCAACGCCTTTTCCTCATGCCTGGTTATGCGGAATTCTCCGGAATGGCTTCCCTTTAGGCGCTGAACGAACAGGCGTTTCGTGGCTGGCTGGTAGTGGCTCAATTGAAGCAACCTCACCTCAGCGGCGCGTAAACCGCGATGGTACACGACGCGGAAGATGGCCATGTCGCGAACAGAGCGGCCGGCGGCGACGGCCCTGAAGAAGGCCGCAATCTCGGCCTCAGAGAGGTACTTGGCGTCGGATGAGGCGGTCCGGCGTCGCTTCCGCGGCTTGTGCATGGCCTGCTCGGAAGCGCCCTTCAGCCTGGCGAGCAGCCCGGACAGAACGTTAATTTCGTCTGGCCGGAGCGGTGAACCCGTCATGATTTTCGCCTGGGTGAGTTGGAGAAAATGATTATTCTCTCCAATTGGCGCACTGGAAACCGTTCTGAGTCAGTGGTTTACAGACGCAGTTTTCTGGGTGGGCCGCTATCGGCGGGGCGTGCTCGCGGCGCGGATCGCCTCGAGGCGCTCCAGGCGGCCGTCGTGATCCTTGACCTGGAGGGAGCACTCGGAGCGGCGGACGAAGATATTGCCGAGGGACTCCTTGAGGTCTGCGATCTCGGCGCGGATGATGTACCGGATGACGCCGACGATGGCCGCGAGGATCGCGCAGAGCGCGGCGAGGTTGCTCCAGTTGAGAGGTTGCATTTCAGGTTTCCTTTCGAAGCCGGTCTTGGGCGATCCGGACGTATTCGGGGTTCTTCTCGATCTGGATGAACTGGCGGCCGGCGCGGCGGGCGGCAACGCCCGTGGTCCCCGATCCGCAGCAGTGGTCCAGTACGACCTCGCCGGGCCGGGTGTAGGTTCTGATCAAGTATTCAAAGAGAGCGACCGGCTTCTGCGTCGGGTGCAAGCCGCGCTCGCTCGGGAAGGCGAGCACGGTTTTCGGGTACCCGGTGTAGCGCTGCACATAAGTCCGCGCAGTGCATTTGTAGTTGGTGGACAGCTTCTTCTCTTTACGGGCCTTGTTGATCTCTCTCAGTCCCTGGGGGTGATATGTGATCTTCCCTGGCGCAAACACGAGAATGCTTTCGTGGGCTCGCATCGGGCGCTGATGCGCGTTCAGATAGCCGGAGATGTTCGATTTGAGCCAGACCAATTCGTGCTTGAACCAGCGCAGATTGCTGGACACCAGCAGCGACGCGAAGGGTTGAATCGCGCTGAGGATTACCCCCCCCGAATTTTCCCCGCCTTTCCGCAGCACCCGGCGGTATTCGGTCCAAAGGCGGTCCATGGGCAGGAGCGTGTCCCAGTCGTTGGTTGTCATGCCGTACGGCAGATCGCAGAGGACGAGATCGACGCTCCCGTCGGGGACGCGCGGGAGCAACTGCAGGGCATCCCCACAGAGGGTTTGGTTGAGCATGGCAGTGGCGTTGAGGGCGGTTCAGAGCAGACCGCGCCAGGCGGCGAAGAATTCCGGATCGCGTTTGTAGTCGCCATGGGCGGCGACGGAATCGGTGAGGTCGATGGACCGGACGCTCGCGGGCACTTTGCCGTGCTTGCGGGGGCCGTTGTGGCCGAGGGCGGTGTCGAGGCCTCCGAGCTTGTAGGCGTAGCGGAGGACGCCGTCCGAGCGCGAGTGAGCCACAAGCACGCGGGGGACGTAGGCGACCCAGAGGCCGTAGCGTTGGCCCCACTCGATGGACTCGTCATCGACGGCGGGCGCGGCCAGGATCAGGTTGCGGCAGAGGACGCCGTGCCTCAGCGACTCGAGCGCCACGCGGCAGCCGAGGCTATGCGCCTCGATGTGGATTTCCGCCGGAATTCGCTGGAGTACTTCAGCCAGCATCCGCGCGGCGCGGTCGGCCCGCCTGGCGGCCCACCAGAAGCCGAGCGCGAGCGTAGAGCCGGGCCAGGTGACCCCGACGATCGCGTCATACCATGGCGCGACGTGCAGGCC
>CAYWST010000639.1:0-2247 GCA_964461075.1 uncultured Solibacteraceae bacterium | reverse complement strand
GCCCAGCGGATGGAGGGCGCATGCCAGCAATCCAGCAGCCTCAGCCCCGCCGGAAACGGGATGCCCATCATGAACCCGCAGGGAGCGATCAACAGGCAGGTGATCGTCACCTTGAGAGGGAGCGGCAGGGCGGCGCCTGCATCGATGGCGGGAGCCAGAGCGAAAGCGAGCCCCCCCACGCTCAACGCGACCAGGGTCAGCAGCGCCGGCGTCTTCGCGCGCAGTTCGTCTCCAAGCCGCCGGCTCCAGTAACTGCCGGCGCCGCTGGAAACCAGCAGCGAGAACACCACCACCGCCAGCGCATAGGTTGGGTGGCCGAGGAAGAGCACGAGCTTCTGAATCAGCGCCACCTGAATCATGACGTACGCTACACCCAGGCAGATGAAATAAAGCAGAAAGACAGGCACCCCCGGCTCGCGCGGCAATCGGGCGCCCAGCACGAGCGGTGGAAGCAGGAGCAGGATCGCCGTCGCCGCCACGCTCACCATCAACAGGCTGACAACCAGGGGAACAGACGGATCGTCCCCTGGAGTCCGGCCGCCGGACCAAGGCAGCACCCGCTTGCTCAGGTAGTAGAAGAAGGGGCGGTCATCGTGCACAGGGGAAATGTCATAGGGATACCCCGCATAGAAGGAGCCCGGATCCTGCGCCAGCAGAATCGACCTGAAGACGGACTCCCGGAACGCCCCAGGGGCGTACTGGAGTTCAGCGCCGCCGTCATTCAGGAGCCGCTCCGTCTGCCGCAGATCGCTTGAAGGGAGGGGTTTGCGTGCGATGACGACGGTATCGACCAGCGCATCTCCCGACTTTTCCCGTACCACGAGAATGTGGCGCCACGGCTCCTTCTCGCCGATCCTGCCGAGACCCTCGCGCGCCAGCGCCACCAGCCGCGCCGATTCGCGCGGAGGCTGCGCTCCGCGCCGCGTGATCGCCAGCAGCCCGTCTCCCGTCAGATGCCCCAGCAGATCGGTAAACGCCTCCGCTGTGAAGAGCGTGCTTTCGGTCAAAGCGGATGCGCCGAGCGCGGAGCGCGAAGCGGGAGAAGACTGGATGATCTGGAACTTCTCCTCACTGCGGCGCACGAAACCC
Source organism: uncultured Solibacteraceae bacterium (assembly GCA_964461075.1). GTDB lineage: Bacteria > Acidobacteriota > Terriglobia > Bryobacterales > Bryobacteraceae > JACADU01. Next base: position 1,158 of record CAYWST010000639.1, on the reverse strand, counting down.
CGGCTGTCTTCGATATGGAGACGCAGTTCCGGCCGGAAGTACAGGCCGAACGACTCGTCCCGGAATCGCCCTCTCATGATCGCGTTCGCCAGCAGCGGATTCAGTTCGACGGCGGTGATATCTTTCGCCCCGCCGGCGAGCGCGCGCGCGACGTTGTAGCCAGTCCCGGCGCTCAAGATGAGCGTTTTCGCGCCAGGGCGCAGCGCGTGCGGCAGGCCAAGCCCGCCCCGCGCGAGCTCCTTTGCGTCTTCCGGAGTCAACTGGTCGAAATCGAAGCGCGGGATGGGCAGGCTCGCATCCGCATCGATCATCACGCGCTTGGGACCGCCCTTGGCCGGCACGACCGAGACCCGCGAGAAGGAGTTCCACAGAATCAGTTCCTCCGGCGGCAGCGGCGAGCCCTTCGCCCCGCGAACGTCCATCACCGGCGTGCTCTTGTTGTAAAGGATCAAGGCGACCAGAATCAGCGCCAGCAGAATCGATCCGGCCCGCCCGCGGATCGACCCTGCGAGGCCAAACCAAACCGCCCCCGCCGCGGCGAACAACACCGCCGAACCCAAGACGGAACCCGGCCCGCCGAGCACGTTCAGGAATGGAATGAGCAGCAGGCAGCCCGCCGCCGCGCCCGCCAGATCGAAAAAGTAGATCCGCTCCACGCGCTCCATCGTCTCCGCGATCGCGTGCGAAAGCACCATGCCCGCGCCCAGAAACGGCAGCGAGGCGGCGGCGTAGACCAGCAGCACCGACGCAGCCGTCTTCCCTCCCCCCAATCCCAGAATTGTCACCAGCGCCAGCAGCACTACGATGGCCGTCAACGCGGAGACCTGCCCGAGTCTCAGCCAGACTGCGCCCCGCCGGATGTCGAGCAGATACCCGAGAACGCCTCCCGCGCCCAGCCCGAAAAGCGCGATCGAAATCGCCAGAAACGCGAAGTGGTAGTAAAAAACAACCGAAAAGATCCGCGTCAGCGCGAGTTCGAGCATCAGCGTGGCGGCCGCGGTCAACGCCACGCCGGCGTAGATCACGCTCCAGGAGGGGCGGCGGGCGGCGCTCGCCGATGAAATGACGGACAACCTACTATCCTAGCGGGTGTGACGCGGCGCCCAGTCTTTTCTCATGCAAGATGAGCCTGAAGCGAGGACCGGATTCTCACGCAGG
>CAYWST010000638.1:0-2257 GCA_964461075.1 uncultured Solibacteraceae bacterium | reverse complement strand
GGCGAGGGCGTCGGCGGCGCGGCTGCTGCCGGCGCAGGCGCGGCGGCCGGCGCGGTCACTCGCGGAGCCGCGGCCGCGATCTCCACTGGAGCCGCAACAGGCTTCTCTTTGGGCGGCTGCGCCGCCACCGAAATGGCCGCAGCCGTCTGTTCCGACGCCCGCCTGGCATCGAGCGCGGCGCGAGCCTTGGCGAGCACGGCTTTGACTTCCTCATCCTGCGGAGCCAGCCGCTGCGCCTGCAGCAGATCCTCGATCGCCTTGTCGTACTCCTTCAGCAGGAGCTGCGCGCTCCCCCGGGCGAGCCACGCGGTGGCGAGCTCGGGCTGCAGTTCGATGGCGCGCGTGCGGTCGGCAAGTCCTTGCTCGTGACGTCCAAGCTGGTGATGGCTGGATCCGCGGGCAATATAAAAGTAGGGGTTATTGGGCTCAAGACTAACGGCGCGGTCGCGGTCGGCGAAGGCGAGATCGTGCTTACCCTGGTTGGCATAGAGATCGGCCCGCGCGCTCAGGACTCGCGGGTTGTTGGGGTCCAATTCCAGCGCGGCATTGTAATCGGCCATTGCTTCCTCTGTCTTGCCGAGGATCTCCTGAGCCGCGCCCCGATAGCCGAGAATCTGCGACTTTTTCCGCGGATCATCGGACGGGAAGGACTTGAGCGCCTGCGTGAGATCCGCGACGGCGCGGTCAAACTGGCCCAATTGTCCGTAGGCGAATCCGCGCTCGTAGAAAGCGTCCGGGTCTCCTGGCCGAAGGTAAAGCACGCGGTCGAAATCCTCGATGCCGTCCCGATACTGTCCTAACCGGCCAAGCGCGCGCCCGCGGAGCAAATAGGGCTCGGGATTGTCCAGCCTCAGCCGGATGGCCTGCGTGAAGGCGTCGATGGCGAGCTTCGGCTGATTCAACTCCAGCCGGCATTCGCCGAGGCTGCGATAGGTCTGCGCTGTCTTCTCCCCCGCGGCCAGCGCGTTCTCGTAGGCGGCTGCGGCTCCGGACGGGTTCCTGGCGCCCATCCGGGCGTCGCCCAGCAGCCGCCAAACCTCGCTCTCCGTCTCCTTCTTCTGAATTCCAGTCACCTTGGCGAGATTCGATTCAGCCTCCGCGTAGCGCCGTTCACGAAGGAAAGCGCGGGCCTGCCCTTTCAGGGCCGCGACGTTTCCAGGGTCTGCTTCGAGCGCTTGCGCATAGACTCCTGCCGCCTCCGCCTGCTTGCCTTCCTTCTCGAGCTTCTCCGCCTGCGTGGCAAGCCGATCGGCCTTCCTCGAGTCGGCCTTCGGTGGCGCGGCGAGGCCGGCGGCCCCCGCCAATACAAGGATCAGGAACCTACTACATTGCACGAATCTCGTCCTCCACCCTGCGGGCCAGCTCCGCGTAGTCTTCTCCCTCAAGGTACATCGGCTTGCCGATCTTCATACGGACGAAGCCGGGGCGCGCCATGCTCCAATCCGGGTGGAGCACGCGGTTCACCGCGCGAATTCGAATGGGCACCACGGGCGCTTTCAGCCGTGCCGCCATCATCGCCACTCCGGCCTGGAACCGCCCGATCGTCTCATCGCGGCTATGTTTGCCTTCCGGGAAAATCAGCGGACACCAACCTTCCTCCACCAGTTCGCCCACATAACGCAGCGCCTGCCGCGTGCCCGCCTCCCTCTGCGGGATCGGCATGGCGTTGAACATCAGCGCCGCAAGCCAGTAGCCGATGCTGTTGGAGAGCCACTTCAACCGCCCGTACTTCTCCGGGTGGAAATGCGCGTCGAAGTACTCCTTCCGCATCGCCGGGGCCACGCGCGACCGCCACTTGAGCGGCAGCCCGATCAGGATGACGGGAGTGTCGAAGTAGCTCTGGTGGTTCGACGCGAATAGCACAGGGCCGCTCAGGCCCTTCAGGTTCTCGCGGCCTTCCACGCGCACCCACGCGAAGATCCGAGCCAGGTTGAGCAGCCACAGGTTCTGGTTGAACACCCGGAACCAATGCGCCGGCCTGGAACGGTTCCATTTGGGAAACTCGATCACCTCGGGATGCGCCGCCGGCGGCCACCGGCTCATGGATCGCGACCCCACGCCGCGCGTTTCGCGGGATCTGCGCGGCGGGGCCCGCTCTTCCGCCCGACGCCCCCGCCTCGCCGGCCTGGGGCTGGAAGGACCCGCGCAACTCGCTGACCCTGCCCTTCTGGCAGTCGCTTGTCCCAGGCCTGCGGGTGGTGGTCTGCCTGCGGCATCCGCTGGAGGTGGCCGAGTCCCTCGGCCGGCGCGGTTACAC
>CAYWST010000637.1:0-2271 GCA_964461075.1 uncultured Solibacteraceae bacterium | reverse complement strand
ATCTCTTCGAGGAGGCGCTCGACGGACTTTCGAGTGGTCTTGCCGGGCGCGGCGAGGGCATAGGCGAAGAGGGCGTCCTCGCGGAGTTCTTCATCCTGGAAGAGGGGGACGAGTTCGATGGCGAGATCGGACATGGCGAAGGCGCCGACAGCCTGGACGCCATGAAAGACAATCTCCGGATCGCCGCTGGAGAGAGCGCCGGCGAAGTAGGGAGCGAAGGAATCATCGAGGCTCCGCCACATGGCTTCGAGGGCGGAGGCGCGGAGCGTGGGCGAGTTCCAGGCGCCGATGAAGGCCTGCCGGACCTCGGGCAAATGAGCGGCGCCGGCCAATGCGACGATGAGACCCTTTCGTTCCTCGGGATCGGAGGCTTCCTGCAGGCGGGCGACGAGGACATCGCGGACCTGGGGCTCGTGGACGCGTTCGCCCAGGGAACGGCAGGCGCCGCCGCGGACGGCGGGGGACGGGTCGTTGCGGGCAATGGAGAGGAGGCGGTCGCGAATCGCGTCGCTATACTCCTCGTCGAGGAAGCATGAGGCGGCGCGAGCGCGGTAATGTTCATCGCCGGCGTCAAGAAACTCAAGCACGGAGTCGACCTTCATCTGGTCGAACAGAGGGAGAGCCTCCTTGGGGTAGGAATCATGAATGTTGAAGAGGGGAGGCGGATCGGGCTCCGTCTCGCGGGCGAGAGATTCGAGGCACTCGGCGAGGACCTTGCGTTCCTCAACCGCTTCGGCGGGGAGCGCGGCGAGGGCGGCTCCGACATCGGGCAAGAGCGAGGGGTCGCCGCTGAGGCCGATGCAGAGAGCGCCTTCGTAGGGGTCGGCGGCGAGAGTTTCGCGGAAGAGAGCGGAGACGCGAGGATCGCGGACGCCCAGCGCGGCAAGCACGAAGACGATGTCGGCGGCGGGCAGATCCTCCGCTTCCAGGCGCGCCTTGAGATCGAGGAGCGGATCGACGGCGGCGGGGCCGAAGACGGAGAGGGCTTCGATGAGCTCGTCGGGGAGGTCGCCGGGCTCGGCGCGCTCGAGGAGTTTGAGGAAGTAGGGGATGGCGCGGGGGCTGCCGGTCGCGCGGTAGAGGTCGAAGATCTGCTCGCCGAGGTCGAGAAGGTCGTCGGGGCGGGCGGCGGCGGTGAAACTCTCCAGAGCGTCGAGCGTCTCGCCGGCGCGGGCGAGAAGCGAGTCGATGAGCCGGTGGTCGAAGCCGACGAGCCCTTGCGCGGCGTGCTCAAGCAGAACGAGCGGGGGCGTGGAGTCGAACTGGCTCGGGAGGATGGGCATGGGAGTTCCTGGAGACGATTGTCGCGCGCAAGAAAGGCGGGCGCCCCGGGTGGTTGAGCAGGGTGGACGCCCGCCTGGGTTTCGATGAACAGGACTACTCCGCGGCGGAGGCGGGGGCGTCTTCTTCTTCCTTGTTGACGACGAGCTTCACTTCAGCGATGACGTCGCGGAAGAGCTTGATCGCCACCTTGTGCTCGCCGAGGGTCTTGATGGGTTCGGCGAGGACGATTTTGCGGCGATCGATTTCGTAGCCCTGTTTGTGGAGAAGCTCGGCGATGTCCTTGGCGGTGACGGAGCCAAAAAGCTGGTCCTGTTCGCCGGCCTTTTGAACGCTGGTGAGGACGACGGCGGCGAGGAGTTTGGCCTGCTCCTCGGCATGGCCGCGTTCGACGGCCTCGCGCCGGAGAGCGGCCTGCCGCTCCTGCTCGACGATCTTCCTGTTGGATTCGGTGGCGGCGACGGCGAGGCGATTGGGGAGGAGGTAGTTGCGGGCGTAGCCGGGAGCGACTTTTACGACGTCGCCCCGGCTGCCGAGCTTGTCGATGTCTTCTCGAAGGATGACTTCCATGGCGATTCTCCTTTAGCGCTCCCTCTCGACGCTGCCGACGAACGGCAGGAGGGCGATGTTGCGCGCCATCTTGATGGCCTCCGTGATGCGGCGCTGATTCTGAGCGTTGAGGCCGGAAATGCGGCGGGGGACGATCTTGCCGCGCTCGGTGATGAACTGGGAGAGCAGCTTGACGTCCTTATAGTCGATGTAGTCGATTTTGTCGATGCAAATGCGATCGACCTTTTTGCGGCGGAAGTACTGGCGCTTCCCGGTGGCGATGGCCTTGTCGGTGCCGGTGGGCTTCTGACTGGCCGCGATCGGGCGGCCTCCCCTTTGTTCAGCCATGGTTCGGATCTCCTTTCCAGATACCTTTCGTGATTACTCAGCCGCGGGGGCCGCGGGGACGGGAGCGGCCGGCGCAGGGGCGCCGGGGACGGG
>CAYWST010000636.1:0-2272 GCA_964461075.1 uncultured Solibacteraceae bacterium | reverse complement strand
GTCCAATTGAGCAGCTCTCTCTTAGCGCCCGTGCCGAAGATCACACCATGGCTTGCAAATGGCGCGAGAAACGACTCTAGGTCAGCCTCCCCCAGCGCCGTAAGGCTCAACGGGTTCCCGAAAATGTTGTGGAAGTCTGAAGTGCGAGCTTCCCGGCTGGTGCACAATTCGCGAAGGCGGCGCCGGCTGCCCGTTGCCAGCCGCACGGTCGGCCACTCCGCCAGCGCCCGGAGGTTGTCAAGGAGATTCCTGGTTACGCCATCATCGAGAAGAAGGTGGTCCCAGCCATCCAAGCAGAACAGGATGGAAATGCCTTCGTCGCGGAGCAGCTCGAGAATGGTCAAGATGCCCTTGTATGTGGCCCCATCCCGTGTCTCGAGTTCGGAAGCATACTCGGCGTAGATCGGCCGAACGGAGGCAGCCAGTTTCTCCGCGAGCTGCGTATAGAACTGCTCGTCGCTGGCTGGCGTATTATGCCGGAGATCCCAGTAGAGGCTTGTCCGAAACGGTCCATCTCCTTCCTGGAAATGTCGCGCCAATGCATGCAGCAGAACCGTCTTCCCGATGTACCTTGGACCGACGATTGACAAATGGTTCCGCTCAACCTGGCTGAGAATTCGGTGCCACTCCCGGTCACGGCCCAGCCGAGCAGCGATCACCACGCCCGGCGCCATATATGGGTTCTTGTCCATCTACGGCTCCTCCTCGTATCGAGCTCCTTCCAGATGACTGGCGCAGTCCACGTTCTGCTTGAGCCAGAGCGACAACAGAGGCACCTCCAGCCGATAGGCGCCCTCGTCGATTGCAATGGCTTCGAGCTCCCGCAACTCTTCCAGATCGCTCTTCAGAGCAGAGAAACTACGATATCGGATTCCCTTGTGTTCCAGTTCGACATTCAGCAGTTCGGAGGTAACCCTGTCCGGACCCTCTGCGAGGCGGTTAATGAGGCAGAGCAGGTAGCGGCGCCGCTCCGTACCTAGCTGGTCGCGGAACAACGACTGGAAGTGCTCAAAGTCGTGGACCATTTGCTCTGCAGCCTCATCCACGGTAGCCGTCGTGACAGAACGTTGGCTTCTCTCCGCACACAATTGGAAAACCTCACTTGCCAGGTATTGCAGCAAGTAGGGCTGACATGAAGTCAGAGATAACACGTCCTCCAGTGCGGACTCCGCATAGACCAGCCTTCCAGCGACGGGACGAGTTACCAATTGACGAGCTGATTGGGAATCGAGCTTGGTCACGCCAATTCGTTTTCCGATGCCGAAAAGAACGCTCCAGTACTCCTCTCGCAGGCGCTTGATGCGCCGGGAACCCGTCAAAATCGCGGAGAGCGAATCGTAGGTGTGAAAGAGAAAGCGCAGGTTCTCCGGGACCTGAGGACTTAGCACCTCATTGTCGATTGCCTCTTGCACCTTATCGAACTCATCCAGCATCAGCAGCATCCGGCGCGGTTGAATCCGCTCCAGGCAGGATTCTAGAATGGCCCTGAATTGTTCGAAGGGGCGGTCAGGACCGATCGAATCCGCTTGCTCGCGTAGCGCGCGCTTGCGCTCCAGCCGCTCGGCGGCGCTTAAGGCAATTTGGTGAGCATCGCTGCGTTCCACCGCCTCCAGAATCTCAACCGCAAGGTCGCGAAACAGATTCTGGGCCGTGAACCCAGCCACCTTTGAATCGCCGCTGATCCCTTGAAAGCTCTGATATACCGGGAGCCAACCCGGCAGCACGTCCGGCAGTAGCAGCCGCTTGAGGATCGAGGTCTTTCCCGCCCGACGGTTGCCCTCCAGCAGGATCACGCTCGACGGCCCCGCAGTACGAAGAAGGCGCCTGATTTGGCCGATCACATCCTCGCGTCCAAAGAACTGGTCGGCACTGCTCACCGGAGAGCCCGTAACATAGGGATTCTGTGCGAAGACATCTGCCGAAGCGGCAACTCGAAGGCTGCGCGCTTCGAGAGCCAGTTCCATGCTTCCGCCTACGCCTTCCCCGTCGATAAGCAGGGCCTCCCAGCGCAGCAGCAGAGGGATGGGGCCAGCCGCCTGGGCTGGAAGCTGGATGGCCCACCGGGTCGATTCGCCGGCGGTAAGAAGCGACAGCTCTCGAGCCGAACCCAATGGATCCAGCGCCAATCTTAATTTCCTGAACGGGGCTCGCCCGGTGTTGACGATTTTGATTTCGACTTCGCTCGCGCGTCCTGCGTCGATAATTGGGTTCGTAACCTCGGCCTTCAGTACAGCGGTGCGGGCGACGTCTCGGGCGGACGTATCCGCCGCAT
>CAYWST010000635.1:0-2280 GCA_964461075.1 uncultured Solibacteraceae bacterium | reverse complement strand
CTCCCCGGCATGGATTCGAACCACGATTCACGGCTCCAAAGGCCGCTGTCCTACCATTAGACGACCGGGGAGTAGGGCTAAGGGGGCGTGAAGATCGCCCCGTAATCCATAGCTTAGCACGCGCTCGGCGCGAGGCTATTCGTCCTTGTCTTGCAGGATGCTCATCTTGGCGAGTTCTTCCTGGCGCGCGGTCTCATAGTCAGGGATGTGCTTGAGGCGGCGGCCGAGCCACGTGGCGGCAAGAAGGCCGAGAAGGACTGAAATCCCCCCGTCGCTCGCCGAAACGAGTTCCCGTCCGGCGGCCGCACAGACGGTCGCCACAATCGCCAGGCTGATCAATCCGCCGGCGAGTTCCCAATTCCAGCAGACGCGGATGCCCCGCGCGCGGCGGTACAGGCCAAGCGCATTTAGTTTCACACAAGCGCGGTAGAATCGCCACACGAAGCCGAGGCTGAGCGCGCAAAGCGCCGCGGCGAGCCAGACTCCGCCCTTTCGAAGTAGCAGGACGAAAGTGGCCGCGCGCTCCGGCAGACAGGCGAAGACCAACGCGGCAAGAACGAGGGCGATCACCGCGGAACTCGTCCGTTGCCCCAGAAGCAACTGCGTTTCTCGAAGAGCAGCCTTTTCGACCTGCACCGAGGGTCCGACGCTTTCCGGCAGCAACCGGTCCATCATTTCGTCCCGCATAGGACCTCCATCAGTTTCTTTCGCGCGCGATGAGCGCGCAGTCGCGCCGCTTCGGCGGTCAATCCGGTGGACGCGGCGATCTCGCCGTAAGACAGCCCGCCTTCCGCCCGCAGCGCGAGCACGTCGCGGTCGAGCGGCGGCAACTGCGCCAGCGCCGCCAGGACGCGTTCCAACTCCAGCCGCGTGGCGGGATCGGTCTGCACTGCCGCGATCGACTCCGGCATTTCGCCGCGGCGGCGCTCGCGGCGCCACTCGGTGCGATAGAGATTCCGCACAATTGTCACCAAATACCCCCGCACGGTGAGGGCTTCCACTCGCGAGCCGGCCTCCCACACGCGCAGAAACGCCTCCGCGGTGAGATCCTCGGCCTGCTGCACATTCCCCGAAAGCGCCAAAGCGAACCGGTAAACGGCCCGCGAGTGGCGCTCATAGAGCGCCCCAAAACTCGCAGGTGAAACCGGTTCAGCCATCCATACGACAATACTCATGAGTGCGCCCCGCGTTTCAAACAATCCTGCTGATTGCGCTGACTGCTGCGAGGCTTTGCGCCGACAGCAAGAACCAGACATTCGACGACTTCGTCACCCCGCTGCCGGTCAAGCCCGGCGAGACACTCGTGCTCGGCATCGTCGGCGGGTGGGAGCGATGGGACAACCCTGGGCGATGCATCCGGCGGACGGCGATCGAGATCAAACGGCAGTTCCGGCCGGGCGTTCATGTCGAAACGGTGGAAAACCACAAGCTCCAACTCGGCGAGGAGCTCATCCGCCGCGCCTTCGATTTCAATAGCGATGGGGAGTTGACCAAGGAGGAGGCTGCACAGGCCCAGGTGATCCTCTTCGGCCAAAGCCTCGGAGGGCGGGCGACGCTCTGGCTGGCGCGCACGTTGAACGAATGGGGCGTGACCGTGCGGCTGGCAATCATCGTGGATGCGTATGGGAAAGACCCTTATACCGTGCCGCCCAATGTGAAGGAGGCCGCGAACATCTATCAGCGCGACCACCTCTTCATCAAGGGCGCACCGGAGATCCGGGCCGAAGATGCGAGCAGGACGCGAATTCTCTTCAACCGCCGCGTCTCCTACAAGGACCGCCGGTTGCCCTTGGAGGACCATGGTGCGATGGAGCGCTTCTTCATGGACGAGCACGCCATGGTTGAGTACGACACTGAAATCTGGAGTGAAGTCGTGCGCCTGATTACTTCAGCAATGGCCGGATCCGGCTGAGTTCGCCGTCGATTCCTGCCGGCGCGGCGATGCCAAGCAGCCTGCACAGCAGCGGCATGACATCCACCGTCCGCGCATCCGCGGCGCGCACACCGGACTTGAAGGACGGCCCATTGCCGATGAGAATGGCATCCATGTCCGGCACGCGGTCCGGCGCGTAGCCATGCATGCCTTTCAGGTCCGGCGCCTTGTCTCCGTTTAGTCCCACATAGACGATGGAGGTGGACTTGGGAACGACGACCAAATCGCCGATGCGGGGGGTTCCTCGAAAACGCCAGGAAGCCGGAGTCGAGTCGCGCCGGTAGACGTCGACCTCGTCTGCGTGTTTGCGAAGAGCCGCCTCGACGCGCGAGGGGTCTTTACAGTAG
>CAYWST010000634.1:0-2282 GCA_964461075.1 uncultured Solibacteraceae bacterium | reverse complement strand
TTCAGCTTCAAGACTCCCAAGAAAATTCCGGCCAATTTTCTAACCAACTGAACCTATGGGACTTATAGCCGGAGAGCAGTGGAAAGGTGTAAAATAAAAGCGCTTGCTCGAAGAGACTAGCGTTGATCCGTGTAGGATCAGGTGAAAATTGGTTTCCGGTCGCATGCTCTTACTGGAATGGCAACCAGCACGCAGACTTACACCCCAAGCCAGATTTGCGCCTTTGCGGTGTTTTCGCCGTAGGCGTAAGGGCATTGGTCCGAATTGAAAGCACGGATCAGCGCGCAGGCGTCGAGCACGGCGTGCATCTTGTAGGCGACCTTTGTGGCGCGTAGGCGAGACCGTGGTAATGCGAGCGAGCAAGCAGAAGTCGATGACGGTTGAGGCCATCGCGTAGGCGGTGTTGTCTAGATCGAAGCCGTGAGATTTGTTGGCTTATATCGACCGGGCGATGTGAATGGGCACCTGCGCAAACCCAGCGGAGATGAGCCAGTCGCGAGCTTCGGCAGCGGCGGTTAGCGTGGAGCGGGACTTTACCCCGGCCGCGGATGGGATGAAGCTTGCTTTGAACCCAACGGAAGCAGGCTTCGGAGTCTCGGAGGCTCTCTGGGTTGACGAGTTGCGTGAACGCGGGGCGAATGAAGTGATGAAGACAAGAAAAGCAACGGAATGTGCAACTGTCAGCATAGAGAGCCCCACACCTCCGGAGCCAAAGGGGAGGTCGATGTTCGATCCGCCGGGCGAAGACAGGCCGGCCTGCGATTTCGCCAGATTGAAGGCATCGTGGCCAGGTTGGTAGGTTTGGCGCAAGTAGGAACTGGCGGCGGGTCGTATTGAAAAGACGCCACCCAGGGTCCGTCCCAGGGATGCGAAGATACTTCGGGGGCGATCCTCCAGCGAGGGGCGGACGGGAGTGAACGCCGTCGAGCATGCACGGCGTCCGCCCCATGACTTGCTGCCCATTGACAAAGACCGTGGGCTGCGAAACGATGATTTCGCCTATGCGATACGGACTGCTGCTCCTCTCATCCACATTGCTTGCGCAGGGCCCCTACCTGACGGAGGGCCTTCGAATCGGCGAAGTGACGGACAAGTCGGCGATTGTACGCTTCCGCCTATCGCCGCTGCAGAATCCGAACCCTGGAAAGTACGAGAGCCCCCAAACCAGCGGCGGGCGGGCGCTGATGCTGCCCGACGACGTGGATCCCTGGAAACTCCCCGGCGCGGTCCCGGGCATTGTTGGCCGCGCCCGGGTCTGGGTCGGCAACCGCCCGGACCTCAAGGACGCCAAGCCGGGCGAATGGCTCCAGGCCGAAGCCGCTAAGGACTATACGCTCATCGTCCCTCTGTCCGGCCTGAAGGCGGCCAAAACGTATCATGTCGGCGTCGAAATCAACGCCAAGCCTGACAAACCCCATGCGACTTTCACCACCGCGCCTGAGCCCAAACAGCGGATTCCCGTGACATTCACCGCGGTCACCGGCCTCATGTATAAGGACCTCGACCACCCCGACGGATTCAACATCTTCGAGGCCATGCGGAAAGCCCCCCCTGCATTCCTCGTCCTGACAGGCGACAACGTCTATTACGACAACGAACCGCCGCGCGCGGTGACGGCGGAAATCGCGCGCTACCACTGGCAGCGGATGTTCGGCCGGCCCCGCGCCGTGGCGCTATTCTCCGTCGTCCCGCAATATTGGATGAAGGACGACCATGACGTCCTCAGCGACGACTGCTGGCCGGGAATGGATCCGGACTGGATGAAGCCGATGACCTTCGCCGAAGGCCAGAAGATCTTCCTGGAGCAGGTCCCGATGAGCGAGAAGACGTACCGCACTTTCCGCTGGGGCAAGGGGCTTCAGATCTGGCTGCTGGAAGGCCGCGATTTCCGCTCTCCGAACGACGCGCCCGACGGCCCCTCCAAAACCATTCTCGGCGCGGAACAGAAAGCCTGGCTGAAGAAGTCAGTCGAGGAGAGCGACGCTGACTGGAAGATCATCGTCAGCCCGACGCCCTGGATCGGCCCGGATCGGGCGAAAAAGAATGACAACTACGCCAACGCTGGCTTCGCCACCGAAGGCAAGGAGATGCGCGCCTGGGCGGGCCAGAAGAAAAACGTGTTCCTGGTCTGCGGCGACCGGCACTGGCAGTATCACTCCGTCGACGCCGCCAGCGGCCTGCATGAGTTCTCCACCGGCCCGGCGAGCGATGAACACGCCGGAGGCTCGCCCGGCGAGGACAAACAGTTCCACAAGTTTCACCGCGTCAAGGGCGGCTACGCC
>CAYWST010000633.1:0-2284 GCA_964461075.1 uncultured Solibacteraceae bacterium | reverse complement strand
GTTCTAAACCCCTTCTCCTCGGGGCACCCCTTCCGACAGCTCTCCTCCCATCCCATTGCAGAATAAACCACATACAAGCCAGGATTTCCACACCTCCGCCCATTCGTGTTCTTTTCGCCCCATCACTGCCTCATCCGCGCCCTCCTTGCACCCACCTCAGAAGCCGATGCCGCCGATACCGCCGCTGTGTACAGATCTTCAGCCAAATCGAAATCGCCATCCCGAAAAGCTTCTCGTGCTCGCAACAGTTGGGCAGCCACTCCCGGTCTTGCCTGGCAGTCCGTCGGGCATTGCTTGCGGAACTGTTCTTCAGCCGTCTCTGCCCGGCTTGCGGCTGCTGCGGTGGAACGGGCGGCCTTCAATAACGCGACGGCACGCCCCGCCTTCCCCGCCGCTTCCTCCGGGTCGTATTGCTCGTCGGATCGCGCCGCCGTCTCCAGGCGCCAAGCCTCCGCCACCATCGGCGAGATCCGGGGATGAGTCCAGGAGGAGTTCGCCAGCAGCGCGGTCTCTGCCTCTTCGAATTGTTTCAGCGCCGCTTTCACCGCCGGGCTTCCATGCCTCGGGAAATAGCGGTGCCCGATGAACCCGTAGCAGAGCGCAAGCAATAGAAAGCATCCCGCAACGGCGAGGAACCGGCGCCGGATCTTCTGTTTCATTTCCCCGTGTTCGTGTTGCCAGGGAGCAAGGTAGAAATAGGCCACGGCCCCCGCCAGCAATAGGGCGAGCAGCGCGCCTGTCGCGATGGCCGGTTCCCTCATTCCGAAAGCTTCGCCCAGAATGTGCGCCACCTCAAGCCCGTAGATCGCCAGCAGGAAGATCTCGATCCACTCAATCTTTACCTGCATTGAGACCAGCCTCCGCGTTCCCTCCAGTTGGTTTTCCGAGGCAATCCCGGACTCCAACGCCGTGATCGCCTCGCGCACGCCGCGCTCATGCTCCGGAATCCGGTTTGCGGCGCGGGCGAGCCCATAGTAGCGGTTCAATACTTCCCGCGAAGCGATCTCATCATGATACCCGCTGATCCTGTCTTCGGCGACCTCCGCTCGAAGTCGCATCATGGTTTTCAACACCACATCATGATCCGGCTTGCCGGAAGCGTCTTTTTGCAGAGCTTGGACGGCGCGCTCCAACCGGTGCAACTCGCCGCGTTGAAACGACGCCGCGAGGAAGGCCGTAAACCAACGAACCTGTAACAGATGGAATCGGGACTGATCGATGGAGTGATCCTGCCGCACGGCGATGTGGCACGCCCCCATGGATGAGACGGCCGCCACATGATGCGTATCCAGAATCTCGCAGGGAATCCCCGGACGGCCGGGTGGTGGCAATGGGTGGTCCGGTTCCTCGATCTGTGCGATCGAGGCCGCGTAAGCGGCTAAATCCAGTTCGCGGGGGACGCCTGCCGGAGCGTCTATCGCCGACATTGTAAACTCCTTAGGGACCATCACGGCGCAGTGCACGCTGAGCTGTTCCTGATGGGTCTCCAACTCGACTCCGGATTGGTTCGCTAGCCTGAAGCGAAGGTAGGCGAACAATTCGCCCAGTGTGAACCAGCCGCCCTCCCTGCCCAGAAGGCCGCCTACATCCCGCGCGGGTTGCTCAGCCTCTCCGCTTGTTTGGCTTTTCTTGTTTAACGCCTGGTATGCCCTTTCAACGTCCTTCGCGTATCCCTGGGGAAAGTCCAGGCCGCCTGTCGAGTCCTTGCATAGAAATGCCGCCTTCCCGGCGTACTTCTGCGAAAGCCGGTAGTTGAAACGCTTGATCGCCTCCAGCGAAACCTCTCTGCCCTGGGCCGACGTAGCCGCTTGCGCGTCCGTCATTCCTGCCACCACTGACAGGCAGCCGCTGCCACGCGGCCCGATGATTAATTCGACGGATGCCGATCCCCGATCCAAGTCAGCGGGAGCCGGCGCCAGATTGCACCGTATTCGATTCGGCGCCCGCGCCGTATCGCCTGGGAGCCCTGGCCCTCCAGGCAAGTGAAGCGTCATCCCCTTCCCGAACCATAGACCTTCCAGTTGAGCATCGAGAACCCAGTATGAGTGCTGCTCTTGGCCGGGCGGCCGGCCGAAGTACCGTTCCCGCGCCCCGGGAAGATAGTCGTCTCCGTAGCCGGCGTGCGGCACGGCGCGAACCCAGATTTTGTAAGTCCTCGCTTTGTCCTCGGGCTTGAACCGCCATTCGAAGACGCACTTCTCTACGGCGTCGGCGAGTGCGCCTCTTTTGCCGGCGTCGAAGGAAAAGAACGCCACCGGAGTTTCGTCGGGGTCGTTGTCCGGAT
>CAYWST010000632.1:0-2316 GCA_964461075.1 uncultured Solibacteraceae bacterium | reverse complement strand
TCGCCGCGCCCGGCAAGACCACTCGAAAGTCCGTCGAGCGCCTCCTCGAAGAGATCCGCTCCAAGGCCGACGGCCTTTCCGTCGATGAAGAAGACGCCGTCGCCAACGCCCTCGACCGCCGCCTCGAACGCGCAGGGCTCGAGCCCTTCTTCTTCCCCGAACAGGCCCCCCCTCCCCCCGCCGTTTCCACCAAGATCGGCCGAAACGAGCCCTGCCCCTGCGGCAGCGGCAAGAAATACAAAAAGTGCTGCGGGGCGTAATCCGCTTCCGTAAATAGTCCGTCCACCCCCGCATGCTTTAGCGCAGGCCTGCGTCGTGCTTCGCCCCACCGGAGATCACCGATCCCCTGCTCCAACACCGCGCGAATTTCACTGCACCGGCGGCCATCGCAGCCAGGGGCAGAAACCGCTTCCTGACGCGCGCGGCTCTGTAACGTGCTGATTCTACTGAGATGGGATGAGAGGGCCGCGACCGTCAGCGAGCGGTCCAATTCTACTTCTGCCACAGGCTGATAGCTCCCTGGGCCGCGGGCGAAGTTCTGCTGGATGAAATCGAAAGATAGGGTTGACGCTGCTTCCTGCGTGTGGTATGCGTTGAGACGTGAAAGTCCAGAAGAATATTGTAGTTAGTTTCGTCATGATTACGTGTGTGTTTTCAATCATGGCGGCGAATATACTGTTAAAATACCGGTATATTGAACGACGTCAGGTTGAGTTTCGAACCTCATCGGGGGAGTTTCTCCAGTACGGCCTCTTCCATGGTCTCCAGCGGAAGCGACTTATCGAACCAGAGCTTTCGCGAGTCAGGACCGGCAACGCGGGAGCGCAAGGCGGTTGCGCGAGCGACTCGCCGGTCTACGCTTGGATGGGATCCCTGATGGCAAAGGTGAGGGATCTGGCCGTCCCTCCGGTCTATGCCCATGCCCGGATAGCGTGCGCGGTCCTTCCCTGCGCCGGCAGTTACTGGGTACCGACAAGCTGGTCTTGCGCTGGGTACCCATGCGATGGGTACGAATTCAACGACGTCACTCAGGACTACCAGTATGGGAGCAGGGATCAAGGATGGCGTCTTACGGGTGAGAATGGTTGCTCGGGACACGAATACTGCGCGTGCGACTACGAAGTCTGCGATAGCAGTGGCGCCTAGTCGAGCCCGGTGAATCGCATCGCGAGGAGGTTCACGTGAAAGCGGTGAGTGTACTATCGATTATCGGAGGCATGGCCATGCTCCTATGCGGGCAAAGCCCCGGCGAGGGATCCGGAACTCCGGTCCTTCGTGAAGCTTCACGCCTGCCTGTCGCGTTCGATTTCGGCGGCAAGCGGACGCCGCTGTGGTCGGATGCCGGCCTGCTTGTAGTGGAGAACTCTGGGACTCGCTCTCCAAGACTGATCTCTTTGGGAGGTGGCAGTGGCGAACGTCATGAGATACAGATGGCCGTTCCGGACGTCACGAAGTTCAACGTTTATGGGTTTACGGCGAGGAGGGACGGGAGTGTGATCGCCGGGGGATCCGCGTTCGCCTCCGATGGAAGGGGGACTTCGATTCTCGTCTTCAGTGGCGCTAAAGGGACCTCGATGCGTGTGGTTCGAGTGGCGCCATTCGCCGTGTTCGCTTTATCGGCCGCCCCGGATGGAACTGTGTGGGCCGCGGGCGGAATCACCGCGGACCACGAAGGTGAAGACCACTTTGTCCTCAGGAAATTCGACACGGAGGGGCGCGAGACCGGGGGGTGGGTTCTCAGATCGTCCCTCCCGAAGGAGATTCCGACCCCCGCATCGACATCGCTGCTGTCGGGGAAGGGTACGCGGGTGGGATGGTATTCGCCAGCGGCGGGCGTGTACATCGAAGTGCCCGCCCAAGGCGGGGCCGAAATCCGCTTCCCCGGCGTATCGCTCGGCGGGCGGGCCAAAGTGAACGGTTTGGCGCTGTGCGAAAACGGCTCGGCGTGGGTGTCGAGCTTTGAATCGGGGGCGTGGTGGGGATTGTGGAAGCTGGACCGCGAAGCTGCCCAGTGGAAACGGGCGCTGCTACCGGTGGAACAGCAGTCTTCGCCGTGGGGCCGGGTATACGGGTGCGAGGGCAACCGGCTGGTTGTGTCGACGAGGCTGCCGGAATTGATTTTGATGTCGGCGGAGCCGTAGAGCCGGAAGGCAGGGCGCACAGGCTTGGCTCGCGAGGCGCTTAAAACAATCTAAATGCGATCTGTTTGATTGACTTTTCACACTCCCACCATTCGTTTGTAAACGCCCCGCGCCATTCTGGGGCCGATGGTTGGCCAGCACAAACACCCGATCAGCCGGCGAGCCCTCCTCTTGT
>CAYWST010000631.1:0-2317 GCA_964461075.1 uncultured Solibacteraceae bacterium | reverse complement strand
CTGTTAGAATGCGCGGTCTTCCTTCCGATTTCGCCGGCTTAAAGCGCAGTCCGAACCAGTCAATCGCCTCCCGGTAGTCCAACTCTTCCGTTGATTCGAGCACCTGCTTGAACCACGCCGAAAGGTCCCTGCCTGCCACCTCGCTCGCTGTCTTCCGAAACTCCTCCGGCGTGTAGCCGCGCTCTCCGCCATATCTTGCCAGAGCCAGCCGCATCACATCGTCAAGACTCTTTGCGCCATCGGTCGCCGCGCGAATTTTGGCGTCCAGCAGGAAACCGATCACCGCGCCCTTCGGGTAGTAGCTCAGCGATGTGTTGGCCGAGTTCTCGTCCCGACGGTACAACTTGATCCACGCGTCGTACGATGCCGTCTCCACCGGCTGAACCAGCCGCCCCGGCGTTGTCTGGATCTGAGAGATGATTCCGCTGATGCTGCTGAGCGTGGCGTTTTTGCTGGCCAGCTTTGCGCGTCCGAGCGCCAGCGGTCCGTAATAGCTCGTGAAGCCTTCCGCGATCCATAGACTGCGCGTGTAGACCTCGTTTTCGTAGTCGAACGGCCCCAACTCGACCGGCCGCAGCCGCTTCACGTTCCATAAGTGGAAATACTCGTGGCTCGCCAACCCGAGCCACGAAAGTCTCGACGGCCGCCGCGGCCCGCCCGCGCTCTCCACCGGCGGCTCCTGCGCGTTGGCCCAAGCCCAACGGTTCGCCCCCATCCATGTTGAGTTCTTGTGCTCCAGCCCGCCGCCCGACTCGCCGATGATATTGAAGAACACATACTTCTCGTAGGGCAGCCCGTTGAACATCCGGGCATACTCTTCGACGATCTTCTTGAGCGCCTCGGCCGACGCCGGCCCGTCCCACATCAGGGGCTCGCCCTCGTTCACCAGGAAGTGTCTCTTGCCCGCCGCCATGAACTCATGGACCGGCGCGTTGCCCGCGTAGATCGGGCAGTCCAGCAGCTCGTCGAAATCGTCCGCGACGTAGGTGTGCGGCGCCGAGCCCTCTTTCATCCCGCTGATTGACTTCTTCCACCCCGCGGGCAGCGTCAGCCGCACTTCATACGGCCGCTTCTCTTCGCCTGCCAGCGTCATGAAGTTCGGCGCGCCGTTGAGCATGGCGAAGCTGGCGTCCACCCAATTGCCCTGGACCGAGAGCTCCCGCGCGTAGACCTTGTACCGGACCTCCACGCGAGAGGCCCCCGCCGCATCCACCTGCCAGCGATTTTTCCGCGTCTTTCTCCAGGCCAGTTCCGCGCCCGCCGGCGAGAGCGCCCGAAAACCCTCCACGTGCCGCGCATACTCGCGAATGAGATACGAGCCCGGCGTCCACACCGCCATGAACAGCTCCACCTGAGGCCTGCCCGCGGGAATCGACGCCGCCACCTCCAGGTAGTGCGTGTGCGGCGCCGGAAAACTGATCGTGTAGCGCACCGGCTCCTGCGCCTCGGCAAGAGAGGCAAAGAAGAGAATAGGGAGAAAAGAGAGTCGTCGCATGGCTCGCCTGACGGGGGAAAATAGAATAGTAACGAATTGAACTCCCACTCCACGATCCATGTGCTCGGCGCCGGGCTCGCGGGAAGCGAAGCCGCCTGGCAGCTCGCCCGCGCCGGCCTCGCTTCCACTCTCTGGGAGATGCGCCCCGAGCGCCAGACGCCCGCTCACCAGACCGCCAACTTCGCCGAAATGGTCTGCTCCAACTCGCTCAAGTCCGACAGCGAAAACTCGGCCTCGTGGCTTCTCAAGGAAGAATTACGCCGCCTCGACTCCCTCGCCATGCGCGCCGCCGCCCGCGCTCGCGTTCCCGGCGGCCACGCCCTCACCGTCGACCGCGACGTCTTCGCCCGCGAGATCACCTCCGCCATCGAACACGAGCCGCTCATCACCGTCCGCCGTGAAGAAGCCCGCACGCTGCCCGATTCCGGCATCGTCATCGTCGCCACCGGACCCCTCACTTCGCCAGCCCTCGCCGAGGAGATCGCCCGTCTCACCGGCAGCCAGCGGCTTTTCTTTTACGACTCCATCAGCCCTATCGTCGACGCCGAGACCATCGACCGGTCGATCGTCTTCGCCGCATCCCGCTACGGCAAGTCCCTCGACGGCGGGGACGACTACCTCAACTGCCCTTTCTCCCGCGATGAGTACGAGGCTTTCGTTGACGCCCTCCTCGCCGCCGAATCCGCCGCCGCCCACATTGACGAAGACCGCGCCGTTCATCAGGGCCGGATCCCTTTCTTCGAATCCTGTCTGCCCATTGAGGAGATCGCCCGCCGCGGCCGCGATACGCTGCGCTTCGGCCCCATGAAGCCCGTCGGCCAC
>CAYWST010000630.1:0-2322 GCA_964461075.1 uncultured Solibacteraceae bacterium | reverse complement strand
CAAGGGTTTCGTCTTGACCGCGGCGCGGGGCCAGGTGCGCGGGAAGGTGCTCACGTCGGCGGAGGCGCGCGTCGAGCCTGGCGATCCCTGCAGGATCGAGGTGGACGGGACTGAACCCGACCTCCAGGTCGAATTGCAGGTGGAACCCTTCGAGGGTCCACGCACCCCTGGCCGGGCGGCCATCACGCTCCCTGGTGGAGTCCGCATGGATTTCG
Source organism: uncultured Solibacteraceae bacterium (assembly GCA_964461075.1). GTDB lineage: Bacteria > Acidobacteriota > Terriglobia > Bryobacterales > Bryobacteraceae > JACADU01. Next base: position 2,107 of record CAYWST010000630.1, on the reverse strand, counting down.
CGCCCATTCCGCCCGGAACCCTCCTCCGCGGCAGCCCTGCGACGGAGACCGGCCGGGATGCCGACGAAGGGCAGCAGCACGAGGTCACGATCTCACGCCCATTCTGGCAGAGCGCTTATGAAGCCACTCAACAACAGTGGGTGGCGGTGATGGGCGGCAATCCCTCCACGTTTCAGCAGGGAGAAGATGCTCCGCGCCGGCCGGTGGAGCGCGTCTCCTGGGATGACGCCCAACAGTTCCTGGCCCGGCTGAACGCGCTTGGTGCGGGCAAGTTCCGCTTGCCGACGGAGGCAGAATGGGAATATGCCGCCCGCGCAGGCTCACCAGCGCGGTTCGCCTCTGGCGAGGACCCCGAATAGCGCACGCTCGCCGCGCACGCCTGGCTCTACTCGCGCGCAGGAGGCCGCAACCATCCGGTGGGCGGGAAGCGTCCGAACGGTTGGGGCCTCTACGACATGTACGGCAACGTTTGGAAGTGGCGTGCGCACTGGTTCGGACCCTATTCGGGCGAAGCGGCGGTTGACCCGCAAGGGCCCGTCTCCGGCCGGGAACGCATCATCCGCGACGGAAGCTGGCTCAATGAGCCGGAAGCCCTGCGCAGCGCCAACCGCCACCGCCATCCTCCGGAATCGCGCCAGACAAACCTCTGCCTGCGGCTGGTCTGGAGTGAGTAACGCGTCCGGGTCCGGGGCTCGTCCCATCCGGATGTCAAGCGCGGCGCAGGGGCGGCGGCAACAGCGGTGCATCCACCGTAAGGCCTTGACCGCTCAGACTGATGGTACAGGCCGCAGTCCTCGCGCCGGACTTCGGTGGAGCGCTGATTCAACGCGCTGTCAACGGCGATTCAGGAACAGACGACTCGGCCCGTTTCCGAGGTGTCGTACCCCGCCAGGGCTTCGAGTTTCCGGCGCAAGGAGGCGCGCTGCAGCACCTCGATCAGGCCTTGCACCGAAGGTAGATCCGCGAAGTCCCGCTTGACCGCGAAGTCGAATCGTTCGCGGTGGAGGGGGACAAAATCCAATCCGAACGCTCGGGCGGCGGATGGCGTCGCGAGGCAGCAATCAGCGGCGCCACTCTGGACTGAGTAAGCAGCGGCAAGGTGACCGGCGGCGACTGACTGGAATCCCTGAATCTTGGCCGCCGCAATCGACGCCTTCCGGAGTAGGGCATCCAATAGCACCCGGCTTCCCGATCCAGGCTCGCGATTCACAAGCCTCACCTGCGGGTTTGTGAGATCCTCGACCGTTCGGATCCGATGGGGATTGCCACGAGCGACGACGAACCCCTCCTCCCAACAGGCGAAAGTCACAACGAGGCAATCCGATGCCGGCATCAGCTTCCGGATGAACGGCAGATTGAACTCCTTGCTGACGGGATCCTCCAGGTGGCTGCCTGCGATGTGGACTTTCCCCTCTTTGAGCCACTCCAGCGCCCGGTGGCTGGAGGCGGGTACGGTCACGACCTCGATCCCGGCGAACCGCTCCGCCATGTGCGCCAGAAGGCCGATCGCGGGGTCACACCCGGCAATGACAAGGCGCTTGGGTAACGATTCGTCAGCTCCGAGAACGCGAATCTCAACCGGTTTGCTCCTCCGGCCGGAGGTCACGACGATGCCGTCCGCCTCCGCAAGGTAGTAGGGAGCGCTTGTGGCAGGCGCACAGATCCAATTCCCTTCCACTTTCGAAAGGCGGACCGGGCTGCCCGCGGAAGCCGTCGCGGACAGCATCGTGGCGGTCAGATTGCGCGCCGGCGGCTCCGGAGTCTCCGCCAGAGAGAACAACTCTTCGACCGATACTTCCAGCTCACGTGCCAGTTTCAGGGCAACCGCGGTATTGGGAACATAGCTACCCGCTTCGATGGCATAGACTGTCTGCCGGCTCACGCCGACTCGCTTGGCGAGATCCGACGCTGCCACACCGCGGCTTTGGCGGATTTGAGACAGGCGGCTTTCGACGGACATCAATGCCTCCTGGCCGGGTGGATTCAAAATCGCTAACCGAGACTATGTTATGTTAACACGACAGAACGGAGCACCCAGCGCAATGCCCATTTCGTGTCGCGGCAAAGTGAGAAGTTCCTATATGGGCAAAGTAGAACGTTCCTCTTG
>CAYWST010000629.1:0-2329 GCA_964461075.1 uncultured Solibacteraceae bacterium | reverse complement strand
GGGCTTCACCGCGTCGGTGATTCAGGATCTGTTCAGCAGTTCCCGATTCCACCAGTGGGAATACCCGCGCTCGGGCCATCCCTATCTCCGGCTGCTCGCCGCTCAAACTTCGCTTGGCGCTGACCACATCGAGCTTCGCTTGACTCAGACATTCACTCGGAATGGCGTGCCGAGTTGGACTGTGCTTGGGCAGGAGTCCAGTGAGATCTTCCTTCACTTACTCGGGAAGGGGCTGCTTGGTCCCCCCTCCGCCAGCCAGGTGGCCAATGTCTGTCCGGTCGGATTGGCAGTTCACCCTCCCCCTCAAAAGTGGTTGCGCGACGCCCATAACGGACATCAGCCATGGATCTGGGAGCCCGACCCCGAGCTCGCCAACGCAGTCCTGCCTCACAATGGCAATTTATGGGGCAATACGCCGACCCCGGAGTCCGCTCTCACGCGGATCCTTTTCTCCAAACGGCGGCAGTTCGGCTATCACGTTCCGCCTACGCCCTATGGGGCGGTGGCCATCGTCCCCGCCCACGCGGATCGGTCCGCGATCGAAGGCGTCACTGAGTGGTGGCACACGGACGGTGTTTCAATCTGGCGCGAAGACGGACCCAGGCTCAATGGGGCCGAAGCGGCCGCCGCATTCCGCAAGTCAATGGAGGCCGTTCGGCGCCGTGTTCCTTTTCTGCCGGAGGGCGACGATATCTTCGTCCAGGCGATCCGGCTGGGAGAGAACCGGTACCGCGTGGTCCTCATCGACCCCGGCTGGCTCGATCCTCAGGCCCGAAAGGTGGCCCTGCGCATTCAGTTGCCCGGCCCATGGAAGGCTTTCGACGCCCTCTCAGGTACGGAACTCGCGGTCAACGGCGGCATAGTCAACTTGACCGTTCCCGCAGGTTCGCTGCGAATCCTCGACCTGCGTCACTGAATCGTGCTCGATCCCTCGACGCCCATGTCCTCCGGAATCACGTTGCGGTTGATGTGATTGTCCAGGTTGATGACGTAGGTCTCGGGCGCGTCGATCAGGATCTGCGAGTGCGTGGCGCAGATGATGCGGAACCTCTTCTGATCCACCAGCTCCTTGAGCATCTTCACGATCCGGCGCTGGTTGGAAGCCGATAGCGCCATCTCGGGCTCGTCGAGCAGCAGCGCCGTCCCGTCCGGCAGCGCCGGGAAGGTCTCCTTGAACATCGAGAGCATGACCTGTCCGTGGCTGGCGATCTGCACGAATTCGCGCATCTGCGGATTGCCTTCGAACAGTTCGAGGTGCATTCGGGGATTGTGCTGCTCGGCGTCGAAAAGAAAGACCTTCGGCGGATCGATCTTCTTCTCCCACCGGTAAATGAAGCCGTCGATCTCCTGCCCGCGCAGGGCGCAGTTGATCGAGTGCAGCAGCGTGGACTTGCCGCAGCCGTTCTCGCCGGTCAGCAGGACCAGCGGGTGCGAGAGATCCAGGATCGCGGGCATATGGAAGTTCAGGTCCACGAGAACCGGGTGCGCCAGAATTTTGAGGAACATACCAGTAAGAAAAGAGGGTGAAACTGAAGGATACCAAGCGTTGTCCCTCCCGTTGCTGCTGCGCGCGGTCCTCAACCGCGCCCGCTCGAGTTCCTCACGAAATCCATCCACCGCCGCACCGCACTGGTCGCCGCTCCCACCGCGGCAAGACTCGGCCCCGCCATGCCCCAGTTCGCCCTCTGCTGCGGCGGCGTCATGTCCTGGTGAGCTTGAAGTTCCTGAAATTGGCGGTGTTGAAAAAGGAGCCGAGCCCGATTCGCCCCCACGTCAGACTCAGGTCCGCCGCCTTCATGGACGGATTCGCCTTGCCGTCAACAAATGCTTCAACCACGCCGGTAGTGTTGTCGTAAACCACTTTCACCGCCCGCCACCGCCCATCCGGAAGCGTGCAGGGACCGTCTTCTACGCTGATCCTGGACCGGTCTCCGCCGTACACATGGAAGATCCCGTTGTGCACCGGCTGGAAGGAGCCCGCGTCCGCCGAGAGATGGACGTAATTGAAGTGCTCATAGTCCCGCCACGCGTAGACGATGATGAGCGATTCGCCGGGCTTGCCCGGCTGCACCTCGAGTTCGAGAACGAACTTCGAGAGCGCCTCGGTCTCGGCCAGCGCGTACTGAAAGGGCCTCCGTGGGTCCTTTTGCTGAGGCCGCGCAACCAGCAATCGCAGCGTCTCCACCCCATCGGCCCGGTCAACCCGCCAGTCGCTCTGCAGCGGGACCAACCACTGCAGCCCAAATGCTTGGATCCGGTCGGCTGCCTCCGCGCGTCCCGCCGCGAGAAACGGCAGCGTACAAAGAGTCCGGCGTGTCATGATCACACC
>CAYWST010000628.1:0-2333 GCA_964461075.1 uncultured Solibacteraceae bacterium | reverse complement strand
GGTCTTGAGGGTCCGCACCAGGCGGCCGGCAAGGCCGGCCGGGCGGCTTCGATGATTGCGCGCGGAATTCGCGGCGTGCCGTCGGCGTTGTGGACGACGGGAACCGGGAAATATCCGCTCTTGATCTGTCCGAGGTTGGCCGCTTGGGCGTCTCCGACCCCGCTGAGGGCGAAGTACTGGCCGATCGGGGAGAGCTGTTCGGTGAGGATGCGGCTCACGGTGTAGACGGCGCCGCCGATGAAGGCGAGCTTGCCGGATTCGCGGCCGAAGAACTTTCCGATCAAAGCCGCTCCGGCGGCGGCGGCGGCGACGTTGGAGGCGTAGCCGAGCCAGCCGGCGTTCTTGCCCTGTAGCAGGAGCTGCGGGGTCTGGCGGGTCATGACCAGGCCAAGGAGAGCAATCGCGCCGCTCTTGGCGAGGTCCATGGGTTGACGGATCAGTGAGGGGTTGCGGCGGCGGGCCGGATTCTTTTTCGCCTTATGCCTGGCGGCGGCGAAGGGATTCGGGCGGGGCGCACGCGAAGCTTTCTTCGTTTTCTTCTTCATTGCTGTGGTCCTCTTCTGTGGGTTCAGGAATCCGAGAGTGATGAGCTGCCCTGGATTCCTCTGCTTCCGGGCGGTCTTGCGCTTGGCGCCCCCACCCTTGGCAACTTTCGGCTTTCCCGCCTTGTGCGGATTGAACAGCCTTTTCTTTTTGACGATTACTGCCATGGGGTTCTCCTAGTTGACGATTCCTTCCGGTCGCACCTGGTAGGAGCCGCCGGTGAGGTAGAGCTTCTGGCTGTGAACGTCGTAGTGGAGAAGGGGAAGCTCGCCGCCCTCCTCCCCGAACTTGTGTTCGTAATCGCTCGGTTCGAAATTGTGGAACGCCTTCGAAGTGAAGTAGGTGATTTTCGCGACGGGCCCGAGCGTAACGTGATCTTTGGGCAGATACTTGTCATGGCCGAGCCGCTTGAGATCCAGAGCCTGGTCTCCGCCGACGATGTAAATTTGGCCGCCGTCGGGCGTGCACGTACAACGGACGTTGCCCTTGAACTCCAGGGGAGTGACGTAATCGCGCTCGTCGAGAATTTGCAACTCGACCAGGCGGCCCAAGTCGGCCAGATCCACCGGCTCGTGATAGACCTCGGAGACCTCTTTCACCTTGCGGACGGGGCGGCCGTGGAAGGCCTCGCTCATGGCGGCGGCCGACTGAGCCTGGTCACTTGCATTGCGCCGGCGGGCGAGCGCGCGTTTACGCATAGCGCCTCGCGATCTCGGCAAGAGCCGCTTCATGGCGGAGCTGCTCGCGCCGCTCAAGCTGAGCGCGGCGGCGCTTCCGGCGATCCGCGAGCGCGCCGCTGCCGAGCTTCAGCCCCTTCCAGAGAACCAGCATGACGACGGCGGCGATCGCGATGGTCTTCCAGTCGAGGTTTCCCAGACTGGGCAGGCTCGGAAGAGAGGGCCACTCGAACGCGCCAAGAGCGGAGGCCTGCCGCGAGCTTCCGCACGATTGAGGGGTCCTGAGCTGAACGATCATATTTTCCTCGCGATGATGACGGCGCCGATCAGGCCGGCGCCGACCAGTAGCCAGAAACCGGTTTGGTCCTGACTGGCGGGCGGCGGGATCGAAGGCCAGTCCGAAGTTGTAGGGGTGGAGTTGGCCCGGAAGAAAGCGACATCGCGCTGGTACTGCGCGCCGCGCTGCGCTTCGGCCTCGGCTAAGTCGTCGGGTGACCAGGTCCGCATTTTGTTGAGCGTGATCGGGGCTTTCGGCGCTTGGGCGACGGGACTGGACGATGCCGGCAGAGAGGGATTGAACCACGCCATGACCTTGTCGCCGATGAACTGCGGAGCGGTGGCCGGATTGGCAAGTTGGAGGTACGAAATCCAGCTCATGTGATTTTCCTCCGCGGCCGGCGTTTCGGTCCGAACTGCCGCCGCGCCCACTTCTGCACGTGAGGGCTCATAACAGGCCATTCGTTTGGGCAAAGATGACCGGCTATGCGATCGAGGATTCGAAAGACGAGCACGTCCACGCGGCCGGCGGGGTTGACTTTGGTCAGGTCCGTTCTCACCGGCGCCTCCCAAGGAGCAATAGGACGAGTACGGCCGCGCCGGCGAGCATCAGCGCGCCCTGATATTGCGAGAGGAATGAGGAAACGGAAGATTGACCGTAAGCCTTCATCGACGCTGGGACGTCCCATGTGATGGTCCCCTCCGGCGTGCGGTACGCCTCAATCGGGATCCCGAGACGCCGCCAGTCGATGGAGCCGTCCGGAAAGGTCGGATAGCTTCGCGTCGATGGCAGGCTCATCAGGTCGATGGTCGTTTCGCCCACGTCAAGCCCTCCAG
>CAYWST010000627.1:0-2335 GCA_964461075.1 uncultured Solibacteraceae bacterium | reverse complement strand
GGGTATAGGAGATCATCACCGACGCGGTCATGACCACGGCGGTCAGCACGACATAGAAGTTGCGGTTGACGTTCGCGTAGTAGACCAGCAGGCCCATGAGAAGGGCGAGATCAGAGTAGCGGTCGAGCACCGAATCGAAGAACGCGCCGAACCTCGTGACGCGGTTGGTTTCGCGAGCGACTCTGCCGTCCACCATGTCAAACAGCCCGGCGCCAATGATGACCAGGCCAGCCTGAAAGAAGAGGCCGCGGGCCAGCAGAACCGCAGCCCAGATGTTGATGAGCAGCCCGATGAATGTCAGGACGTTTGGATGAATCCGCGAAAGGGACAGCCCGCGCACGATCCAGTAGAGGATCTTTCCGGCGCCGAGGCCGATCGCGCACGTGTAGGTCATGGGCGAGGGTCTCCCTCGAAGCCCGGCGGCGTTAATCCTGATCGTGGATCGTCCGGAGCTTCAGAACTTCCATTTTACGCGTCCCGCCGGGGATGGGGATAGTCACCTCGTCCCCTTCCTTCCTTCCGATGAGACCCTTGCCGATCGGCGAACTGGGCGAGATCATTCCCTTCGAAACATCCACCTGTTCGCTGGCGACAAGCGTGTAGGTCATCTCCTCGTCTTTGGCCAGGTCGAGGACAGTCACGCGGGAGCCCAGGCCGACGCGGTCGCGCGGGATCTTGCTCATGTCGATCATCGACAGTTCCGACAGGCGCACCTTGAGTTGGCTCAGGCGGGCGTCGACATAACGCTGACGCTCCTTGGCGGCGTGAAACTCCGCGTTTTCTCGCAGATCGCCATGCGCTCTCGCCTTGAGGATTTCCTTCGGCAGTTCCGTTCGCAGTTCGTATTCGAGAGCCGCAATCTCCTCTTGGAGCTTCTTCTTCAGATCTTCCATTTCGGCTGGCGGGGTGTTCCCAGAACTTCATTATAGGGCGTCAGCGCCCGGATATACTAAACGTGCTGCTGATGTCGCCCGCCTCCACGCGCCAGGAGTTCTGGCCGAGCCGTCCCAGCCGGACATTCACGCGCCACATATTGGGGTAGCGGGTGGAACGCTGAATGGAACTGACGGTCGCGCCTGCGGTGAGCGGGGTCACCTTCGGCTCGGCGCCGGTCAGAGCCAGTCCGTTTACGTTATGAATTCGCACGAGCGCGTACGTCTCGTCGGCTACTCGCACAGTTTCTTCCCACGGGAGCGCGAAGATCGAAGCCGGGACGTCTGGAGTGGTTGTTGCGTACCAATAGGGGACGCGCGCAGCCACGCCGTTGATTGAACTGCTGGCGACGATGAAACCCTGATAAGTCCCATCGGCCAGACTCGAGGACTGGAAGACTACTTCCACTTCCGCCGATTGCCCGCCTTGCAGCGTCAGGCTGTCCGGAGAGACCGTCGGCTTCGCTTCGTCGGTGGAATCGACCGAGAGTGTGACGGTGGCGGCCTGGCCGGTCACATTTTTCAGGCGCAGCTTGCGCCGCTGCTCGATAGTCGATCCGCCGGCTCCGAAGGAGATCGAAACCGGCGCGGCGGCGAGTGTGGATTCGAGTGCGTTCACCACGCTGAGATGACCGCTGCCAAAGGACTGAACCGGCCCGCGGGGAGTGCCTTCGGCGTCGGTCGAGTTTGTGGAATTGACGATCAGCGAGCGGTACTCGTCCGATGTGAGACCCTTCCGCGCGCCCTTCACGACGGCAGCGGCTCCGGCCACGTAAGGCCCGGAGAAGCTTGTGCCATTGATGAGCCCGTAACCCGTCGTGGAGCAGACGGTGTCCGTGAAAGGAGAACAGGCAAGTGCGCTCTCTCCTTCGAGCATCGCCGTGTTGACGGAGACGCCAATGGCGACAAGATCCGGTTTGATGGCCAGGTTGATCCCAGGCCCGCGGCTGGAGAACGAGGCGAGCCGGCGCGGGTCGGCGTTCGCCGTGCCGAAGCGAACCTGGACCGTGAAGTCCTCAACGGACTTCGCCAATTCGAGCAAGCGGCGCCCATTGGTGTGTCCGATCATCAGGCCGGGGATGGCGACCGGGGCCGCGTTGGGGTTCTCCTGGTCGGTCAAGTCCATGATGAAGATGTCGTCAGGGCTGCCCTCGGCCGGGGTGGCATTGTTGTAAACGATGGCCGCGACCGCTCCGGCGCGCTGTGCGTTCAGGAGCTTGATGCGGAAGAAGCAATCGCCTCGCTGAATGATCGCAATCCGGCCTGTCAACGAATCCGGGGGAAGGGAACTGCAGCCCAAGCCATCCGGATCCGCTGAGGAGGCGATGTCGGCTACAGGCCCGCTCAACGGCGGGGCGGAATTCGAGTTCGACGCCGGCTGTCCCTGCATGGCCGCGCCCTGC
>CAYWST010000626.1:0-2340 GCA_964461075.1 uncultured Solibacteraceae bacterium | reverse complement strand
GGCCAGTTCCGCTGGCTCGTCGCTTTGAAGGAAAACAAGGATTCAGATCCGCGGGCGGCTACCCTCTCCGCGATACTCTTGGGTGAGCGCCACGTCGAGCAGCTTTCTGGCTTCCAGATGATTCGGGACGAGGGCGATAATGGAGCGTAGCATTGGAATCGCCTCGTCGAAATGCGATGTGGCCACCAACTGACGTGCGAGATGGTATCGAAGGTCCGCATCCTGAGGCGCCAGTTGGACCAGGCGTTTCAGCCTGAGTATGGACTGCTCCGGCGTTTCAGGCCGTGTTCCCTCATCGTTTCCAGTCACCATGGATTCCTCTCCCCATTGCCAGTTCCCGTTCGGAATGATTCGGCGATCTCCAGTACCTTCTTCTCTGAGTAGGGAGGCCGTTCTCTGGCTAGCAGGGCGGTCACCTGTCCAGGCGCCAGAGCCAGGTGTCTTCGGACGGCAAGCACAAAGCCTGCCCTTGATTGATCAGATCCGTGAATGTAGCGCTGGCCATCCTTCTCAACGATCCCGATCCAACCCCATCGCTTGAGATCTTCGAGGGTGTTCACCGTCGTGGACAGGGCCGCTGCGGCGTCCTCAAGCCTCACGAAACACGGCATGTTGCACTCCAGGGCTGAGAGTTCCCGCGGTGATCTGGCACAGCGCGAATGGCGGCGCTCATGCAGTCCCTTTCGATGCCAGAGGGCGAGGTCTCTTGGCTCGCTTGGCTGCGATCTTCTCTTCCTGCTCTCCGGCGAGTCGGCTCAGGTCTTCCTCGGAGATGGTGATAGCAGTCGGAGGTCCGGGCTCCACTGGTCTCTTGGTCCATTGCTCGGCGAGGATGCGGAGGCAGATATCAGGAGTATCTTGTATCCGCAAATGGTGTTTCATGAGCTGCCCGATGTCGATCTTCAGGTTCAAGAGATGTTCGATTCCATCTTTGCCCATGTCGCCAAACGAGAGTTCACGAAGAGTTCCGCTCTGCCGGTGACCCAGATACCGGAACCGTGAAACCACCGATGCCCCAACCAGATCCTTCATCGTCATGCTCCACTGCCTCTGCCGGCTCAGCACCCGGCCGCTAGTCCCTCGCGTCCAGGCACTACCAAGTCGTACTCGCCTTGCAGACGGCGAATCAAAGCATCCGTAAACTCCATCGCCGAATCATGACAGCCTCGGACAGGAATGAATGCACTTCCCGATTCATGCAATCCCCGTAGCGCCGTTCTCAGCCGATCGGCGGCATGGGTTTCTCCCACTCGTTCCAGGAGGAGGACGGCTGCCCGGACCAACGCTGTCGGGTTTGCTTCCACTGGATACGTATCGCTTCGCTCGTCGGCAAACGGTTCAAACACTGCGACACCACCACCGCTGCTGACAAAGGCTTGAAGCTCCACACCACCCGCCAGCGATCCAAGAAAATGCCCGGCGATCTGGCCAAAGCCTGCTGAGCACAGAACGATATCGAGACTGCCGGGATCGTTCATTGCTTTGATCGCAAACGCCTTGGGGCTGATCTGCTCCAAGGCAGAAATGCCCTCGCCGGCCAGTAGTCCTTTCCACTCGTTCCAGTTCGAAGAATTCGTCCAGTTCGGACTAGACCGGTCGACCACGATGGAAACCCTGGGAGTTGCCGTAAACGATAGACTCGCTGCAACGCTCACGATCTGCCGGGCGACTTCCGCCAGCACGTCGGACGATTCAAAAACCGGCCGGCCATTCCTGCCAAAGGATGAGTAAACGCTTTCCGGCCTCTCGCACAAAAGTTCGATACGAAAGTCCGATTGCCCATGCAGCCGGCTACTCTTGCCAACTGGCCCGATCTCGGTGCGATGCACAATCAAGCGCAACTCGCGCCGAAGCATCTCATCCACAGTCGATGAGCTGCCATCGGTGCCCATGGAATATGCCAACGGCGCCTTGAGGGCCAATCCGCAATCGCAAATCGCCTGTAGGATATCCGGAGGAACGCTTCCATTGTTCGCTCTGCAGTCCTCGGCGGTCAGCTTGAGGCGCCGCCACCGGATCGGCAGGTCCATGGACGTGAGGACTCTCATGGTGGCATCCAGACATGCGCCATCTTGCCCCTCCCCGCCGATGACAGCTACCTGATTTGGACGGCTGCCGCCTCCAAAGACCCAAGCGGTAAAGTCGACCGTTTGCATCGGGTGTTCGTTGTGCTTCATGCTTCTTAACCTCTTCTAGTTCGGTCCGCTCGCGGGTACCCCGGCTCCATCCACCGGTGGACCCGCAGGTTATGCAGTCCGGTCCCGTAGTCTGACTCAATGCGTTCTTGCGGACGGGCTGCCGAGTGCCGCGGGAACGTCCTTCAACGAGTAGGGTGGAGCC
>CAYWST010000625.1:0-2362 GCA_964461075.1 uncultured Solibacteraceae bacterium | reverse complement strand
GTTTCACATCTGCTGGAGCCAATGGCGGCATGTCGACGCCGCCACTCGCCAGTCCATGCTCGACGAGGCCTGCGAATGGCTTGCCTCGCGCGAAGGCGCCGAGGGCGGCGAACAGTCCGCCGCCTACGCCATGCTCGGCCACAAGGGCGACCTCATGTTCGTCCACTACCGCCGCGACTTCGTCGGTCTGCTGGAGGCCCAGCTTCAAATCAGCCGGCTCCGCATCGCCGATTACCTCGAGCCCTCTACGTCCTACCTCAGCATCGTCGAGCTCGGCCTTTACGAGTCCACCCGCAAGATTTGGGAAGAACTCGCCGCCCGGGGTCTCGAACCCGGCTCGGAAGCCTGGACTGAGGCTGAGCAGGAAGTCCTGGAGCGGCAGAAAAAAGCGATGGCCGTCCGCCTTTGGCCTGAGATCCCCGCCTCCCGCTACATCTGCTTCTACCCCATGGACCGCAAACGCGGCGAACAGAAAAACTGGTACGCCGAGCCCTTCGCCGAACGCCAGCGCATGATGCACGAGCACGGTCTCATCGGACGCAAGTACGCCGGCGTCATCAAGCAGGTGATCTCCGGCTCGGTCGGCCTCGACGATTGGGAATGGGGCGTGGATCTCTACGCTGATTCGCCCGTCCCCTTCAAACAGATCATCTACGAGATGCGCTTCGACGAAGCCAGCGCCCATTACGGTCTTTTCGGTCAATTCTACGTCGGCCTGCGCGTTACCGCCGACGGCCTGCCCGCCCTCTTCCGCGGCGAAGCGCAAGCCGCGATCGAGTAGCCACGGGTATTGCGACGCGCTGCTACGCTCGCATGGCGCTCATCGGATCGATCCGCGTCGCCCGCCGGGCGGGAAGATAGCTGGCCAGGGCGCCGAGAACGAACGAAACGAGGGCCACGGCTCCGAGAATGCGCGGATCCGCGGGACTGCCCCAAATTTGGATTGCGCTGTCCGGAAACGAACAGGATTCTATTCCGCGCGCGCCGCCCACTGGCGCCGCATGGCCGAAATCACGCGCTCGAGCCCTTCGCGGAGATCGGGGAAGAGGTCGATGTACTGCCACTCGGACCCGATCACCCGCGGAACGGCGCAATCGTCCAGCCGGACTGGGATGAAGTAAATCTCTTCAAGCGGAACGTTCCGGGCGCAGTCGATGGCCATCCGCAACTCGCGCTGGAACGTGCCTCGCTTCTTCAGGGATCGCCTGGAGAGGCAGGAAATGAAGAAGTCGCAGGAGACAATCGCGCTTTCGATGGACTTCAGCCAGGAGTCGCCCGGATGAAGCCTGCGCCGGTCAAGCCATGCGCTGAAACCTGCCTCGTTGAGGCGGGAGGCGATCTCGTCGGCGATTCTGCGGTCCTCCGACGCGTAGGAGATGAAGACGCTGGGGCGGCGGTCGCCGCCGAAGCAGAAAACGCCTCCCTCACTCGAGTGAAATTCTCCGAGACCCTTCACCTCCAACTGCCGGTGGTCGCGGAGGAGCGCCGCCAACAAACGGGCCAGGCCCCGAACGCCCATCGCCTACCTCGCGCCGCCGCGCGTGTGTTTGCGTTGCTTGGCTGCACCCTGGAAAATGATGGATCTCTTCAACTGAGGGATCAGCTTGCCGACGCCGGGCAATGTCACGCTTTCGCCTCTGGCCAGGCGCCGCGCGATTCGCTCGACGGTTCTCCGCAGGTCGTGAATCGTCTCAGGGTCAGCCATGCCCTGTTGTTCGATTAGTTCAAAGAAGTCTTTTTTGCCCATCGCCCGTGTTAGAGCATGAACAATTCGTCCGCCGGCGGCGGGCGCACCCGCGCAAGTGGAAAAGGATACGGTTTATCAGTGACTTCGCTCCGTTAGATTTTTCTTCGGCGGCTGTGACCGTCGCTGCCTGCTTGCCTCGTTCCCGTCAAGGGAGTACCTTGGTTTCACCTTTATGCGCCGACGCACCTTCTTCACGGCTCCCGCCTTCGCGGCCATTTCCGGCGAGATCCCCAAACGGCCTTTGGGCCGAACTGGAGAGAACCTGACGATCATCGGCATGGGAGGCGCACGCTTCCACCTGATCCCGTTCGACGACGGCGTGGCGCTGGTTCGCCGCGCTTACGACCTCGGCATCAACTACTTCGACATGGCGCGCAGCTACTGGAACGGCCGGGCGGAGGAGGTGTACGGCGCCGCCATCCCTCCATTCCGCAAGAAGATCTTTTTGACCTCGAAATCGGGCAAGCGGACGGCCGCTGAAGCGATGGCGGAGCTGGAGCGATCGCTCCGGTTGATGAAGACGGATTACCTCGATCTCTGGCAGATCCACGGCGTCAACACAAAGGAGTCGCCCATGACCGTGCGGGTCACAACGAGCAATGAAAATGGGCGCGA
>CAYWST010000624.1:0-2365 GCA_964461075.1 uncultured Solibacteraceae bacterium | reverse complement strand
GCCTGCGCGCTGGCCACCAATGCCGTCATCGCCGCCGCATATTGCTCATTGGTGCACGGGTAGGGGATCTCAATCAGATACAAGGGCAAACCCACCGCCTGCGCCTGCTGGCGCAGCAAGGCCACGCGCACCGCGTGCATCGCCACGCGCTCGAATGCGGTATTGATGGTGGTGAAAAGCCCGGTCACCTCGTATTCATCCGACTGGCGCAACACCTGCAAGGCCCAGGCGCTGTCTTTGCCGCTGCTCCAACTCAGCCAGGTTTTTTTACGCATGGAATAAGCCCCGGGTAATTACGAGCCAAACAAATCATCCAGCGGATTTTTGCCCGCAGGCGCGTTGGCCGACACCCGCTTGGCGGTAAATTCTTCCTCGATATTGTCGCGGTAATAACTCCAGGCCGAGCCCGAGCTGCTCAGGCGGCGCCAGGCGTCCTCACCCACGCCGCTGTATTGCAGCACGCTGCCGTCGTCCAGCTGAACCTGCAGCACCCGCGCGCGGGCATCGTAGCCGATGGCGCGTAGCTTGCCGGAGTTGATCTTTTTCATTTCCATGGTGGTGTCCTGACAGGAGGGTGTAAGAGATTTTGTGTAAACGGTCATTTGGCAGGAAACTGCCGCATTCTAAGGAGAGAAGATGAGCGCACCCAAAGCAATTTCGAATGACCTGATCGACAGCCTGCTGGCTGATTATCAGAAGCCCGAAGACCTGATTGGCGAGAACGGGCTGATGAAGCAAATCACCAAGGCCATCTATGAACGCGCGCTCCAGGCCGAAATGGCGGCGCACCTGGGCCATGACAAGCATGGCACCGTGACCAACCCGAACGGCAACACCCGCAACGGCCGCAGCAAGAAGACGCTCAAGGGCGAATTCGGCGAATTGCCCATCGAAGTGCCGCGCGACCGCCACGGCACGTTCGAGCCGCAGATCATCCCCAAGCACCAGACCCGCATCGGCGGCTTCGACGACAAGATCCTGTCGCTGTACGCGCGCGGCATGACCGTGCGCGAAATCCAGAGCCATCTGACCGAAATGTACGGGGCCGAGGTCTCGCCCGCGCTGATCTCCTCGGTCACCGACGCCGTCATCGACGAAATCCGGGCCTGGCAGGCGCGCCCGCTCGATGCCGTCTATCCCATCGTGTACCTGGACTGCCTGTTCGGCAAGGTGCGCGACAATGGCACGGTTCGCCCCAAGGCCGTGTACCTGGCGGTGGGCATCAATCTGGCCGGCGAGAAGGAAGTGCTGGGCCTGTGGATCGCCCAGACCGAAGGCGCCAAGTTCTGGCTGCAAGTCGTGACCGAGCTCAAGAACCGGGGCGTGCAGGACATCCTGATTGCCTGCGTGGACGGCTTGAAGGGCTTCCCCGAGGCGATCGAGGCGGTGTTCCCGCACACCGAGATACAGCTATGCATCGTGCACCTGGTGCGCGCCAGCCTCAACTACGTGCCCTGGAAAGAGCGCAAGGCGGTCGCGGCCGATCTGCGCCGTATCTACGCTGCCGCCACCCTGGACGAAGCGGAGCGGCAGCTGGCGGCGTTCGAGCAAGCCTGGAGCGAGCGCTACCCGCCGATTGCCCAGATATGGCGGCGCAACTGGGCACGCATCATCCCGTTCTTCGCTTACCCGCCGGAAATTCGCAAGGTGATCTACACCACCAATGCCATCGAATCGATCAACTACAGCCTGCGCAAACTCACCAAGCAGCGAGGCTCGTTTCCGACCGATGAGTCACTGGTGAAGCTCTACTATTTGGCGCTGAAAAATATCAGCCAGAAATGGACCATGCCGATCCGGGACTGGAAAGGCGCGTTGATGCGCTTTACCATTCAATTCGAGGGAAGGCTGCAACTCAGTTGACCCTAAACCCGTTTACACAAAAATCTAGACACCCTCCAAAAACCAGCTTCAGGATAAACGCTGCGGTTGAACGCGCATACCGGTCCAACACAGCACTACGGTTGCTTCACTTCACAAAAGCTGTTGGCACCAATCAGCTATGGGCTATCCGAGCACCCTACATGGCCAAAGCGGCCGAATTATTTTTCACTCCTTCATGCAGGGTACTTGAAATAGGTACTTGGATGGGGCTTGGATCAACCAAATTGTGGCTACAACATCTACCCGACGAAGCTGAATTAGTTTGCCTGGATCAGTGGGCGCCATATGCAACCTCTACCGACTTGGCTGCAGGATTGACCCCATTTACAGCAATGAACGATTTGCACAGAACCGCATTAAATATATTTCTAAATTCTACTGAAGCCAGCGGCAAGAAAAATGTTATAGCGATAAAAGCCCCATCGGCTCATGCCCTTTCTCTATTCAAGGAAAATTCATTCGACTTCATATACGTGGATGG
>CAYWST010000623.1:0-2367 GCA_964461075.1 uncultured Solibacteraceae bacterium | reverse complement strand
GGATAATGGAGCGTCGGAATCTCACCTCGGTACTGCGGCTGCCGCATGTAGGGGGGAGTCTGGATTTCCAGGAAGACGTGAATGACGCCAGGCTCGGATAGTTCGTAGAGGACCTTCTCGTCGCCGAACAGTTGGCAACTCCCGAGAGTGTACCCGGAATCTTTCCCCTTGTCGGGCCCGGCATCGCCGGACTTGATCCGCGCCTCGGCGCGCTAGATCAATGCGCAGCAGATCTCATTTTGACGAGAAAGGGCTTTGCTTGGGGTCCGGATCGTGATTCAAGCTCCGGATGGACGGGCTTGAGATCTACATAGCGGCGCTGCGCGCGCGCTGCGGCGGGCTTCCGGATCGGCGGACGGGGAGCAATGGGCGCTACACGATGGCGGACATCGGGTTGGCGGCCTTTTCCGTGTTCTTCATGCAGAGCCCGTCGTTTCTGGCACACCAGCGGGCGTTGGCCGAGGGTCCCGGACGCGGGCGGTCGAACGCCCACACTTTGTTCGGGATGACGGCAATCCCCTGCGACAACCACATCCGGGCGATGCTGGACGGGGCGCCCTCGGACCACTTCGACACGGTCTTCACCACCATCGTCCGGGATCTGGACGCGCGTGGCGGGCTGAAGGCGATGCGCTGCCTGGACGGCCGGGTTCTGATCGCGCTGGACGGTTCCGAGCACTTCTGCTCGCGCAAGATTTCCTGCCCGCACTGCTCGACCCGCACACGGGCGGACGGGGAGACGGAGCACTTCCACACCGTCCTCGGGGCCACGCTGGTGGCGCCCGGCCACAAGACGGTGCTGCCGCTGCCGCCGGAGTTCGTGCGCCCGCAGGACGGGGCGAGGAAGCAGGACTGCGAGACGACCGCCGCCAAGCGCTGGCTGGCGCGGGTCGGTGCGTCCTATGCGTGGCTGAAGCCGGTCTATCTGGGTGACGATCTGTATGCCCACCAGCCGATGTGCGAGGCGATCCTGGCGGCCGGGGGCAGCTTCCTGCTCGTGTGCAAACCCTCCAGCCACAAAACGCTGGCCGAATACCTCACGGGTGTCGCGCTGGAGAGCCTGAGCCGGACCGAGGGACGCGGGAGCGCCAAGCGCCTCCACCGCTACCGCTGGATGACCGGCGTGCCGCTGCGCGACGGCAAGGACGCGCTGACGGTCAACTGGCTGGAGATCGAAATCGCCAAGCCCGACGGCAAGGTCACCTACCGCGGGAGCTTCATCACCGACCTGCCGGTCAGCCGCGACAGCGTGGCGGAACTGGCCGCCTGCGGCCGGGCCCGGTGGAAGATCGAGAACGAGACCTTCAACGTCCTGAAGACCGGCGGCTATCACCTGGAGCACAACTTCGGCCACGGCAAGGACACGCTGGCCAGCGTGCTGGTCGCCCTCAACCTGCTGGCGTTCGCCATGCACAACGCCTGCGACCTGATCGAAACCCTGTGGCAGAAGGCGCGCGAGCGGCTCGGCGCCCGCGCCCGTCTGTTCGAGCACGTCCGCTCCATCACCACCTACCACCTCTTCCCGTCCTGGCACAGCCTGCTGCGAACCATCATCACCGGCGTCCCGCCACCCCAGCCGCGCTGACCTCCCGCAAAAAGACCATCCCCGATACCCAGAGGCCCGATCGACCCAATAATGAGAACCGCTGGAAGCCGATAGATGCTGGAACGGCGAAATTATTTTTTCTGGCAGTTTAATCAATGAAATCAGAAGCGTAGCATTTTGACGGCCTCGCAGTCGGAGAATGGCCGTCAGAATGGGCGGTTAACATCGAGTTTTCAGAGACTTATGGGGAATTCAGACAATCGAGTGGGAGTGATCGTAATTTTCGATTGATGCTTTAAGATTTCAGATTGAAAAAGAAAATCGAACCGTCCTTTTTGCATGATGGTTCGAGTTTTCTTATCTGATCCGATTGGGAATGGACAATCTGTGCAATCTGCAAAATCTGCAGATGCAAAAATTGTCTTACGCTTTTCTTTTGGCTTGAATGATCTCCGCCAAAATACTCACCGCAATTTCCGCCGGCGTCTCGGCGTGGATTTCAATCCCAATCGGCGCGTGAACGCGCGCAAGTGCCGCTTCACTCACCCCTTGCTTCTTCAAGGTGTCCATCACCGTAATCACACGCCGCTTGCTTCCCAGCATTCCGATGTACGCCGCTGGCTTGTCCACTATCGCGCCGAGCAGTTGCGCATCGAGCGTGTGCGCGCGCGTTACTAAAACGACAAACGTCTGCGGCGTAATCTCTAATCGCTGAATCTCTTTGACAATATCGCCGGCGATGCGTTCATCCGCGTGCGGAAAATTTGTCGGCGTTACAAAATCCGGTCGATCATCGAGCACGACGATGCGAAAGCCAAGCT
>CAYWST010000622.1:0-2369 GCA_964461075.1 uncultured Solibacteraceae bacterium | reverse complement strand
CTGCTAACCTGCCCGTGGGCCGCGTTTGGGATCTGCCGCCCGTGATCCTGCACCCGTTTACTGACCCCACCGGTCCGGACAAGTTGGTGGAATCCAGCCGCGCACACCTCATGCTGCAAGGTTTGCTGCCCTCGGGCGATCTGACGCGCGACGAGATCCTGGGGCGGCTTCTGGCCGGGCGGCTTTGCGAAGTTCGTATGCTGTTTTACGTCGGCAAGGATC
This sequence comes from uncultured Solibacteraceae bacterium, assembly GCA_964461075.1. Taxonomy (GTDB): domain Bacteria; phylum Acidobacteriota; class Terriglobia; order Bryobacterales; family Bryobacteraceae; genus JACADU01. The sequence continues at coordinate 2,147 of CAYWST010000622.1, read as the reverse complement.
TGGACCGCTGGCTCGACCAGTGCATGGAGATCGCCGACCGCGACGATGATCTACGCAAGGCATGCGTCAAACACGGCAGTTTCATCCAGCTTCTGGTCGAGCAAACGCCACAGGAGATGAGAGAAAAGCTAATCCGATGGGGCGTCGCCGACTACAAAGCGATCTTCAGCCGGGCGCTGGGACTCAACGCCGTTTTCAGTACCGTTCCCGTGCTCGAACAAGTCAATCCCGGCTTCATCCGGCATTACTACCGCTATGCGGACCAGATGTATCTGGCTCGCCTCAACCTGGAACCCTATAGGCGCATCTCTTCAGAGTCGTTCCGCTTCGAGCTCTTCGCTTCCGGAGAGTACTCCAAAATGCTCGAGACCGAATGGGAAAGCGCTTCGAGCGAAGAAGCCGAGTAGCCGGAAACCAAACCTTGGATAGAATCGGAGCGTGACCCGCTTCCGCCCTCTCTACCTTGTCCGCCAGCATTTCACGTCCCGCAGGATTGAGGACATCCGCGGTGCAGTCCATCAGCAGCTTTCACACGCCCGGTTCAATGAGCGCCTGAAGCCAGGCTCTTCGGTGGCTATCGGCGTCGGGTCGCGCGGTATCGCCAACATCGACGTCATTGTGCGTGCGTCCGTCGACTGGTGGAAGGCCCAGGGCATGAAGCCCTTCATCTTCCCCGCCATGGGATCGCACGGGGCGGCGACGGCCAAGGGCCAGGCCGAAGTGCTGGCCAAGTACGCGATCACCGAATCCGAAATGGGCTGCCCGGTTCGAAGTCAACTGGCGGTAGTCAGTCTGGGTAGGACTCCTGAGGGGATCGAGGCGTTCTGCGATAAGCTCGCCCTCAACTCGGACGGAATCATGCTCTGCGGCCGCGTCAAGTGGCACACTGATTTCGCCGGCAAGCTCGAGAGCGGCCTGTTCAAGATGATGGCCATCGGGCTGGGCAAGTTCGCCGGCGCGCGCAACTATCATACGCACGCATACAAGATCGGCCTCGAGACTGTCATTCGCAGCGTGGGACGGCAGGTGTTGGGCACGGGCAAGATCCTCGGCGGTCTCGCCATCCTTGAAGACGGCAATCACGACACAGGCATGATCGAGGCGGTGCCAGTCGAAAACATGGAGCGCCGTGAGGAAGAACTGCTCGAGCTCGTCAAGACCTGGATGCCTCGCGTTCCGCTCGACTCCGTTGACATTCTCATCGTCAATGAACTCGGCAAGAACATCTCCGGCGCCGGCATGGATACCAAAGTGATCAACCGCAGCGTCCACGGCGTCTACAATCCATGGCCGAACGCCCCAATCGTCCAGCGCGTCTACCTGCGCGGATTGAGCAAGCTCTCTTATGGCAACGCCGTCGGACTCGGCATGGCCGACATGGTTCACCCGCGCCTGCTCAAGGCGATGAAGAAGAAGCCCACTTATATCAACTCGCTCACCTCGAACACGCTCGCTTCCATGCGCAGCCCGGGCAGCTTCCCCAATGACCGCGCCTGCCTTGACGCCCTCTGGCCCACTGTCGGAAAGTTCGACGCCTCGGACATCGGCCTGTGCTGGATTCGCGACACGCAGGACCTCTCGCTGATGGCGATGAGCGCGAACTACCGGGAGGCGATCGACGCAAACCCAAATCTCGAGATCGTGCGGGAGGCGCGGGAACTCGAGTTTGACCTCCGCGGCGACCTGCTCAATTGGCTCGCCTGATCTCTGAGAAACTGGAGACATGAGTCTCTTCTTCGCCGCCGGTTCCGAGACCACAGAGTTCTCGCCCGCCGAGATCAAAGCCGCGCTCACGCAGGCCCTCGACGCTCTGGGCCACAGGAACAAGGTCCTCTGTCTGCCTCCGGACTATACGCGGCTCCATTCTCACGCAGGACCGCTGACCGAATACGCCTGGCAGTATTACGGCGGCCGGCTCACCGATGTGCTGCCCGCCCTTGGCACGCACTTCGCGATGACAAGCGAAGAGATTGCTCACATGTTCGGCTCCGTGCCGCAGAGCCTTTTCCGGCCGCATGACTGGCGGCAGGGTCTGGTCACGCTCGGCGAAGTGCCCGCCGCCTTCGTTCAGGAACAATCCGAGGGCAAGCTCGATTTCACGTGGCCCGCCCAAGTGGACAAACTGCTGGTCGAGGGCGGCTTCGATC
>CAYWST010000621.1:0-2383 GCA_964461075.1 uncultured Solibacteraceae bacterium | reverse complement strand
GCCGTAAATCTCGTCGCTTGCGCCCCTGTGGTAAAGATTGGCGCTATCGAAGAAATTGACGCCCAGGTCCATCGCGCGATGGATGATGCGCGTGGCTGTTTCTTCGCCATTCACATTCATGTGGTAGCCGCCGACGACGTAGCGGCTCACCTTGAGCCCGGTCTTGCCCAGCGTCTTCATCGGCATCGGAGACTCGGCGGCGAGCTTCAGGGAAGCCGCCGTGAGTAGAAAATCTCTTCTTTGCATGTCGATTACCCTCGGTCTCTCCATTGTGATGCTTTCCAGCAGATCCGTCTAGAATAGTTTTCAGGAACCGGGAGTCCTTTCATTGCCTCGTTGGATTTGGGTGCTTGGGTTCGTTTCCAGCCTGGCAGCGCTGACTGCGGCACAGCCGCCTGCTGAACCGCCCCGCCGTCTGGCCTCCCTCAGCGAGAGCTTTCAGCAATTGGCCCGGCTCGTGTCGCCTTCAGTGGTCAAAGTGACCGCCGTCGGCTACCGGCAGTTGGAGGAGAGCGAATCGGACGAACCCGGCGTCGCCGCGCGCCAGCAGAGCGACGGATCGGGCGTGATCATCAGCGCCGACGGCCTGATCGTCACAAACGCACACGTGGTCATTGGAGCGCAGCGCGTTCAAGTGACTTTGCCCGAGCCTCATGGCTCGGGCTCGCCGCGGCGTTCGGCGGTGAAGCCGATCGGCAGGATCGTGCGTGGAGAGGTCGTCGGCATCGATCTGGAGACCGACATCGCGCTGCTGCGCATTCAGGAAACAAATCTCGCCCCGCTGAAGTTCGCCGATTCCGAATCCGTCGAGCAGGGAGAGATCGTTCTCGCCTTCGGAAGCCCGATGGGGTTGGATAACACCGTGACCATGGGCGTGGTTTCCAGCGCCGCCCGCCAGTTGCGGCCGGACGACCCAATGATCTACATCCAGACCGACGCTCCCATCAACCCGGGCAACAGCGGAGGGCCGCTGGTGAACGCGCAGGGATTCGTCGTCGGAATCAACACGTTGATTCTCACTCAATCGGGCGGCAGCGAGGGGCTGGGTTTCGCCGTTCCTTCGAATCTCGTCCAGAACGTCGTCGAACAGATCGTCAAGTCGGGCCGGGTCATTCGTGGTGAAATCGGAGTAACCGTCCAGACGGTCACACCGTATCTCGCGGCCGGACTTCAGCTGCCGCAGAATTGGGGCGTCGTAATCAGCGACGTCGAGCCGGGAGGTCCAGGGGAAAAGGTCGGCCTGCGCGTGGGCGACGTCATCGCCACGTTGAACGGCAGGCAGATGGAGAACGCCCGGCAGTTCAATGTGAACGTTTACCGTCCCGCCATCGGCGAGACGGTCCAACTGGAGATCCTCCGTGGAAAACAGCGGATCGCCGTTCCGGTAGCGGTTGTCGAGAGGCAGGACGACGCGAGCCTGTACAGCGAACTGGCCTCGCGTGAAGAAAACCTGATCCCTGAATTCGGCATTTTTGCGGTGGATTTGTCCGAAAAACTGCGCGATCAGATGGGGCCGCAGCGCGTGGCTTCCGGCGGCGTGCTTGTCGCGAGCAAAGCGGCGGACGGTCCTTTGATCGAGGAGACCTTCCGCGCCGGGGACATCATCAGCATGATCAACCGCCAGCAGGTGGCGGGTGTCGCTGAACTCCGCGCCATCATCCGCAAAATGAAATCAGGCGACCCGGTGGCCGTCCAGATTGAACGGCAGGGCCGCCTGAAGTTTATCGGGTTCGAACTTCCCTGACTCAGTGCACCATGACCGGGACGGACGCCTCGGTCTTTTCCCACTGCATCTTGAGGGTTCCCTTGCCCCCTTGCGCCTCCAGGGAGATCGTGAACACTTCCACCGGGCTCGACAGCGCCTTGGTCGCCATCTTGACTCTGCCCAGGTCGGCGCCTGCGTCGTACTTGAAAGCGCCCCATTGTTTGGCCGTCTTGTTGACGATCAGCGTCCATTCTTTCTCGGTCGGCAGCGTGAAGAGTGCATAGGTCCCGGCAGGAACGTGAAGCGAGCCGAGCATCAGATCGCCTTCCGTCGTCAGCGTTGTCGCCTCGTCGGCCCCCGTCCGCCAAACCTGCCCGTAGGGAACCAGCTTGCCGAAGATCTCACGGCCCTTCATCTGCGGACGGCCGTATTCGATCGTCACCTTCTTGCCGTTCAGCGTGGCGGTCACGGATTCGTGAGCGCTTGCACGCTGCCTCTGCCCCATCATAAGAAGTGCCCCGCCGCACAGCATGCCAACCGCCGCGGCGATCATCCATCTCGAGTTCTTCATGCAGAACCTCCTGCCGTCACAGTGTAGCAGTCTGGCTGGTCCACTTTCCCGTCCAGTCTTTTCTCATGCAAGATGAGCCTGAAGCGAGGACCGGATTCTCACGCAGG
>CAYWST010000620.1:734-2401 GCA_964461075.1 uncultured Solibacteraceae bacterium | reverse complement strand
GCGCCAGTCCGGTTCTCCATGCATTTCGCCGGTATCTCTTCGCTTCAACGGGAGGCGGTGCTCGTCTCTGCAGTTTGTTCGTTGCCAACAGCCACAGGCTGGCGCAGCGTCTACGCAAGTTGAAGTCGTGTTCGTTTCCGAGCGCGGGGTTTTGGCGGTGCCGCCCAACAACGCAATCGACCGGACCGCCCACCGGCGGTGCCGGTGGGTTCACTCCGCGCTTCGCGCTCCGTCGGCCGGTCATTGCGAACGTTAAGCGTCAGCCCCGTCCACTGAGCATTCTTCATGTGGCTCGCACCTGACACTGTTGGCAATCGACAGTACCGTTATCCCCGCAACGCTCGCCAGGGTCACGCATGGGCACGCCGCCTAAACCGTCCGGTGCTCGCCGCAACCGCTGAGCTTCCTCTATCGGGTTTCGCTACGTCAGCGCGCGCGCCAGGCGTCTGCGTTGCCGGCCCGCTCGTTCCTGGCCGTCACTGGGGAGCACCGTACCCAGGCCGGGGGGTATCGACGTCCGCCCCGCCCGCTTGTCGGCGCGGTGGGTGCCCGCGTGTGCCGGGTGTCAGGGGCACAGGCGTTGCCGAGCACGTCGGGGCTGAACGGGGGGCCGCAGCCCGCAAGCCGTGTGCTGGTAACGCAACGGTCGAAGCTCCCGCATCCTGTCCACTATGCCCCTCGCTTAACTATGCCTTGCACCGGACGCTTCACCAGCGGCGCTGCGCTTGCTGGTTTCGCGCCGGTGAAGGCAAACGTTAAGCGTCAGCCCCCGTCCACTGGGCATTCTTCATGTGGCTCGCACCTGACACCGTTGGCAATCGACAGTACCGTTATCCCCGCAACGCTCGCCAGGGTCACGCATGGGCACGCCGCCTAAACCGTCCGGTGCTCGCCGCAACCGCTGAGCTTCCTCTATCGGGTTTCGCTACGTCAGCGCGCGCGCCAGGCGTCTGCGTTGCCGGCCCGCTCGTTCCTGGCCGTCACTGGGGAGCACCGTACCCAGGCCGGGGGGTATCGACGTCCGCCCCGCCCGCTTGTCGGCGCGGTGGGTGCCCGCGTGTGCCGGGTGTCAGGGGCACAGGCGTTGCCGAGCACGTCGGGGCTGAACGGGGGGCCGCAGCCCGCAAGCCGTGTGCTGGTAACGCAACGGTCGAAGCTCCCGCATCCTGTCCACTATGCCCCTCGCTTAACTATGCCTTGCACCGGACGCTCCACCAGCGGCGCTGCGCTTGCTGGTTTCGCGCCGGTGAAGGCAGGCGTTAGGTTTCCTGGACATAGCCATGCCATCCCCGAACACCGACTAGCTCGCCGTGCTGATTGACGCCTTCGGTGCCGGCGGGAACGAGAATCCTGCCGAGCGTGCCCTCGTCGACCGCCTCGACTTCCATCGTCGCCTTGTCGGTCTCGATCTCGGCGATGACGTCGCCCGATGAGATCTTGTCCCCTTCCTTCACCTTCCATTTGGCGAGCGTCCCCTCCTCCATGGTCGGCGAGAGGGCGGGCATGAGGATCGGCGTCGGCATTGAAAATCCCTGCAAATTTCGGCCGGCCGAAGGTGCGCCGCCGCAATCGGCGGTAGCTAGCCGCAATGAGCCGGCTTGAACAAGTGTTACCTTATCCGGCGAAACGTCTCGCCGCAGGGACGCGCGCGGCCCTATCCGAAGAGC
>CAYWST010000620.1:0-724 GCA_964461075.1 uncultured Solibacteraceae bacterium | reverse complement strand
AGCTTTCCCGGCGAACCGGGCTTCATGCGGATGAGCCGCGAGGTTTTGACGGCCGCCGTTCGGTGATGGACGACCGCCTGATAGCCCGGATCCTTCACCATGTCGGCGAAGGCCGCGGCGCTCGGATACTCGGCGACGAAGGCGAGATCCCACCGCTCATCTTCAGGTCCGATCAGCACCGCCTCCGGCTTTCCGGCCCAGACGATCTTCCCGCCGACGCCCGTGAAAAAAGGCTCGCTCGCCCGTCCGTATTCGGCGTAGGCCTCAGCGCCTGTCGCGGAGCGCCCGTCCTCATACTTCGCATTCCTCCGCAGCCGGATGAGATTGAGCATCCAGATCGGTCCGTCGTCGGCGAGCCTCATGAACGCCGCGAACTGGTCGCGCTTCGGATCGACATGTCTCGCCATTTTTCGCCCCTTGCTCCTACCCCTTGCTCCACCGTTCGAGCTTTGGAATCCCCGCTGAGAAAAACCCCGCGAGGAAGCCCGGATACCCCATTTCCTTCAGCTTCGCCTTCACGAAGGCCTGCATCTCTTTCGCGGTCATCGTCGGCTGCGTAAAGGCGCCGCCCTTGTAGCAATGGCTGCAATATTTCGAACTTTTCGATCCGTCCCGTTCGCTGCCGCCGCCTTCCGGATCCTTTTTCATCGGCATTGCGCAGCTTTGACATTGAGCGGCCATCGTCGCCTCCTTCACTTCGCGTTGGGGTCGGCCTGCATGAGGC
>CAYWST010000619.1:0-2415 GCA_964461075.1 uncultured Solibacteraceae bacterium | reverse complement strand
TGACCCGGCTCACCCAGAAGCAGGCTGATTACCTCGGCGTGCCGGTGGACGGCCCGTACAAGCCGGACCACTACCGCTACTGATTCATGTAACATTCCGCCAGAGCAGCGAACCTCACGGGCGGTTAGACGTATTTCACCGCATGGGTGAAATACGTCTAGCCGCCCGATCGCTTTTGAAGTCTCCCGTATTCACGCTGGTCGCCGTCCTCTCGCTGGCGCTGGGCATCGGCGCGAATACGGCCATGTTCACGCTGGTCGATCAGGTCCTTCTGCGCCTGCTCCCGGTGACGAACCCGGAGGAACTGGTCCAATTCCGGCTGGAGGGCGGGCGGTTCGGATCCCAGAATGGCGACGGCCTCCACACCTTCGCCTACCCGCAGTACGCCGACTTCCGGGACCGGAATACGGTTCTTGCGGGACTCGCCGGCCAGATGATCACGACGGCCGGCATGACCGCCGGCGAGCGCAGCGAAATGGTCCGCGTGGGACTTGTCTCCGGCAACTACTTCGAGGTGTTGGGCGTACAACCCCATGCCGGAAGGCTGCTTGGCCGGAACGACGACCGGCACAAGGGCCAGCATCCCGTCGTCGTGCTGCAGCACGATTTCTGGCGGACCCGCTTCAACGGGCGCATGGACGCGATCGGCTCCAAACTGCTGCTGAACGGCGCGCCGTTCACCATCGTCGGCGTGGCGGCGCCCGGCTTCGAGGGGACCGATGTCGGGCTCCCCACCAAGCTCTGGGCGCCGGTGATGATGAAGCCGGCAATCACCCTCGGATGGGATGGGCTCGACGACACCCGCGACGCCTGGTTCTATCTCTTCGGCAGGCTGAAACCCGGGGTTACGATGGCGCAGGCTCAGGCTTCGCTTCGAGTCCTGTATAGCCAGCGGCAGCAGGTTGAACTCAATGAGCCGTTCTTCTCGAAGTTCCCCGATCTCAAGGAGCGATTTCTCAGGCAGACCTTCACTCTCGTTCCTGCCGAGCGCGGCCAGTCGACTCTCCGCCGTGGGGCGGAGGCGCCGTTGATTGTCCTGCAATGCCTCGTGGGCGTTGTGCTGCTGATCGCGTGCGCGAATGTGGCGAACCTGCTGCTGGCCCGCGCCGCCGCCAGACAGAAAGAGATGGCCGTCCGAACCGCATTAGGAGCGAGCCGCTGGCAGATCGTCAGGCAGTTGCTCATTGAGCACTCGATTCTGGCAATTCTCGGCGGCATCGCGGGCCTCGCGGTGAGCGTTCCGATCGCCCGAACACTGCTGAGCTTCGTCCCGCTGAATTCCGGAGATCTCTCCTTGAGCTCCGCGCCCGACCCTCGCATTCTCGGGTTCACGGCGGCATTGACGCTGCTCACGGCTCTGGTCTTCGGATTGGCGCCGGCGGTACGGGCGTCGAAAGTCGAGCCGGGCGCAACGCTGAAAGCCGAAGCTGGCGCGGTGGCGGGCGGCCATGGGCATGTGCGGCTGCGGAAGACCCTGGTGGCCTTGCAGGTGGGGCTCGCGACGATCCTGCTGATCAGCGCGGGCCTGTTCGTCCGCACGCTGAGAAATCTCGCCAAGGTGGACCTCGGCTTCCAAACTGAAAACGTCGTGATGTTCGGTGTGCGCCCGGCGACTGTCTACGATGACGCCAGAAAATATCAGGTCTTCCGCGAAATGCTGGAAACATTAAAGACAGTTCCCGGCGTGCGCGCGGTTGGCGCGAATTCGACACGGCTCTTGACCGGAGGGCGATGGGACGGCAGCGTGACCATCGAGGGCCTGCCGGCGAAACCGGAGGACTACCCTTCCACCTACTACAACGCAGTCTCCCCTGGGTACTTCGATGCGCTGGGCATCGACATCCAGCAGGGCCGCGACTTCTCCTGGAGCGATTGGGGGAGCGGCCGGAGCATCTGCCTGGTGAATCGCAAACTCGTGGATGACTACCTGGGCGGAGCGAGTCCGCTTGGACGCAGGATCGGCCGCGGGCGGGAGGCCTTGCCGGATACGGAAATCGTCGGCGTCTTTGGCAACTCGCGTTACGAGAACGTGCGAGGCGAGATTCCCCGCCAGACATTCTATTCATTGGGCGGACCGCAACTCGGCAGGATCTCGGCGCTGAACGTCTACGCGCGGACCACGGACGACCCGCGGCGCATCATGCCGCTGCTGCGCGCGGCGGTGAGCCGCGTCGACTCGAACCTCATCGTCTCGGACCTCCGAACCATGGACGAGCAGTTGAACACCCGCCTCTCAGTCGAACGCATGGTCTCCTACCTGTCGGCCGGCTTTGCGCTGCTGGCTACGCTGTTGGCCGTGGTGGGCCTGTACGGTGTGCTGGCCTTCCTGGTGTCCCGCAGGACGAAGGAGATCGGCATCCGGATCGCGCTGGGCGCGAAACGAGGATCGGTCATCGGGCTGGTGCTGGCTGAAGT
>CAYWST010000618.1:0-2418 GCA_964461075.1 uncultured Solibacteraceae bacterium | reverse complement strand
GTTTCCCGCAGGAGCATCGCGCGCTCCAGCATCACCGAGCCGCGGCGGTCGCCTTGAGCAATGGCCAATTCGAACGATTTCAGCGCCGCAGGCTTGTCTCCACGCTGCAGCGCCACGAAACCGCGAGCCGCCGGCGCAAGCCCGCCGCGGCGCTCGGCTTCGTCGATCAGAGCCTGGGCAGCCGCCGGTTGGTTATGGACAAGCAAGGCTTCAGCTTTGAGCAGGAGGCCGTCGGCTTCGTTCAAGCTGCGCGATTGAGAGTCGAACTTCGGCGCCTGCGGCAGCGGAATCGTCTCGGTTTCCATTGAGCCGCCCGACACCCTGATTCGCGCCGCGGCGACCGCCTGGCCGGGTTCCTTCCCCCAGAGTTCCCGGAACGCCTCAATGGGGTCCTGCCGCGCGCCGAGTTTCGTCATGTAGCCACCCAGTTTCCCCCGCCAGGCAGGGTCGAGCGAGAGCGTGTGCGCCACCGCCCACGCCTGCGCGTAGAAAACCGCCGCCAGCCCTTCATCGGTGTAGAAGCGCGATTTCTTACCGGCGGTCCAGAACTCCTCCGCCGGGAGCCACGCCGCACGCATAAGAAGCCGGACACGGCTCTCCGGGGGCCTGCCGGCGATTGCGGTTGCGCCCGAAACCTCCAGAGTGGACCAGAATTCGGCCAGCCCTTCTTCGAGCCACAAGGGGAGCGCTGGAGTCGTGTGGTGGAGCGCGCGGTGGACCCATTCATGCCGGACCGCGCGCACGGCGTCTTCTCCGTTGTCGAGCACCATGAGCCAGTCGCGGTCGGCCGCCGATTGAAAGAGGCCGAGATTGGACGGATGCGCCTGGAAGACCTTGTAGTCGCCGCGGCTTCGATACAGCATGACGCGCAGCGGCAGCCCGGCTGCCGGCCTCGCTGCATGCTTCGCGGTCCAGGCCGCTTCCAGGCGTACGAGTTCCTCCAGGATCTGCTGGCCGCGCCGCGCGGCGCCGTCCGTGCAGACCTCTGTCCCACCCTGAGAAACGCAGGTCCACGCTGCCGGGAGCGGCAAGCCCAAAAGGGCAAACAGGGCGGCAAGCCAAATTGCGGTTCGATGACTGAACGGCATGCTGACGGAATCGGTCTGATAGAAAGTTTCGATTGGACGCTACTAGCCTCAATTTCTATCCTACAGACAGCATGGCCGTAGTGACCGAAATGGAAACTAATTCAACACAAGTATCGCTATTACATAGAATTAGCAGCATCATCGCCTCCAACCGGACGGTGGATGAAATGCTGGGGGAAATCGTGGGGATCTCGGTTCAGGTGACGGGCTGCGACGCGTGTCTGGTCTATATGCTTGAACCGGCGACGGGAGAGATCGTACTCCGGGCGTCGCAGGTCCCTCACGCGGCGGAGATCGGCAACCTGAGCATGAAAGTCGGGCAGGGCGTCACAGGGTGGGTGGTGGAGAACAAGAGTGTCGTGGTGCTGCCGGAAAACGCCGCGAGCGACAAGCGCTTCATGCGGCTTCCGGGCCTGGTGGAAGATACGTACGAAGCGTTTTGCTCGGTTCCGCTGATCAGTTCGGGCGAAGTGATCGGCGTGATCAACGTGCATGACAGGGATAAACACGACTGGACTCCGGAAGAGGTCTCTCTGTTGACGTTCGTAGGCGAACAGATGGGCGGCGCTCTGGCCAAGGCGCGGCTGGAAGAGGAAAACGCCCGGCTGTTTGAAGAGACGCAGGAGATGAAGCGTCAGTTGGAAACGCGCAAACTGGTCGAGCGCGCCAAGGGCATCCTGCAGTACAAGTACAATCTGACCGAAGAAGAGGCCTACCTCCGGCTAAGAAACGAGAGCCGGAGGCTGCGCCGCCCGATGCGCGATCTCGCCGAAGCCATCATCCTCTCCGAGGATCTGGCGCGCAAGGCGTTGGAGCCAGGCGGCATCGATCGCGAAGTCGAGGCGGACTGACCTAAACTGGAGTGGTTGAAGCCCTTCCGGCCGCTTTTTAAGCACTCACATCTGGCAACCCTCGCAGGCAACTTCTGGCCTCGCGAGTTTGACCGGAGCGGCTATGATTCGCGTCTGGTCGAGTACGAAACGGAGCCCAAGGTTCGCATCCTCGTCGAAGAAGACCGCCCGCATGGGGCGAGCCGCGGAGAAGTGCTTTTACAGCATGGGCTTGAGGGATCAAGCCGCAGCGGATACTTGATCTCCCTGGCCCACGCGCTCTGCACCGCCGGGTTCACCGTTCACCGGGTCAACATGCGCGGCTGCGGGGGCAGCGAGCCGCTATCTGCGAGCCTTTACCATTCCGGCCTGACACACGACTTGTTGTTTTTACTCAATCACTTGCGTGATGCTGGCCGCGGGCCGCGGTTTCTCTGCGGATTTTCCCTCGGCGGCAATGTCGTCCTATCGCCAACTCGGTGCGAGCGGGGCCTATCGAA
>CAYWST010000617.1:1326-2422 GCA_964461075.1 uncultured Solibacteraceae bacterium | reverse complement strand
GCACTCGAAGACGAGCTCGTCGTGGACCTGGAGGAGCATGCGGGTGCGCATGTTGTTCTTTGACAATTCGCGGTCGATGTCGATCATGGCGATCTTGATGAGGTCGGCGGCGGTGCCCTGGAGGGGCGTATTGACGGCGGTGCGTTCGGCGAAGGAGCGGGCGTTGGGGTTTTTGGAGGAGATATCGGGGATGGGGCGGCGGCGGCCAAAGAGGGTGGTGGTGAAGCCGGCGGCGCGGACTTCCTCGATGGTGCGGTCGATCCAGGTTTTGACGCCGGCGTAGCGGGAGAAATAGCTGTGGATGTAGTGCTCGGCTTCATCGCGGGGGATGCCGAGTTGAGCGGCGAGGCCGAAGGAGGTCTGGCCGTAGACGATGCCGAAATTGACGGCTTTGGCGTTGCGGCGCATTTCGGGCGTGACCATGAGGGGAGGGACGCCGAAGACTTCGCTGGCGGTGCGGGTGTGGATGTCCTCGTTCTTGCGGAAGGCGCCGGTGAGGACGGGATCGCGTGAGTAGTGGGCGAGGAGGCGGAGCTCGATCTGGGAGTAATCGGCGACGAGGAGGGTCCAGCCGGGTTCGGGGACGAAGGCGGCGCGGATTTCGCGGCCGAGTTCGGTGCGGACGGGGATGTTCTGGAGGTTGGGGTTGGAGGAGGAGAGCCGGCCGGTGGCGGCTCCGGCGGGATTGAAGGTGGTGTGGAGGCGCCCGGTTTCGGGGTCGATGAGTTGTGGGAGGGCGTCGACGTAGGTGCTCTTGAGCTTGGTGAGCTGGCGGTAGTCGAGGACCTTGCGGGCGATGGGGTGGGACTCGGCGAGGGTTTCGAGGACGTCGGCCGCGGTGGAGTAGTTCTTCGTTTTGCCGGTGCGGCCTTGAGCGGGGAGGTTCAGTTCCTCGAAGAGGACCTTGCCGAGCTGAGGCGGCGAATTGATGTTGAAGGAGTGGCCGGCGAGTTCATAGATTTCGGCGGTGAGCGAGTTAATTTCCGCGTCCATGCGGGTGGCGAGGGCGGCGAGCTGGGCGGTTTCGATGCGGATGCCGGTGCGCTCCATGCGGGCGAGGACGGGGGCGAGGGGGAGGTCGATATCGTCGTAGATC
>CAYWST010000617.1:0-1316 GCA_964461075.1 uncultured Solibacteraceae bacterium | reverse complement strand
GCGGGGGGGGAGTTTGGCGGCGAGGGCCTTGAGGGTTTCGTCATGCGTGGCCGGGGCGCGATCGAGGTAGCGGGCGATGAGGGAATCGAGCTGGCAGGCGGAGGGGTCGGCGAGGACGAGGAATGCGTAGAGAAGGATATCCTCGACGGGTTTATCCGGAGCGAGATCGGGGTTGGAGCGGAGGTGAGCTTTCCAGTCGTAGACGGTGATGGTCTCCGGGCCGGCGGGCTGGGGTTGTGGGGCGGTTTCCCCGCCGGCGACTTCGGCGGGGAGTTCCCTGAGGAAGGAGAAGAACTCGAGTTCGCGGTAGAGTTCGGCGAGGGCCTGGGGATCGGGTTCGCGGACGGCGAGATCAGGCAGGGAGATTTCGAGGGGGGCGTGACGGTCGATGGTGGCGAGGCGTTTGCTGAGGAGGATCTGGTCGCGGTTGTCGCGGAGGCTCTCCATGTAGGCTTTGCGTTGTACTTCGGCGTGGCGCTCGAGCGCGGCTTCGACGCCGCCGAACTGTTCGAGGATCCGGACCGCGCCTTTCTCGCCGATGCCGGGGGCTCCGGGGATGTTATCGGCGGTGTCGCCGAGGAGGGCGAGGAGGTCGGGGATGAGGGCTGGGGGGACGCCTTTCGTCTCTTTGACCTTTTCGGGGTCGTAGACGGTATCGTTCTTCATCATGTCGAGCATGGAGACGCGTTCGTCGACGAGCTGGAGCATGTCCTTGTCGCTGGAGACGATGGTGGTTTGGTAGCCGGCTTCGGAGGCGAGGCGGGAGACGGCGCCGATCAGGTCGTCGGCCTCGAAGCCTGCGAGTTTGAGGACGGGAATGCGGAGGGCGCCGAGCATGCGCTCGACCAGGGGGATCTGTTCGAGGAGTTCGGGCGGGGTTTCGGAGCGGTTGGCTTTGTACTGCTCGAACAGGTGATCGCGGAAGGTGGGGCCTTCAGATTCGAAGACGGCGGCGAGGAGGTCAGGGGAGAACTGGCGTTTGATGCGGCGGATCATGTTGTGGAAGATGTAGACCGCCTCGGTGGAGGAGCCGCGGGAGGTGCGCATGGGGGGCTGGCCGGTGCGCTGGCGCGCGTGGTAGGCGCGAAAGATGAGGTTGAAGCTGTCCAGCAGGTAGAGGCGCGGCATAGAGAGATTATCCCAGTGCGGAGGGAGGAGAGAGAGACGGTTCATGATGGCCTCCGGAGGGCGGGGGCATGGAGGAGGGCGAGGTGGGCGGCGAGGGCGAGAGCGATGGCAAGGTCGTCGTGGGAGCTGGAGCGGGGTTGGCCGAGAGTGGCGAGTTCTTCACGGAGCCGTTCTGAGTGGGGAAGGCC
>CAYWST010000616.1:0-2427 GCA_964461075.1 uncultured Solibacteraceae bacterium | reverse complement strand
GCGTCGTCGATCTCGGGTTGGTCTAGGACGTAATAGAGGCGCTCGTGGCGCCGGAGCTCGCTGCGGAGCTGCTCCATTCTTTCGAGAATCGACTGGGGATGGGCCGGCATGATGGCAACGGGGCTGAAACCCTCTATCATCGTAAATGGCGGGGCTCCAAGGGAAACCACCGCGCAGCTCATGCATTCGACTCGCACCGTGATTATCTACAACCCCAGGTCCGGCGGCATCTGCCGCAGGCCGCAAGCGTTCCGCCGGGCGGTGGAACGGATAGAGGCGGACTTCGGCCGGGTGCGGTTGGTGCCAACGGAGGGGCCGTCGACGGCTGGCAGGCTGGCGCGGGAGTCTGCCGGCGACGGCGCGCGATTGGTGATTGTGGCGGGCGGCGACGGGACCATCAACGAGGCGGCGCAGGGCATGGTGGGGACTGGGGTCGCCATGGCAATTCTGCCGGGCGGAACGGCCAACGTGCTGTCGGTGGAGACTTCAATCGGGACAAGCCTGGAGAGGGCGGCGGCGGCGTTGCGGGACATGACGCCGGTGGATGTGCCGGTGGGCGTGGTGCGGCAGGAGGGCGCGGAGCCCAGAAGATTCGTCGTAATGGCGGGCGTGGGCCTTGATGCGCGGCTGGTGAAGCAGGTCAGCAGCGATCTAAAGCGGAAACTTGGGAAGCTGAGTTACTGGCTGGCGGGGTTTGGGCAGGTCGGCAGGCGGCTGGACGAATTCGAGGTGCGTTGGGAGTCGGGGTCCGCGGTGGCGAGTTTCGTGCTGGCGTCGCGGGTGCGGAACTACGGGGGGGACCTGGAGATCGCGCGGCACGCCAACCTGCTGGACGACGATCTGGCGCTGGTGATTTTCGAGGGGCCGAGCTCATTCCGCTACCTGAAGTACTTTTCGGGTGTTTTGCTGGACCGGTTGGATGGCATGAAGGGTGTCAGGTTGGCGAGGTCGCGCTGGCTCGAAGTGGCGCCGTATGCCGGCAAGCCGGCGCCGGTCGATCTGCAGATTGACGGCGAGTATGCGGGCTCGGGGCGGGCGCGGATCGAGATGGCTTCCGAGAGCGTGCGGCTGCTGCTGCCGGCGCCCTATTTGGCGGCGTGGAGCGGCGCAGTTCAGTCTGTGGCGCGAACGGCCTGAAGCTCGCTTTCGAGATTCTTAAGGATCGGCTCGGCGCTGGACTCCAGGTGCAGACTGGCGAAGCTGTCACCGATCATTGGGGCGCGTTTTGTATCGATTTCGTCGAGGGAGTGGCCGATGGAATCGGCGATTTCGTCGGCGGCCTGGATCACGGCGCTGAGCGGGATCAGGGCGCCTTGGCCGGAGGCCGGGTCGAGCTCCGCGTTGTGATGATAGAGGACGGCCTTCTGAATCGGGGTAGGAAGGCCCCATCGATGCAGGGCGGCGGCGCTGAGCTCCGAGTGAGTTGTTTCCAGCACTTCGAGTTCGCACTCTTCGAGGCGTTTTCCGCTTTCCATTTGCAGGAGCGCGATCTGGTGATATTCGTTGGGCAGTGCGATGGCCACCATGAGGCGGCCGAGGTCGTGAAGCAGGCCGGCGGCGAACGCGCCCTCCGGATAGGCGGAGTCGACTTTCTGCACCATCTGATCGGCGAGGATGGCGACCGCGGCGGAGTGGTTATTGAAGCGGGCCATATCGAAGGAGGACGGAGGCTTGAGGCGGGCGAACAGGCGGCTGACGGAGAGGCCGAGCAGGTAGTTGCGCAGGCGGCTGATGCCGAGGATGGAGACGGCGGCGCGGACGCTGGAGACCGTGCCGCGGCGTCCGTAGAGGGCTGAATTGACGAGGCGGAGGACGTTTCCGCTGAGGACGGAATCGCGCTCGATGACGGTGGCCAGTTGGGCGAAGGAGACGTCTTCGTCGGCCAGACTCGACATCAGATGGTTCAAGACGGGCGAGAAGGGCGGGAGCTGGTCCAACCCGCGGATCGCCATCTCTCTATAGCTCAACCGGTTGAGTATAGTCTGACTCACATCTTTCTTATCGGCCGATATCAGTTTGAACTTCAGTCCGCCGGCCAGAATTTTATCCACCCGCCACCCATTGCCTCCGTCTGTGGCGGGTTCTGAAACCACAGCCATCGCGGACTCAGGCTCGGCGGGAGCTCGATCGATTGACGCTGATGACGAGCCGCTGGTGAACACCAGAATCAGCAACTGCCTCATCGGCATGCGCCGCTTTCCGCCTGGCCCTCCACTCTATGCCAGCCCAGGGCGCGAGCCGCCAAGAGGATAATGGAAAAGTGAATGACATCTCGCCCGCGGCGATCGAGGTCCGCGAACTGCGCAAAGTCTACGGCGACAGGCCCGCCGTCGACGGTCTGACGCTGCGCGTGGAGCAGGGCTGCTTCTTCGGCTTCCTGGGACCCAACGGGGCGGGGAAGACCACCACCATCCGAATGTTGATGGG
>CAYWST010000615.1:0-2433 GCA_964461075.1 uncultured Solibacteraceae bacterium | reverse complement strand
GCCTCGCCTCCGGCATGATCGGCGCCGGCCGGGCCGCCAAGGGGGACTCCATCGACGCCGCCGTCGGCGTTGTCCTCGAAGTCAAAGTGGGCCAGAAGGTCGACGAAGGCAGCGTCCTCTGCCGCATCTACTTCACCAACGAGGAGCGCGTCACCGAAGCCGCCGAACGCGTCGAAGACGCCTTCCGCATCTCTGCGCAGGCCCCCGAGCCTCGCGAGCTCATCCTCGACGTCGTCGGCTAGACGGGCGGACCGAACCATGGAACGCTTCACGGGCCTGCTCGGCCTGGTATCGATCCTCGGTCTCTGCTACCTGCTCTCGACAAACCGGAAGCTCATCCGCCCCAGGCTGCTGGCCTGGGGCCTTGGTTTGCAGTTCGGCTTCGCCTTCCTCGTCCTCAAGACGGACTTCGGAAAGCTCTTCCAGGCCGCCAGCGTCGCCGTCAACGCGCTGCTCGAATACGCCGAAGAAGGCAGCAAGTTCGTCTTCGGCCCCTTGGGCGCCAAGGCCGGCCCCTTCGGCGTCGTCTTCGCCTTTCAAGTCCTGCCGATCGTCGTCTTCATCGCCAGCCTGTTCGCCATCCTCTATTACCTCGGCGTCATTCAGGTGGTCATCAAGTGGATGGCCTGGATGATGCAGCGCGTCATGGGAGCCAGCGGCGCTGAATCCACCAACGTCGCCGCCAGCATCTTCATGGGCCAGACGGAAGCTCCGCTCACCATCCGCCCCTTCCTGCCCAGGATGACCGAAAGCGAACTCTTCACCGTCATGACCTGCGGCATGGCTCATGTGAGCGGCGCCGTGATGGCCGCCTATGTCAAGATCGCCGGCGTCGACATCCAGCACCTGCTGACCGCCGTCATCATGACCGCCCCGGCCACCTTGCTCCTCGCCAAGATGCTCGTTCCCGAAGACGGCCAGCCCGAAACGGCCGGCACAGTCAAGGTCGAAGTGGAAAAGCCCGGCGTCAACATCATCGACGCCGCCGCCAGAGGCGCCGGCGAAGGTCTGCAACTCGCGTTGAACATCGCCGGAATGCTGATCGCGTTTCTCGCCCTCATCGCCCTGGTCAACGGCCTGCTCGGCTGGATCCATGGACTGCCTGCGATGGGCTGGGTTCCGGCCTCGATGCAGAAGCTGTTCGGCATCGTCTTCGCGCCCGTCGCGTGGCTGCTTGGCGTGAGTTGGAAAGACGCCTCCCAGGTCGGCGATATGCTCGGAACGCGGATGGTCCTCAACGAGTTCATCGCATTCCTCCGGCTCGGCGAAGTCCGGCAGTCGCTCGATCCGCGGAGCTTCGTGATCTCAACGTTCGCGCTCTGCGGCTTCGCCAACTTCTCTTCCATCGCCATTCAGATCGGCGGGATCGGCGCGCTCGCCCCCAATCGAAAGAGCGATCTGGCGCGGATGGGGTTGAAGGCCATGTTGGCCGGAACGCTCGCCAACTTCATGAGCGCCGCCATCGCGGGGTTGCTGCTGTGATCCGCGAAGCCGCCGCCTGGCTCAAGTCGCGGCGCGCCGAATGGCCGCGCACCGCCATCGTCCTCGGCAGCGCCCAGGCTTCTTTCATCGCCGCGCTCACGGACCGCCAGGAGATCGGCTACCGCGATATCCCCGGGTGGCCCGTCCCCACCGTGCAGGGCCACGGCGGCAAGCTCGTCACCGGCCGTGCCGCCGGCCGCGAGATCATCGTCCTCAGCGGGCGCGTTCACTTGTACGAGGGCCGCACCCCGCAGGAGGTCGTCTTCGGCGTTCGCGTCCTCGCTCTGTTGGGTCTCAAAACGTTGATCCTCACCAACGCCGCGGGCGGCATCAATCCGAACTATCGCCCCGGCCTACTGGTGTTGATCACCGATCACATCAACCTGCAAGGCGCGAATCCCCTCATCGGTCCCAACGACGATTCTCTGGGCCCGCGATTCCCTGACATGAGCCGCGCCTATGACGCTGCGCTTCAGCAAACCGCGAAGGCGGCTGCCGCCGAAACCGGCGTCGAACTCGGCGAAGGCGTCTACGCCGCCCTGCCCGGCCCGAGCTTCGAAACGCCCGCCGAGATCCGCTATCTTCGGACCATCGGCGCCGACCTCGCCGGCATGTCCACCGTCCCGGAGACCATCGCCGCGCGCCACATGGGCGTGCGTGTCCTCGGGCTCTCGACGGTCACCAACATGGCCGCGGGCATGCAAGCCGAGTTGAGCCACGGAGAGGTGCTGGCGACCGGCAAGGCCGCCGCCGGCGATTTGAGAAAGCTGATCGAGGCCGTTCTGGAGAGGATCGATGACTGACCTCGAACGCGCCGCCCTTGACGCCCGCGGGAAAGCCCACGCGCCCTTCTCCCGTTTCCTCGTCGGCGCGGCGATCGAGGCCGAAGACGGCTCGATCTTCGCCGGCTGCAACGTCGAAAACAGCAGCTACGGTCTGACGATGTGCGCC
>CAYWST010000614.1:0-2449 GCA_964461075.1 uncultured Solibacteraceae bacterium | reverse complement strand
CTGCATCCACAGTTGATCCACCGGCCGCCGTCCGGTAGCCGCTCCCCAGAACGCTCCCGCCTCCGCCGCCGTGCCCGAAGGGAATCCGCTCACCGCCACCGGCTTCCGGCTCACGCTCATCAACTCCCGTCTCGAAGCTGCCAGATGATCCGCCACCACCCCTGCCGCGCCCCTCCACCGCGCCGCATCGAACTCCTCGGGCAGATACCAGCCTGCCGCCACCTTCATCACCTCGCGCCGCTGGGCCGCGCCTGATCAATCGACCGCACCCGCCATCCCGCCAGCTTCCCCGCCACTTCCCCGACCACCGGCCAACGCCAGAACTCCTCGTCAAATGACAGTCCCAGCCACAGTTTCATTCGCCGCCGGGCCAACAGCTCCGCCATCCGCCCTGGCAATTCGGAGTAGTCGATCCCGTTCCACTCCGTCCACTGCAGCGCCACGTCCCGGATCCGCAATGCGTCGAGCCACTCCACGAGCATCCCCCAGTGGCTTTCGCTCCACTTCAGGTGCCGCCGCCAAGGCTGCAGAAAAGTGCGCTCGAACCGCGGCGGGCTGCTCGGCCATGCCGGCACGCCGGCCAGCAGGGCCATGACGCCGCGCCGCGTCACGTCGCCGGCGCGCCCAGAATCGAACGGACGATCGAGGTGTTTTCCGCCGCCTCGTCCTTGAACTTCGGCCACATCCCCACGATGACAGCATCGGTCGGCTTGATGTTCGAGTAGGCATAACGGAACGCCGCCTCGATCTGCGGCCTGTTGTACCCGACCCGGCCCGCCGCCAGAATCTTGAACCCCAGCACAGGCTTCTTCGTCGAACGGATCGCCCGCGTCATCCGCTCCGGATCCTTCTCGAAGAACGACTCTCCCAGCGGAACCTCGCCTCCGCAGGCCGCCATGATCTCTTCCCTCGTCCGGCTCACCCGGTAGAAGCAGCACATGTAATAATCGACATCCCATCCGGCGCTCTCGATATAGTCGAGCACCTCCGGATTGTGCATCGAAACGCCCACCATCACGCCCGTGTCCCGCACCGCCTTGGTGAAGTCGTGCACCACGTTCATCTTCTTTTCCCTGAACCGGTCGTCCGTCACGTTTCCGTGATGCGCGATCCCGATCGGCCCCACCTTCGCATACTTGGCCACCAGCGGCAGGTCCGTCACCATCGGCCCGTGCCCCAGCATGAAGCACTGCAGCTTGCCGCCGCGCTCCTTCATCAACCGGTAGTCGGCCACCGTCTCCTCGGTCACGTGATACTGCCACGTGTTGATCCCGTGCCTCTCGCAGGCCATGACCGTCTCGATCCGCCGGTCCTGCGTCATGTACTCCCGCATCGCCTGGTTCAGGATGTTGTTGAAATGCGAATAGCCCCAAAGCGGATTGGTGCCCACGATCAGCCGCGTCACCTCGTGTTTGCCAAACCGCACCACCGGCAGGCGCGGCGCCGGGGCGCCCACCACGGGAGCGGCCGCGGCGGAGATCAGGAAACTGCGGCGCGATGCGGAAATGCGGTTCATGGAACCTCCCATTCAGATCAACAGACCTTAATTTCCAATGACCCCAATTATACACCCACGCCTCCGATTCCGGACCCCCGTTTCAAGCATCCTGTTTCCTGCATCCGATACTAAAGAAATGAGCCCACAACTCGCCGTCCGGCTCGCCGGCCCCGCCGACGCCGGACGCCTGAAGGCCGCCGCCATCGAAACCTTCGAAGCCACCTTTCGGGGCGCCTGCGACGATGGCGACCTCGAGCGCTTCCTCGCCGAAACCTACACCGATTCGAACTTCCTCGACGAAATCGCCCGGCCCCACTCGGAGTACTTCCTCCTCGAAGACGCCACCGGAGGCGCAGCCGAAACCGCCGGCTTCGCCTGGCTCGCCCGCCAGCCCGTCCCCGATTGCGTCACCGGCCCCGACCCCGTCGAGCTCGTCCGCTTCTACATCCGCCCCCGTTGGCAGGGCCGGGGCCTCGGCCGGCTCCTGATGGACCATTGCCTCAGCCGCGCCCGCGCCCAAGGTTACAAGACCATGTTCCTGGGCGTTTGGGAACACAATACGCGCGCTCAGGCATTCTACGCCAAGTATGGATTCCGCCGCGTCGGCGAGCACGTTTTCGAAGTCGGATCGGATCCTCAAATCGATTGGTGGCTGGAGGCGAGTATATGAACATATGGCTCCCTTTTGCGCTCGTTGTCGGTGGCAATGTGCTTTACCATTTGAGCCAAAAGGCCGTCCCCAAGAGCCTAAACCCCTTTTCCGCCGTCGCGCTCGCCTACGTTGTCTCTCTCGCTCTGAGCGCTGCTTTGGCCTTCCGCGCCGGCAGCGGCCAGGCCGCAGAAGCCCTTCGCTCCCCCGCCGTCTGGGGCATCGGCCTTGCCGCCTTCATCATCGAAGCCGGCTACCTCCTCCTCTATCGCGCCGGCGGCGCCGTCTCCACCGCCCCCGTC
>CAYWST010000613.1:0-2470 GCA_964461075.1 uncultured Solibacteraceae bacterium | reverse complement strand
CGCCAGGGTTGGCCTTCACCTCGGCCGCAAGTTCCAGCACCGCCAGCAACTCCAGCGGATCAAGGTCAAGATCCGACCTCAAATCGCCCGCCTGGATGAGGCGAGGGCGGCTTGGAACGGAGGTTTTTTCCATGTGGGCCTGGTACGCTTCCTGTATTTTTATTCAGTATAATGAATAATTACACATCCGCGGAAGAATGTCAATAGTTGTATTTACAACAACTTGGAGGCGCCTAAGTAGTACTAGGAGTCGCATGTAGTTGTCGGTTCGGCAATAAGAGTACTGGAACAAAACCGAGAGAGATATGGAACCAAGGTAACTTCCTCCCAAGCAGATCCAGACCCGACACTCAATTGACGGCTCATGTTTCAATAACTTGGCTTAGGCCGTACATGTACATACCTGGGAGGAAAACAACGAATGAAGAAAGCTTTGGTGCTTTTGTTCGCGGCGGCTCTGTTTTCGGTGACGGCGCCTGCCGCTCTGCTGATTGACAACTTCGACAACAGTAATGCGACTGTCGTGGACAACGATACTTCCATCGACACCCTGTCTCAGAACGGCGTTCTCGGCGTTCTCGATGGGCGGCGCACGCTATTCGCCGAATGCGCTGACGCGACACTGTGCGATGGCAGTCCGGATGCACTCGACATCACAACGCGAGTTTTTAACCTGACAGGTTCCGCGTCGTTTGACTCCGGTGTTACGGGCCGGGGTGGATTCATCTACGACGGTGTTGGCGGTCTCGGTTTGAACGGTGGCCTCGGGTACGATTTCTCGATCGGTACGTTCCTGGTGGACATCATTCGGTTCAACCCGGGCACAGGAGGTCCTCAACCTGGCACCCAACTCCGGATCACCCTGTCTGACGGGATCAATTCCAACTACGAAGAGACTGACATCACGTCAATTGGCCTGCTCGCCATCAGCGGCCCGTTCGCCGGTGTCGACTTGACGAAGGTTCTTTCGATCACAATGGAAGTACGGTCTGCGAGTGACTCACCTGACGTCACGTTGGACAATTTCCGTCACGAAGTACCTGAACCCGGCACCTACGCGATGCTCGGCGCCGGCCTCGTGGGCCTCGCCATGCTGCGCCGGCGGACTGCGAAGTAAGGGCTACACTTAACAAACAGTCAAACGGCGATGAGCCGTCAGGAAAGGACCAGCCTCCGGGCTGGTCCTTTGCGTTGGTGTCTGAATTGCGCGCGAAGGTGTGATGCGGCGTCTCTCATTCACCCTCCAGAATCCCTCTCCCCATCCGATAAGCACATGGGATGGACTTCTCCGCCTCCGCGTCCCGGCCTGAATCCGAGATCGCTCCCCTTGAGCGGTGGCGCAACGAGCTTGCTCTGCATCGGGCGTGGCTGGACGGACGCGAACATGGCCTTCGCATGGAGTCCGAAAGTCTTGTCATTGAAGGAGTTCGCGAACAGGGCGCATGGCTCGACCGCGCTCATCTCCGGCGTTTCACCGCCCCCGCCGCCGAACTCCGCAACGCCCGCCTCCGTGGCGCTGAACTCGAAGAGTGCTCGCTTCCCTTTGCCAACCTCTCCTCGGCTGACCTCTCCCAGTCCATCTGGGCCCGCTCGAACCTGAATGACGCCAGCCTCGCCTCCGCTTCCTTCTGCGAAGCCATCCTGCAAGCCGTCACTCTCCTCAATGCCCGCGCTCCCGGCTCCCGCTGGCTCGAAGCCCGCCTCGCGCGCTGCGAATTCACCGGGGCGGCCCTGCCCCAGTCCTCGTTTCATCACGCCGTCCTGCTGGAGTGCCGCTTTACCGAGTCCAACCTCGAAGAGACCCTGTGGTATCACGCGCGGCTTCAGTTCAGCCGTTTGAATAAGGTCTGCCTCCGCGCCGCGAACTTCTCGCACGCCATCGTCGAAAGCTCCGAATTCTCCGCTTGTGATTGCGCCGGCGCCAAGTGGACCCACGCCAACCTGTCCGGCGCCGTCTTCGCCAAGTGCGTCTTCCGCAACGCCGATTTTCGTGGCGCTCAGTTCCGCGGAGCCCGCCTCGCCGGCTCCACCTTTGATGGCGCACGCTTCCAGGGAGCCGCGACTTTCGGCGCCGACTTTCGCGGAGCGAACCTGGCCGGAGCCTCCGGCTTCTCCCCGCGCCAGTTGATGCAGGCCCGCACTGACACGGAAACCATTCTCCCCAATGGTTCGAGGGGACCTTACCTCGTCTACTCGGGCGCCGAGCGTCCGCGCCTGTCTACCCAGGACCGCGCGCTCAGTCTCCCGTCGGCTGAGGAGCCGTCTGCAGGCCGCGCGCCCACTGCCGTTTGAACCACGCCAAGGCCCCAGGATTGCCCTTGTAGCCCGCCCGCGCCACCGAGAGCCCCACCATCAGCACGATCACCGCAACCGCCATCAAAGCCGTCTGCGCCGTTCCCAGATTCTCTTTCCAGAACCAGAACCAGCTCCCGTAGACAAGCTCCGTGTGCACCCAGTACACCAGCAGCGA
>CAYWST010000612.1:0-2480 GCA_964461075.1 uncultured Solibacteraceae bacterium | reverse complement strand
CGTCCGTGTTCGCCGCCAGCGTGTACACCGGATCCGGCATCGAAACGAAATGCTCCGCACCATCCGAAAAACGCCGCACGCGAATCCGCCTCAGCCCCTTCTCCCGCTCCGTCACCACCAGGTGCCCGGCGTAGGCCTCCACGTCTTCAATCGTCACGTCCGCGCGGTGCGCGATCAGCTCTTTCCACTTCGAAGGCTCCCGCTCCCCGGCCGCCATCTCCACCAGCCGGAAGTTCCTCCCCGTGTCGTTGATCATCACGTAGAACCGGCCGCCGCGTTCCGTCAATCCGTACTCGATGCCCTGCTTGCGCGGAATCACCACCTGCGGCGCCGTTTCCGGCTTCGCCGCGTCGATGACCAGAGTCTCCTGCGTCATCGCGCTGGAGAGCGAGACCACCAGAAACGCCTTGCTCCGCGTCTTGCTGACGCTCACCGTGAACCGCTCGTCCTTCTCGTGATAAACCTCGACGTCCTCGCTCTGCTTCGTCCCCAGCTTGTGCCGGAATAACTTGTAAGGCCGATGCGCTGAATCGAGCGTCGTGTAAAACAGCGTCTTGTTGTCCTCGCCCCACACCAGCCCGTAGTACGCACCCTCGATCACATCGTCCAGCAGCTTGCCGGACGCCATCTCCTTCACGCGGACGCTCAGCTTCTCGTCGCCCTTGGTGTCCGTCGCGTAAGCCAGCAGCCTTTGATCGGGACTTGGCGCGAATCCGCCCAGCACGAAATACTTGTGCCCTTTCGCCAGTTCGTTCGAATCGAGCACCACCTCTTCCGGCCCGTTCGCCCCCTTCCGGCGGCAGTTGATCGAGTACTGCAAACCCTTCTTCGTCACCGTGTAGTATTCATATTCGCCGCGGTGCACCGCCGCTGATACGTCGTCTTCCTGAATCCGCCCGACGATCTCGTCATACAGCGTCTGCTGCAACCCTTCGGTATCCTTCATCACCGCTTCGGTATAGCGGTTCTCCGACTCCAGATACGCGCGCACCTCCGGATTCTCTTTCTCCCGAAGCCAGAAATAGTTGTCGACCCGCTTGTCGCCGTGCAGTTCGATCGTCTTGGGCTCGACCTTCGCCTTCGGAGGCTGCAGGCCGGCGCTGATCAATGTTGAAGTCATAATGGCTTGCAGAAAGTATCCAACGCTAAAGAAACGCATAAGGACGCCTATGAGAACTCCGGCTCGATCGCCTTCCCGCCGAAGCCGGTCAGCTTCTCGTGCCTGCCGTTGTGCAGACACCAGAGCTTATGCTGATCGAGCCCCATGAGGTGGAGGTCAGAACGGCGCCCGCCAAGGCCTCGGCCGGAGCGGCCTTGCCGAGAAACGGCTGCGCCTGCTCACGCCGCTTCATACAACATCCTGCCTTCGATGGAGGCTGCATGATCGATGTCGCCCGGCGCGCCGCGCCAGTCTGTGCACTTCTTTCCGCTCTAATCCAGTTTCTCACGCCTTCCTCCAGTCCGCGGCCCCCGCGATACACTCTCCCCATGCTCGTCCTCGCCTTCGCCATCCAGCTCTCCTCCAACTTCGAAGGCGGCAATATCCGCTCCTTCTCTCAGCCCGCGCCCAACCACATCCTTGTCTCCCTCCCCGGCGAAACCGATCAGGATGGCCGCAACCGCCAGGCCAACTGGTATTACTTCCGTCTCGACGGCGTCCGCAGCCTGCCGCTCACCATCGACATCACCAACCTCGCCGGCGAATACAACTACAAGCCGAACAAAGGCGCCGTCAACGGCGACACCCCGCCCTTCTTCAGCGCTGACAACAAGACCTGGCTGCCGTGGTCCGACTTCACCTACGATCCCGCCATCCCCAAGCTCACCCTCCGCATCACACCAACCAGCAACACTCTCTGGGTCGCGCACACGCCGCCTTACACCAACCAGCGCCTCGCAAAGCTCAGAAGCGAAATCCGAAACCACCCCGCCTTCGGCGAAACCGCCATTGGCCGCACCCCCCAAGGCCGCCCCCTCCTCCACTGGACCCTCACCAACCGCGCTTCAGAGGCGCCGAAGAAGGTCATCTGGCTCATGGCCCGCCAGCACAGTTGGGAGTCCGGCACATCCTGGGTCGCCGAAGGCTTTCTTCGCTTCCTGCTCTCGAATGATCCGCAGGCCCAAGCCATCCGCGACGGAGCCATCGTTCACGTCTTCCCTCTTTGCGACCCCGACGGCGTCGCCCGCGGCGGCGTCCGCTTCAACCATAAGGGCTTCGACCTCAATCGAAATTGGGATCACTTCAACCCCGAATCCATGCCCGAAATCGCCGCCCAGCACGCCGCCATCGCCCAGTGGCTCAAACAGGGCAACCCGATCCACCTCTTCCTCACCTTGCACAACACCGAAACCGCCGAGTACCTCGACGGCCCCCCCGCCCCCGATTCGAGCCCGATCCGCGCCCTCGGCGACAAACTCTTCCGCCTCCTCGAGCGGCAGCCTGGCTTCGCTCCCTCACGTCCCCTGGCCTGGGCGGAACC
>CAYWST010000611.1:0-2480 GCA_964461075.1 uncultured Solibacteraceae bacterium | reverse complement strand
TGCTGCCGCGCCACACGCAGCCGGAACCGGACGTCCAGGCCCTGCTGGACCAGGTTCGCATCACGCTTCCCTCGCAACCTCCACCACGCATCAAGAGCTCGCAGTTGGACGCAGTCGCAGCCGGATAGCTCGCTTTTTGTGGTGAAGACCAAGCCGATGCCCGCACTGATTCTAAAAGACTTAACTGCCGCGAATGCCGCGAACTGCGAAAGTCAGGCTGGCTTCGGACGGGAATCCTGCCATCCCATCCTGTGCTGACACCATCCGCCGTCCATGAGAGGGAGCTTCACGAAGAAACCAGCCTCAGCCGGCGAAGTGGTGTACAACGGACGCGGCCGCCGGGGCGTGTGCGAAGTCGGGATAGGAGGGCAGGTTAACAACGAGAGAGTCGCTTCATGCCAGCTTGTCCTCCGTTGGCCGGCAGAAGAGCGAATAGATCTCGGCGGCCAGCGTTCCGGCAATGGGGGAGCCGGCGGGGACGCCCAATCGTTTCAGTTCGGCGGCCAGGCGATCGGCGGTGCGGAGAACCGGGGTGGCCTCGCGAACTTCCGCGGCGAACTCGATCAGGCTTTGAGCGTACTTGTCGGCCCGAAACTCCCGCTCCGCATAGGATTTCGCCCGTTGTCCCAGAAGCTTCCCGGCTGCAGCGTCATTGAGGAGCGCATGGAGCGCGGCGCTCAGGCCGGCAAAATCCCGCTCCGGTGAGATCTTCAGAACGCAATCATCGGGGAGTTCGCTGAAGAACCCTGTGTCGGCAACAATCACGGGGCGCCCGTGAAGCATCTGCTCGATGCAGGATGCCGAGGCTCCTTCAGTGGGTGGGAAGCGCAGGTTGATAAAGATATCGGAATGCGCCAAATAGGATTGAAAGATATCGCCGGGAGCGGAGCCAATGAAACGGACGGTCGAATCCAGGCCAAGCTCCGAGGCGAGTGCAGCGAGTCCAGGCGCGTAGTCCGGAGGGTGCTGACCGATCACCACATAGAAGACACGATTCGCGAGTTGAGGCTCCCGCGCCAACGTTTGGAGCACCGCCTCGATGCGCTTGTTCGGGACGACCCTGCCGGCGCTGACCAGAAGGATGCGATCCGGCGGGATCCCGAGGCTCTCGCGGGATCGGGCCGGCGCCGCCGGGCTGGCATCGTAGGGGAGAGAGATCTTCGCCACGGGGCCGGCATACAGAGCGGCGGCTCGTTTGAAAAAGAACTGCGAGTGAACGATCACGCCCGTCGCGGGGCCGATCGCTTCTTCGAATAGCGGATAGTGAACGACCTCAGGCGTATCCCACAGGTTCATCCCGTTTCGGGCGCTTTCTTCGACGGCGTGCCAGCCCGCTTCCCCGTAGTGCTTCCGCACGGCAGTCATATAGGCGTTCTGGTCGCCCAGCTCTTCGCGGAAGTAGGCGGCGAAAAAGTTGTGCATCACGAAATCGTGCAGGACGCTGATACCGGGATAGAGCCTGGAAGCGAGAAAGATCTCCTTGTGGTAGGGCAGGTAGTTGCCATGGTTATAGACGACGAAATCGTAACCGTTCAGGCGCGCGATGTCATCAGCAGACAGGGCGTGAAACGCGCGCCGGGGAATGTCCGTTTCGATCGGGTTCTCCGTGGAGGGGTGCCATAGGTCGACTTCCACCCGCTTCGACAACTCGCGGATAACGAGCCGGCTGCAGCGTCCGATCGCGCTTCCCTCGGAGAATGGGGTGAACCAGGCGACCCTCATGCGGTCAGGCTCTCGATCACGCGATCCCAACCGATTCTCAATTCCCGCACCAGACGATAGCCCGCCTCGCCCAGTTGCATGGCGAGTGGCCTGTCCTCGTAAAGCCGGTCCAGCGCAGCCGCGATCGCTTGAGGTTCGGGTTTCACGACAACCCCCGTCCGTCCGTCTTTTACAAGGATTTGAGTCCCGCCGGAATCCGAGCAGGTCAGCACGGGTTTGCGGCACTCGAACGACTCCAGAGTGACATAGCCGTAGGAGTCCTCGTCATAGGGGATATAAGCGCAGGCGAGGGCTCGGCGATAATAAGCCGCCTTTTCCTCATCGGTGATAAACCGGGCGATCAAGGTAACTTTGTCCTGGAGGTTGTGGCCGCTGATGAACTCCTCGATCCGCCGCAGATCCAGTGGAGGCTCCTCCTTGCCGGCTACTACCAGCCGGACGCCTGAGCGGCAGTACTTCATGCTTTCTATCAGGAGACGCTGCCGCTTGGAGTTCGTCATGCGTCCGGGGCAGAAGACGAAGTCCTCGTAGGCTTCGCATTCGAGCCCGCGAGTTTCGAGCAGCGGCGGGTAGAGAATCGTCGAGCTGATTCCGTTGAACCGCATCAGCCGGTTCGCGGTGACGTGGGAATTCGCGTAGATTCTCCTGGCCTGGCGGAGGTAGATGTCATCGGCGCTCACGACGGCGCTTCGAATCCGCTCGCCATCCTGGACGGTTGAAAGGGATTGATACTCCGTGCCCCACAGGTCGTAGACCTG
>CAYWST010000610.1:0-2487 GCA_964461075.1 uncultured Solibacteraceae bacterium | reverse complement strand
GGTAAACCTGACGCCCCGGCTCCATCAAGACGGAGTTGGTCTGACGCTTACGGTGCGGAAACCCTATGCTCTTCGCCATCCTTCTAGATTTGGACCGCCCGCTTGGTGTGACGTGACAGGTTCTGTCTGTTTTCAACCTGACGGGAGATCCGTCACCCTGGACGACCTACCTTGTGCGCCAAAACCGCAATGAGCCCGCTCCGACAGTGCGCTTGAGCGGCAGCTGTCCTGAAAGCGGTTGGCCTGTTCACCAGGATGATGTAATGTGGTGAAGGCACCAAGAGGTCAAGTGATGAAGACGAAAAGAGCAAGAACTGCAACGACGAAGGACACCGGCTTCCCTTCGGTTCGTGCTTCGATTAGCTTTCCGGCTGAGCTATACGCCACTCTTGAGGGCCTCGCCAAACAAAAGAAGGTCTCGCTTGCGTGGGTCGTGCGTGATGCGGCAGAAACGTATGTCGCCCATCAAAAAACACGATCTGAACAAAGGTAGCTCAATGAGAGTCAAGGCAAGCAGTTCACAAAACACCCTGTCAGGCCATATGAGTTCGGCCCTTCGCTTACCTAATGGAGCGCGGTTCTACCGTTGCGCTTTGCAGGTCAACCCATTCGCCTACCTCGCGCGACACAGTAAGGCCTCTGCGTATTCAACTGAGCTAGACTACAACGCCGCAATCATTTCGGCCTGCAAAGAAGCAAACATCGAGGTCATCGGCGTCACCGACCACTATCGCGTTCAAAAATCTATGGGTCTAGTGCTAGCAGCTCGTAGTGCCGGGCTATTCGCATTCAGCGGCTTCGAAGCTGTCACTAAGGACGGTGTTCATTTTCTGTGCCTATTCGACGCCGAAAAGGACAAGGTTCTGGAGCGGATCATAGGTGAGTGTGGGATTCGGGACAGCAACGAGGATTCTCCGACAGGTAGCTTGGACTCCGAGGAACTCCTCGGCGCGGCAAAGAGTTGGGGAGCGATCTGTATTGCCGCCCATGCAATTTCGGAACAGGGCGGACTCCTCAAGAAACTCTCCGGCCAGAGTCGAGTCAATGTATGGAAGTCAGATCTACTGCTCGCATGCGCCATTGCTGGACCTGCTAGTACTGCTCCAGACGGCGTCAGGCAGATTCTAGAGAACAAGGGCGGGGAATACTATCGCAGCCGTCCCGTAGCCGTCATCAACGCTTGCGATGTCAATAGCCCGGAGGATCTAAAGAAGGACAGTGCATCCTGCTACATCAAGATGTCCGACGTCTCTGTTGAAGCATTGCGACAAGCCTTCCTCGACCCACTATCACGCATCCGATTGAACAGCGATCCGGCCCCGGAGCCACATGCCGAGTTTCTGGCGATGGCCTGGGAAGGGGGGTTTCTCGACGGCACCGCAGTGCATTTCAACGAGAACCTCAATGTTCTCGTCGGTGGTCGGGGAACGGGGAAATCGACCATGATCGAGAGCCTGAGGTATACGCTCGGCCTCGAACCACTTGGAGAAGATGCGCACAAGGCTCACGAGGGTGTTATCAAATATGTGCTCCGTTCCGGCACTAAGGTGTCTTTACTGGTGCGCTCTCATAAGCCATCCGTTCGCTGCTACACGATTGAGAGGTCGGTTCCCAATCCACCAATTGTGAAGGACGAGACTGGTGAGGTCCTGACGCTGTCGCCGAAAGACGTGATGCCCGGAGTCGAAGTCTTCGGACAACATGAAATATCTGAACTGACAAAGAGCCGCGAGAAGCTGACGTTACTGTTGGAGCGTTTTGTCGAACGAGATCCGTCCATATTGGGACGGAAGACAAAGCTCAAGCTCGATTTGCACCGCTCGCGGAGCAGTATTGTATCGGTCCAACGTGAGATGAAAATGCTTGACGAGCGACTTGCGGCCCTACCTGGTCTGGAGGAGACTCAGAAGCGCTTTCAGGAGGCCGGGCTTGAAGAACGGTTAAAGGAAAAGAGCCTCCTGATTCGGGAAGAGCGGGTGTTCACAAGCGTCTCGGAAAGGCTTGATCCTGTCCGCTCACTTTACGAGGAGCTGGTTCAAACGCTTCCGGTCGATGCTGCATTCGTCACTTCCAAAGCCCTGGAAGGACTCCCGAATGCAAGCATCCTCCATGAGATTGAAAAGATCCTGGCAACATTGAGCACAGGGATTAAGGGCATCGCCGGTCAGCTCGCCAAAGCGTTAGCACAGGCCGACGCCGGGGTTGCGGAAACCAAATCTCGTTGGGAAGAGAAGCGGAAGGCCATCGAAGAGACATACGAAAAGCTCCTGCGTGAATTGCAGAAATCAAAGGTTGATGGGGAGGAATTCATTCGCCTTCGCAAACAGATTGAAGAACTTCGCCCGTTGAAGGATAAGAAAGACGCGCTTCACCGCGATCTTGCAAGCCACGAGGCTCAGCGCCGCAAATTGCTTTCGGAGTGGGAAGACACCAAGGCGAGCGAATACCGGGAATTGCAGAATGCCGCGAGCAAGGTTTCCCGTAAGC
>CAYWST010000609.1:0-2487 GCA_964461075.1 uncultured Solibacteraceae bacterium | reverse complement strand
GGCGACGACAGGCGTCAGGGCCACGGCTTCGGCGGCTTCGCTGCTGATTTTCACGCGAATGAGATCGGCGGGGCCCATGACATGAACTTACAATGAGGCTTCCCATGAGTCCACTCGAACGGGTGAAGGCGGAACTGAAAAAGTACGATCACGTGCTCCTGAAGTTCTCGGCGAGAGAGGCGGCCGGAGGCGGAGTGGAGCTGGTGATCGAGCTGAAGGAGCAGGTGGAGGGGGCGCACGTTTATGTGGCCCCGGTTCACGAGAGGGATGTGAGTCACGGACAGTTCGAGTGGAATTTCCAACGGTACTTGTATGACTGCCTGCACGATTACTTGTGCGAGATGTTCACGAAGAATCCGCAGCAGTTGAACGGGGGAGAGGGGCGGTGAAGTTCTCGGAGTTCATGGAGCGGGCGCTGTACGCGCCGGGCGCGGGATACTACGCGCGGGAGCGGGACCCATTCGGGAAGGAAGGCGACTTCTTCACGGCGGCGCAGATGCAGCCGGTGTTCGGAAGGCTGTTGGCGGCGGCGTTGGCGGAGTGGAAGCCGCAGAGGATTCTCGATTGGGGCGGAGGTCGCGGCGAGATGAGAGAGAGTTTCGCTCAGGTGGCGGAGTATGCTCTTGTGGAGCGAGGCTCAGAGCCGCCCGCCGCGAAGAGCGGGACGGTGGTCTTTGCGAACGAATTGTTCGACGCGCTGCCGGTGGATGTGGCGAAGCGGGGAGAGGACGGCGTGTGGCGCGAGATGCGCGTGATGGTGGAGGACGGGCGTTCTGTGTGGCGGGAACGAGATCAACTGCAAGGTGAATGGCTCGATTACGCGCGGGCAGTGGACGCTCATCTGCCGGGAGATGGGTCCTGGTGGATCGAGTTGCCCGTTGAGTATGGCTCGGTACTGGATGCGATGACGCGCGCGGCGCCGGACGGAAAGATCCTGGCGATCGACTACGGATACACCGAGCGCGAGCTGCTGCGTTTTCCGCGCGGGACCCTGATGAGCTACCGGCGGCATCGCGCCGTGGACGACGTGTTGCGTTCCCCGGGCGAGCAGGACATCACGGCGCACGTCGCCTGGACGCGGCTGGAGAAGGAAGCGGCGCTGCGCGGCTGGAAGATGACGCGAATGGAGACATTGGCGTCTCTGCTGTTGCGCGCGGGAGAGAGGGATGCGTTCGAATCTGCGCTGGAGGGAGATCGCGAGAAGATGACGCAGCAGTTGAAGACGCTGCTTTTCGGCATGGGGGAAAGCTTCCAGGCGATGCTGCTCGAGAGGGAATGAAGGCGGCGTAAAAAGGCGAACGGCTCAGCTTTCGCTGAGCCGTCCGGTTGATCCCTGTTTCCGCGCTCGTATAGAACGCAGCGTTGCTATTTCTTCTTCGCGGCTTTCTTCGCCGGCTTCTTGGCCGCCTTCTTGGCTGCCTTCTTGGTCGCGTTCAACATTGAGTTGTTCTCCCGTACATCAAGATAGCGACCACTTGACGCGATCGCTTTGTGATCTCTTTATAAACTTGGTTCAGCATGGAAGTCAAGAAAAAAGTGATGATGTCGAACCTCCAAAGCCCCGTCGCACAGTCGCTTGGAGCTATTGAACGAAGTAGACGTTAAATGTTTTTGGATGGAGCGCGTCACTGGCATGATGGTAGATGATGCCGGGACGCGTTCTGATGGCATGCGCGGCGGTCGGCGCGCTGATGATGATGAGCGGCTGCTCGAAGAAGAGACGCGCGCCGCAGACGCCGTCAAAGCCGCCGGCGGGATGGACGGAAGAAGGCGTAGCGAGCTGGTACGGTCATCCGTATCACGGCAGAAAAGCGGCCAACGGCGAGACGTACGACATGGAGAAGCTGACGGCGGCGCACAGAACGCTGCCGTTCGGCGCGCTGGTGCTGGTGGAGAATCGGGACAACGGGAAGGAGGTCCGGGTTCGCATCACGGATCGAGGCCCTTTTGTTGACGGACGCGTGATCGACCTGTCGCGGGCGGCGGCGGAAGCCATCGGGATGATCGGGCCGGGGACGGCGCGCGTCAAATTGCGGGTGGAAGGTTATGGCCCGGCGAGAGAGGAACCGGGAAGCGGATTCGCAGTGCAGGCCGGCGCATTCGCGTCACGGGAGAACGCAGAAGCGTTAAAAGAGCGGCTGGAGCAAAGGTTCGCGCCGGTGAGAATCGTGAAAAGAGAGGGATCGAAAACACCGTGGCGAGTGCTGGTGGGGGAGAAGCCGGGCGAGGAGGAGGCGCGGAGGCTGGCCGATGAGTTGAGGAAGGAGATCGGGGCGGAGGCGTATGTAGTCAGGCTCGAGGCAGAGCAGTAGCCGAAGTTGTGGCGATAATGGAGAGTCAACGACAATCGTGAGAGAATTCCCGGCAGCCGCGGCACTAGTATTAATGTGTTGACTATCCCGCAGTGGGCGGACGCCGGAGCCGGAACGAGTGACTGGATGATGGCCGATCCCGCGCAAAAGAAGTACGACCTGATCGGGCAATCCG
>CAYWST010000608.1:0-2495 GCA_964461075.1 uncultured Solibacteraceae bacterium | reverse complement strand
CTCCAGGGCAACCCCTTTCTCTTGAGCTGCCGGAGCGAGCGTTCCTTGAAGCTCGCGGAGGGTGTCGCCAAGGCGGATCGCGTCGAAGCGGAACTGCCATTGACCGGAGTCCTCCCGTGCAAGCAGGAGCAACTGCTCCACCAAGTCCGTCATGGAGGCGGTCTCCCGGTGAATCGACTCGAGCGTCTTGCGGTAGCTGTCTGGAGATCGGCCGTGCCGCAGGGCAATTTCGGAGGCCGTGCGGATGACGGCGAGTGGGGTTCGCAATTCGTGCGCAGCGTCGGCCGTGAAACGCGTGACAGCCTTCATCGAAGCTTCGATCCGGCCCAGCAACTCATTCCACGCTTCGCCCAGCCGCTGGAGTTCGTCTCCTGTCCCCGGCAGCGCCAGACGCGCCGAGAGATCTCTCGTGCTCATCGCCTTGGCCTCTCTTGTCATCGAATCAACAGGAATCAGAGCCCGTGCCGCAAGCCACCATCCCATTCCACCCGCCAGGAGAAGGACTACGGGCAGTGAGCCGAGAAGCACCCATCGCAAGAGTGAAAGAGTGCGATAGAAATCGTCGAGCGGCGTACTCAATTCGATCGTGAACTTCATGCCCCGCGCCTGGACCTCGCGGCTCCGAACAAGAACCTCGCCCGGAGCCGGAGCCCGCTCAAACACGACACTGCCCCGAGGGTCGAAGACACGGAGTCCATTGCCCGAGGGGAGCCCTGTTGAATACTCCCGGGCCTCCTCCCGGATTGCTTCCAGATGGCTATCCCTGGCCTCCAACTCAAGGAACTCGCCGAGAGCCACCAGCCGCTTGTCGATGCCCTCGTTGCGGTTCCTGAGCATTTGTTCGCGCATCACTGCCCACACGATGAACCCGAACAAGCAGATCCCGAGAGACAGTGCGGTCAGATACCACAACGTGAGCCGGAATCGAATGGACCGGCGGTTCAACTTTCAGCCTCTCGTACCGTGTACCCGGTGCCTCGTACCGTCTGAAGAAGTCGCTTTGAACCGGGAGGTTCGATCTTCGTCCTGAGCAGTCGCACGAATGCGTCAAGCGTGTTGGCTTCCACGTCTGCTCCAAATCCCCACACGCTCTCCATGATGGTCTCACGCGGAATGACATGGCCCGGGCGGCGCATCAGAAGTTCCAGCAGGGCGTACTCCGTCCGGCTCAATCGAGTCTTGTGGCCCGCGCGGTGCACCTCGCGGGTGGCAGTGTCCAACTCCAGGTCGGCAACCCTCAGGCAGATCGGCTGAGGGATCGGTCCCCGCCGGCTGACCGCGCGCAAACGCGCCAGAAAGACCTCGAAGGAGAATGGTTTTGTGAGGTAGTCGTCGGCGCCATTGTCGAGACCGCGCACAATGTCCGGAGCCTGGTCCCGGGCCGTCAGCATGAGGATCGGTGTCGAGTCCCGTTCATCCCTCAGGCGGCGCGCCAGCGTGACGCCGTCCAGCTTCGGCAGCATGACATCGAGGACGAGCACCTCGAAGGCTCGCGTGCGGGCCGCCGAAAGGCCCTCCTCCCCGTCACGGACCGCGACAACGGCATGCCCCTCTTCGACCAGACCCTGCGTCAAGAGTTCGCACATCCGAGGGTCGTCTTCGACAACAAGCACCCGCATGGTCACAACACTACACCATGCGGCCTGAATCTGAAAATTGTCTGAAAGCGGCAGCTTCTTTCAGGTTGTTTTCAGGTTCGGGTGATTGCATGGGAAGAGTGCTCCTCCGATGCCTGTCATCAGTTTGGAGCGGGTGCCTGGCATTCAGTCTGGCCGTACTCGCTCAGGGCCCGCCGCCCGGCGCAGATGCTCCCTTGTCCCTGGAGGATTGCGTCCGAAAAGCCGTCGCCGTCCCCTCCCCGGTCAGCATGGCGCGGCGGGACCGTGAGATCGCCGACCGCGGCGTGGGGATTGCTCGGGCAGGCTTTCTGCCGGGCAGCGCCGCGACAGCCGGTTACGTCTACAACAGCCCGTGGCAACAGGACAAAAGCATGATGAGCTTCGTGGCTCTGAACGGGATCCGGGAGTTCGTGGGTTTGGCCACCGTCTTCCAGGAAATCGACACCTACGGCCGCCTCCGGGCCGAGTACGCCCGAGCCCGGGCCCAACAGACTCTCGCAGGAGCCAGTCTCGCGATGGCCGAGCGTGATCTGCGGCGCGCAGTAGGCGCCGCCTACTACAGGCTTCTGCTGGCCAGGCATCTGGCCGATGCCTTTCGCGACGTCCTCGCCGAGAGCGAGGCTTTCGAGCGCCGCGCCCGGCTTCTGGCTGGGGCGGGCGAAGCGGCGCGCGCCGATGTAGTCAAGGCTTCTTCCCAGACAGCCTTTCTTCGCCAGGCTCTCCTGTCCGCGGAACTTGCGGCAAAACTGGCAAACCAGGAGCTGGCCGCTTTCTGGACACAGGCAGTCGATGAACCTCTCAAGATTGTCGACTCCTTCGATGATCCTCTCCCCGATCCGGAGCCCGCAGCGGCGGAACTGGCGCCCTATCTCAAGC
>CAYWST010000607.1:0-2511 GCA_964461075.1 uncultured Solibacteraceae bacterium | reverse complement strand
TCGTAGACCTGGCCGGCGGTCTCCGGACGCTCGAGCACGCCCGTGAGGTAACCGAGGACGTTCCGCACCGCGATCGGCTGGCATGGCGTGCTCACCCATCGCGGCGTCACCATGACGGGCAGCCGTTCAACCAGGTAGCGGAGGATCTCGAATGAAGCCGAGCCTGATCCGATAATCATCGCGGCGCGGAGAACGGTCACGGGAACGCCCGAGGAGGCGAGCGCCTCCTCGACTTCGCGCCTTGAGGCGAGATGCTCGCTGAGATCCGCGCCGGTCTCGCCCAGGCCGCCAAGGTAGATGATCCTCTGTACTCCCGCCTTGCGGGCAGCCTGCGCGAAGCCCGTGGCGAGTTCGCGGTCCCGGCTGGCGTATTCCCCGCCCGCCGACATCATCGAATGCACGAGATAGTAAGCCGCCTGGCAGCCTTCCAGGTTCTTCCAGTCTGCAAGATGGATCTCGAGATTCGGATGGCTCGCCCATTCGCGGCCCTCGAGTTTGGCCGGAGTCCGCACAAGACAGCGGACCCGGTAGCCCAGTTCCAGGAGGCGAGGAACGAGCCGGCCGCCTATGTAACCAGTCGCGCCGGCAACGGCAACCCTCGTTTCCACAGTTTCTCGATGCCTAAAGCGCCATCGGAGGCGGAAGGAAGTCGTAGTCGAGGATCATCTTCTCCTGCATGACGCCCATGAGCTGGTTCATGACGCCTTCCGTCCCCGGCTGGCCGGCGATGTTTTCGAGTTCGTTGGGATCTTTCTCAAGGTTGTAGAGCTCAAGCACCGGACGAGGGTTGGTGAAGTAGAGCTTCTCGAAGGCCGGGGCGAGGCGGCCCGCCTGATGGGCGGCCAGGATGTCCTGCCAGCCCGGATCTTTGGCGCTGTCCACCGGTTGATAGCGCATGTGCGGCGTGCAGTTGTAGATCAGCCGGTGCGTCCGGGTTCTTACCGCGCGCGACAGGTCGAAGGTGGAGGCCATGGTTGTGGGCGTCACCGGGGAGTTGCCGTGGGGCAGTCTCGCCGTAAAGACGGATTCGCGCGGCTTGTATTCGCGCCCTTCCAGCAGCGGCAGGAAGCTCCGCCCGCTCATGATCGCCGGAGGCTTCAGACCGGCGGCTTCGATAAACGTCGGCGCGATGTCCTCACCCGAGATCAGGGCGTCGCTCACCTGCCCTTGCTTGATCCTGCCCGCCCACTTCGCAATGAGAGGGACGCGGCAGCCCATCTCGTAGAGCGAACCCTTCCCGCGGGGCAGCGCAGCGCCGTTGTCGCCCATGAATACCACCATCGTGTTCTCCTCAAGGCCGCGGCGTTTGAGGATCTCGAGCACCCAACTGACTTCCTCGTCGACACGGGCGACTTCGCCGCAGTAGCGCGCCAGGTCGTGCCGCACCCCGGGCAGGTCGGGCAGCCACCCCGGCACAGGCATCTTCGCCGGATCGTACGGTGGATTGATCGCGTCGGCGTCCCAGACATGGTGCGGATCGCTGAAGTTCACCCAGAAGAAGAACGGCCGTCCTTTCGGTACCTGGCCGAGGAACTGCTCGACGATCTCGGGAGTCTTCGCCCGCGGACCGGTCCGGTCGAGGAAGTCCATACGGTTTTTGAACGTGCGAAGGTCGTGTGCGTCGTAAACCCGCCTGGTGACTTCGTTCGGATTGACAACGCCGTCAAGGTGGAAGTAACGGCGGCAGACCCCGCGGTAGTAGCCTCGCTCCTTGAGCACGTCGGGAATGGTGATCGCCTCCGGCGGCAGCGGCGAGCTGAATCGCCCCATGCGGACAGCGACGGGCGAACGCCCGGTCATGATGCCGGCACGCGAGGGCACGCACTGCGGCGCGGTGGTGTAAGCGCGAGTCAGCCTCGTGCCTTCAGAGGCGATCCGGTCGATGACCGGCGTTTTCACGACCGGGTGGCCGCTGGCGCCGAGGAACGGTTCGCTGTGATCGTCAGAAAGCATGAACAGGATGTTCGGCGGGCGCTGCGACGCCGATTGAATGAATGCGGGGGCGGTTTGCAGGACTGAGCGGCGGGAGATCTTCATCGCACGGCCATTCTATACTGAGAGAGCACTCATGTTTTTCAAGAGGGAAACGCCCAAGGTTCTGTCTTTCAGCGAACAGATGGACCGGCTCCGGTCGCTTGGCTACCAGGTGGAATCGGCGCAAGGCGCCACGCGAGTCCGGAAAGGCAATCTCGCCGCCCTTCTGCGCGAGACCGCCGGCGGAACGCCGCGCATTGCCGATGTCGGCATCGCGCTCGGCGACGAGGTCGCACTCCTGACCGATCTCGGCTACCAGAAGATCTTCCTCGCCCCCTCGGGAAAGAAGCTGGCCGCGCTCGCGGACCACCTGAAAGCCCTCCACGCCTTCGGCGAGGATCTTCGCGAAGCCCTCGGGCTCACAAGCCTCTACAACGAGGGGTTGGGCACGACCAACGAGAAGCACCTCTACGACCGCGTCGAACACCGCGACCAGGGCGGAGCGCGCTTCCCCTGGCAGAAAAACTAGCCTGTCGG
>CAYWST010000606.1:0-2527 GCA_964461075.1 uncultured Solibacteraceae bacterium | reverse complement strand
CGCCGAACGCGGGGTACACGTTTACGGGCTGGAGCGGGGACCTGAGCGGGACGGCAAATCCGGCGTACGTGACGATGACCGCGAATAAGACGGTGACGGCGAACTATAGTGGTCCCAGGATTTCAGACCACCCAATAAGTTGGAATCTGGCGCAGTCGTGAACGCAGGAGCGGCCATGACGACCACGCGCAAGCAGTACAGCCCGAAGTTCAAGGCCAAGGTGGCGCTGGAGGCGATCCGCGGGGAGCGGACACTCACGCAGTTGGCCTCGCAGTATCACGTGCACCCGATCCAGGCTGGTCAGTGGCGGAAGACGGCGCAGGAGCAACTGGCCGAACTCTTCGTCGACGGCCGGAAGCGCAAGCGCCGGGATGAGGACCTTGAGAAGGACGCGCTCTACGAGCAGATCGGCAGGCTTGGGTTCGCTACTCAGGCCTGGCCCACTTTGATCATTTCATTTGCCCCCCCCTGGCTATTGATCTACTGGCCCATCCTGCCGGTTCGGTTTTTGCCTCCCCGGCGGGAGTGGAGCCTGGCGGCGACGCCGTAGGGCGGAACTGGCGCGTCACCGCGTGGAACTCATGGAGCGGTATCCGTTTCATGAAGACAAGACGCCGTTGCCCGGTGTCTCGCCGACGGGGATCGCTGCAATGACGGATTGCGGTTTCGATGCCGCGGACCGGCTGGTATCGGTGGCAAGGCGGAGGAAGTGAAACGCGAAAGAGCGCCTGCTCATTCTGCTGCCATGCCGGCATAAAGAAGCAAGCACGATCCGTCCAATACACCGTTCGAGGCGTGCCGCGGGAGGTGGACACCGTCCTCCGGCGGAAAGCGGCGAAGCGGAGGGTCAGTCTGAATCAGATGATCATTGACGAGATGAGCGAAGCGGCGATGGGCGTCAAGAAGAGAGCGGACTTCTCGGATCTCGTGGGGAAGTGGGTTCCTGACGCGGCGTTTAACGAGATCCTTGCGGCCGGCCGGCGGATCGACCTGGACAAATGGAAGTGAGAGTTGCAATAGACACGAGCCGTCTCACCGGCCTGCTTCGGGGCGACGCAGGGCTGGCCGAGCGTCCGAGCGTATGCGAGGGGGTGGCGGTTCCGCTCATCGTCCTGGGGGAGATGAAGGCAGGCTTTCAGGGAGGCAGCCAAAGGCGCCGCAATGTGGTCCTGTTGCAGCGATTCCTGGCCAAGGCGACGGCTTCCGTGCTGCCGCCTGGCCGGGAGACAGCGGAACACTACGCCAGACTCTTCGTTCAACTCAAGCGTGCGGGAACCCCTGTGCCGGATAATGATCTTTGGATCGCAGCGCTCGCGCTGGAACACGATCTGACGCTGATCACGCGCGACCGGCACTTCGAGCGAATCCCGCAATTGCCGTGCGAGTCCAACTGAGCCCTCGCAAGTGTAGGCATCCCGGGCAGCGGGTAGAATGCAGGCATGGAGTTCACCGGCTGGCGGCGCAGGCTGATGGAGGGGTGCGTGATTCCGGCGCATCCGCTGGCGTTAACGGCGGAGAGGAAGCTGGACGAGGCGAGGCAGCGAGGGTTAACGCGCTATTACCTCGACTCGGGCGC
The DNA here is from genome assembly GCA_964461075.1 of uncultured Solibacteraceae bacterium. Taxonomy (GTDB): domain Bacteria; phylum Acidobacteriota; class Terriglobia; order Bryobacterales; family Bryobacteraceae; genus JACADU01. Next base: position 951 of record CAYWST010000606.1, on the reverse strand, counting down.
GGGCGGAGTGGCGGTGGGGGTTCATACGACCCAGTTCGCGATCCGGGATCACGGACTGCTCGAGCCGGTTCTCTCGTTGGCGGCGGAGGCGGCGAGAGGTTCGGAGGCCATTCTCGTGGCGGGGGCTTGCGGCCGCACGGCGCAGGCGGTTCGTGAAGCGGGGCTGGCGCGGGACTTGGGTTATCACGCAGCGCTGGTGAGCCTGGCGGCGTTTCGCGAGGCGTCGACAAAGGAGATGATCGAGCACCTGAGGGCGATCGGCGAGGTGCTGCCGGTCTTCGGGTTCTATCTTCAACCGGCGGTGGGAGGGCGTTTGCTGCCGGAAGAGTTCTGGCGGCGGGCAGCGGAACTGGAGGCGCTGGCGGCGATCAAGATCGCGCCGTTCAACCGGTATCAGACGCTCGATGTGCTTCGGGGCGTGGCGGCTTCGGGACGCGCGGGCGAGATCGCGCTGTACACGGGCAACGACGATACGATCGTGACGGATCTGCTGACGCCGTTCGAAGTGGGCGGCATCCGGATGCGGATTGTGGGCGGGTTGCTGGGGCAGTGGGCGGTGGGGACGCGCCCAGCGGCGGAGATGCTAAGCCGGATTCACGGCATTCACGAGAGCGGGGGATCCGTGCCACTGGAGATGCTTACGCTTGGAGCGCAATTGACCGATCTGAACGCGGCGCTGTTTGACGCGGCGAACCATTTCCACGGATGCATCGCGGGGATTCACGAGGCGCTGAGGAGGCAGGGGCTGATGGAGGGCATCTGGTGCCTGAATCCGAACGAGACGCTGTCGCCGGGGCAGGCGGAGGAGATCGGCCGCGTGATGGCGGCGTATCCGCATCTACTGGAGTAGCGGTGGAATGCAGGACAGGGTGTTGTCGATCTCCGGTTGGTCACGAGGCCCCTACCTTACGCTCGCGGCTTCAGCAGCGCGTGTTCGCGGCTCAGGGGAGC
>CAYWST010000605.1:0-2529 GCA_964461075.1 uncultured Solibacteraceae bacterium | reverse complement strand
TGGCTGCACCCATACAAGGAACAGCGCCTGGTGGTGATTGGGAGCAAGCAGATGGCCGTGTTCGAGGATTCGCGGCCGGACCGCAAACTGCTGTTGTTTGAGAAACGGATCGAATGGAAAGACGGGATTCCAGTGGCGGCCAACGCACAGGCCATCGACGTGCCGTTTGACGCTTCCGAACCGCTGAACAGCGAGTGCCGCCACTTCCTGGAGTGCGTCGCCACCCGGAAAGCGCCGCGAACCCCGGCCGAGGAGGGCGTCGAAGTCCTCCAGGTCCTCGACGCCTCGCAGAGGTCGTTGCAGATGAACGGTGAGCCGGTGGCTCTCAACGCGATGGCGAGCGCCTGGCTGCATCGTGGATAAGCGCGTATGCGCGGAAGGAGCAGGCCCGCTGAATGAGCGACTCGGAAAAGAACTACTTCGCCCATCCCACGGCCGTGATTGACGAGCCTTGTGAGATCGGCGCCGGCGCCAAGATCTGGCACTTCACCCATGTGATGAAGAACTCCAGGATCGGCGAGCGCTGCAACATCGGCCAGAACGTCGTCATTTCGCCGGACGTCGTGATCGGCGTCAACGTCAAGATTCAGAACAACGTGAGCGTCTACACGGGCTGCATCCTGGAAGACGATGTCTTCTGCGGGCCTTCGATGGTCTTCACCAACGTCGTCAATCCGCGCAGCCACGTGCTGCGGCGCGACGAGTACCGCACGACCCTGGTGAAGCGGGGCGCCTCGCTGGGGGCCAACTGCACCATCGTCTGCGGGATCACCATCGGACGCTACGCGTTCGTCGGGGCCGGCGCGGTCGTGACCCGCGACGTGCCCGATTACGCGCTCGTCTACGGCAATCCCGCCAAGCTCAATGGATGGATGTGCGCCTGCGGCGTCAAACTCAAGTTCGGCGGGGAGGGAGCGGCGCAGACCGCGAAATGCTCCGCCTGCGGAGCCGCCTATGAGAAAACGGGGCTGGAGGTGCGCCCCGTTCCGGCCGATTAACGAACAGAACAGGAGGAGCTTACCCAGATGGCTACCAGCGAAACCGCCGCCGCCCGGAAAGTGCCGCTGCTCGACCTCAAGGCGCAGCATGCCACCATCCGCGATGAGGTGCTGGCCGAAGTCACCCGTGTGATCGACGCCCAGACTTTCATCATGGGTCCGGAGGTGACTCAACTGGAAGAAGTGGCGCGGCAGTACACCAAGACCCGGCATGCCATCGGGTGCGCTTCCGGCTCCGACGCCCTCTTTCTGGCCCTGCTGGCCGCCGGCGTCGGCCAAGGCGACGAGGTTCTCACCACCCCGTACACCTTCTTCGCCACCGCCGGCGCGATCCATCGGGCCGGCGCCCGGCCCGTCTTCGCCGACATCGAGGAATCCACCTTCAACCTCGACCCCGCGGCCGTCGAACAGGCCCTCTCCCGCCCCCACAGAATCAAGGCCGTCATCCCCGTTCACCTGTTCGGCGCCCCGGCCGAAATGGACCCCATCGCCGAACTCTGCCGCAAGCACAATCTGGTGTGCATCGAAGACGCCGCGCAGTCCATCGGCGCCGAGTACAAGGGCCGCTCCTGCGGCAACCTCGGCGATATGGCCTGCTTCAGTTTCTTCCCCTCCAAGAACCTCGGCTGCTACGGGGATGGAGGCCTGGTCACCACCAACGACGACGGGTTGGCCGAGAAACTGCGCGCTCTCCGCGTTCACGGCAGCAAGAAGAAGTATTACCACGAGTGGGTCGGCGTCAACTCCCGGCTCGACGCCCTGCAGGCGGCCGTGCTGCGGGTGAAGTTCAAACATTTAGACAGCTGGACGGCTGGACGGCAGAAGAACGCCGGCCTCTACCGGAAGCGCCTCGGCGCCCTGGACCTCCCCGTCCGCCTGCCCTCCCCCGCCGCCTCGACCACGCGCCATGTCTACAACCAGTTCGTCATCTGCGGACCGCGGCGCGACGAGCTCAAGGACCACCTGGCGCAGCGGGGCGTCGGCACGGAGGTCTATTACCCGCTGTCCATGCACCAGCAGAAGTGCTTCGCCTATCTGGGCTACAAGGACGGCGACTTTCCGCGGAGCGAAAAGGCGGCCCGCGAAAGTCTCGCCCTGCCCGTCTACGCCGAACTCGCCGAAGACGCCGTCGCTTATGTCTGCGACGCGATCGCCAGCTTCTACCGCTAACCGCAATGCCGATGAAGATCCTCTCGATCGTCGGCGCCCGGCCCCAGTTCGTCAAGGCCGCCATGGTGTGCCGCGCCGTGGAAAACGCGGCGGAAACGTCCCGGCCCGAGCATCGGATCGTCCACACCGGGCAGCACTACGACAGCCAGATGAGCGGCGTCTTTTTCGAGGAGCTGCGCATTCCGGCGCCGGATTTCCACCTCGGCGTCGGTTCCGGCAAACACGGCGAACAGACCGGCGAGATGATCAAGCGCCTGGAACCGGCGCTCGAACAGGCGCGCCCGGACTGTGTTCTGCTCTACGGCGACACCAACTCGACCCTGGCGGGCGCGGTCGCCGCCAGCAAGCTGCATCTCAAGGT
>CAYWST010000604.1:0-2535 GCA_964461075.1 uncultured Solibacteraceae bacterium | reverse complement strand
CGGCCTGGTCGAGATACTTCTTCAGGATGTCGAGGCTTGGGCCGCTGATCATGCTATTCCATTCCACTTCGAGCGCGGTGGCTTTGTCGGTGGAGAAGGCCAGTTCCTGGTTGGCTTCGGCCAGTACACCCGGCGTCAGGGAATGCCAGGCGCCCTCGCCATAAGCATATTGCGGCCACCAGGTGGGATTCGGATAGGTCTGGTTCTGCGAGATGATCAACTCGGCGTCCAGCAGGTACGCGTCATCGTAAGTTTCGATCACCAGCGGGTCAGTCGAGACGATGCGCACGCCCTTGAAATGGGAGAGATAGCCTTCCAGCGAGCCGACCGAGGCTTCATCGTAGATGGCGCTTTCGGGTTTGGCCGTATCGAAGAGCATGACCATGGACATCACGAAGTCGGCCGCGGAAAGCGGACTGCCGTCGTGCCATTCGGTCGTCGAGAACAGGTCGGCCGGATAGTAAACAGTCGCCTTGACGTTGGCACTCAGGCCGTCGGGATATTTCTCACCGGCGGTGATGAATCTCTGCGCGGCGGCGTCCCAGTCCACCCACGCGTCCTCGGGGACGGTGATCTCCGACTCGAAACCGAGATCCACCCAGTCGAGAGTCTTTGTGATCGGCAGGCCCTCCTTTGCCACGACCTCGGCGCGTTCGATGCGCTGCGGCCAGGCTAATCCCGTGAACGGATCGGCGATGACGCCGTTGTCGCTCAGACCGCGCTGGGGCATCGAGTCATAGATCCAGTTGGTTCCGGCGATCGGGTTCCACGGTTCCACCATGATGCCGGGCTGGGCGATGCGAACCGTACCGCCCACCTGGTCGTTAAAGCGCAGGGTCTGGCCCCAAATGGTGGAACCTTGCGACCCGCCTGCGAGATCGGAGGCAACGCTCAAGTTAGCGACACGCGGCGAGAAGGAGGCCTCATCCACAACCCACACGTGGTAGGACTCCTCCATCGAGAGGCGCAGGGCGGTCGCGAACAGTTCACGGCGCTCTTCCAGGCTTTGGAAGTTGTTGCCTTCCAACGCCAACGCGGCCGCGTCGAATTCAGGGACGGGGACATAGGCCTGCCACAACGGGCCGGCGCTGCCGCGATTGGTAAAGTAAGCACTGAACAGGTCGCCTTCGTCGCGGTCAATCGAAGGAGAGATCCAGCCCCCGGTGTACAGGTTCCACAACCCTTCGGCCGGGTCGCTCTGGTTCCAGATGGGCGAAGCCTCGGTGCGATTCTTATATTGCAGGTCCACCGTGAAGCCGATGGATTCCAATTGCGCGCCAAAGTAATCGCCGATTGGGCGGCGGTTATCTTCCGTGCGGATGAGGAAGATCAGTGTGACAGGCTCACCGTTGAATGACCACTTGCCGTCCACCAGTTCGGCCCCCATGGCCTCCATTTCCGCAGAGACCACTTCCCTGGCCTTCTCGGGGTTATAGGCATATTTCGCTTCCAGTTCGCGCATCATGTCGGCGTAGCGCGCGTAGTCGGGGAAGACCGTGGTCAACACGGTGAAGCGCGGCAGGGCCAGGCCTTTATAGATCTCCTGCACCACGTAATCGCGGTCCAACAGCCAGTGCATGGCCTCGCGAATCTTGCGGTTGGAGAACGGGTTCAAGCGGCCGCCGGTGAATTCGGCGGGGTTGAACATCAAGTCCACACTCGAGCCGACCAACTGCGAGTACGTCAGGCCATCGCTGGCGTTGACGGTTTCAAAGACCGGGGCCTCGGCAACCGTATATGCATACAGGTCCAGTTCGCCGGCATTCAACTGGGCCACAGCCGCCTCGGCCGAATTTTCCTCGGTAAATACGACCGTATCCACCCAGGCACCGCTCCGGTCAGTGACCGGAGCGGCGGGTTCCTCGGTGGCGGCCGGGGACTCGGTCAAAGACGGGGATTCGGCGGCAGTTTCGGTCGCGGCCGGCGCGCAGGCTCCCAGCAACAGGCTGAAGACCACCAGCAGTCCAAACATGGTCAGGATTGGTTTTCGGGACATCTCTTTTTCTCCTTGGTTGGAATGATTTAGGAAGAACGGCGCAGAGGGATTGAACGAGCACTACCGGCTAACCACCTCCTTTTTGTAGAAGCCATCCCCGGCCCAACTTCCGGGGATGGCTTCCTGGAGTTGCTTTCCGTGAGGAGAAGGAAGGTTTGGAAAGCATTGCAAGTGAAATATAGCGGCAAGCGTCCCCGCAGGCACGAGCCGCCAGCCGGGTTTGTATACCCGCGCCGGAAGGATTTACGACTCCCTCCCTGCGGGCGCAATGCCCGTCTGCATGGGCGATCCGAGGCGAGCCGCCGTACTTCCGGGGAGGGAGGCAGGTCTTTCAATTAACCCCTCGTGAGAGGGAGGAAAAAATCGTCCCAGCCGTCAGGTTATCCGCTATACTTGTGAAGAAAAAAGTCAAATGCGCCCTTCCAGAGTTATAATTTTCAATCCGCCATGAAGAATCGAGCGCCGCGTCTCGTGCTTCTGATCGCACTGCTCAGCCTGACTCTGACCGGCTGGCACTCGTTCCACGCCCCTTCCCCCTC
>CAYWST010000603.1:0-2566 GCA_964461075.1 uncultured Solibacteraceae bacterium | reverse complement strand
GCGGCCGGACAGCTCAGCTCAGGGATTTTGCAGGCAACCGGCCGGACGTGTTCACATACGAAGGCGACTGCAACGAGATCTTGCCCAAGAAGATCTTCCCGCGCGCGGAGTACTCGAACTACGCGAGGGCTTTGTGCCTGCTGGATCCGTACAACATCAACCTGGCGTGGGAGGTCGTGAAGGCCGCTGGCCAAATGCGATCGATCGAGATTTTTCTGAACTTCATGATCATGGACGCCAACATGAACGTCCTCAGGCACAACCCGGATAAAGCGGCCCCCCGGCAAGTCGCCCGGATGAACCGTTTCTGGGGAGATGATTCCTGGCGCACCGCCGCGTATGACACCTCGGGCAACCTGTTCGGATGGGAAGAGAAAAGCAGCAACGAGCAGCTAGTCCAGGCCTATCGCGAGCGACTCCTCAAAGTGGCCCGCTTCAGTTACGTACCAGAGCCATTGCCGATGCGCAACAGCAAGGGCGCGACGGTCTATTACCTCTTCTTCGCATCGCCGAAGGAGACGGGTGAGAAGATCGTTGAGGACATATTCGCGAAGTACCGAAATCGAGGAGTGGCCTGATGGCAGGCAATTCTCACATCGAATGGACGGACGCGACTTGGAACCCGGTGACCGGCTGCTCCAAGATCAGTCCGGGATGCAAGAACTGCTACGCGGAGCGCATGGCAAAGCGGCTGAAAGCGATGGGGCAACCGAACTACGTCAACGGGTTCCGCGTGACCGTGCATCCACACATGCTCGATCTGCCACTCATCTGGCGTAAGCCGCGGCGGGTGTTCGTCAATTCGATGAGCGACTTGTTCCATGAGGATGTGCCGCTAGAGTTCATCCGGCGGGTTTTCGCCGTGATGGCGAAGGCCCACTGGCATCAGTACCAGCTTTTGACGAAGCGATCCGCGCGCGCTCTTGAACTCGACTGCCATCTCGACTGGAGACCCAACATCTGGTTCGGTGTGAGTATTGAGAACGCTGCTTACGTTCACCGGATCGAGGATCTTCGGCGAACTCGGGCACGGGTGCGATTCCTTTCATTGGAACCACTGCTCGGCCCGCTCCCAGCACTGGACCTCAACGGAATCGACTGGGTGATCGTCGGCGGCGAGTCCGGCCCCAGGGCCAGGCCCATGAAGCCGGAGTGGGTTCGCCAAGTCCGGGACCAATGTTTGCAGGCCGGTGTGCCATTCTTCTTCAAGCAATGGGGCGGCCCCTTCAAAAGCCGAACCGGGCGTGTGCTTGACGGGCGGACTTGGGACGAGCTTCCGGGAGGCCTGCGAATGCACCACAATCCATTTTCGATTCTGGCAACGGCGTGATGGCTTGAGCGGCACGTTGACCCACACGAGTCTCTCTGTGACGGTCGGCGGTGGCACCTGTCGCATCGCTCCCTTCAGTACGAAGCTGTTCTTGTACCTCGATGCGGCCAACCGAAACAGAAATCGCTCAATAATCCATTGCCCGAAAAGGAACTGAAAATCTTCACCGCGGTCTCTCGACAGGGCTAGCAGCTTTGCGCGGTGGGATGCAGCGACGTTGAGGGGCGGCCGTTTCACGCAACTGACTCCAAGTACGACCGAATCACGTTGGCGACACGGCAAACCTTCGCGAAACGGTGGATGTCGTCGATTGTGGCCTTGCGTTTCCTATAGGCATCCCGCAGGGCCTCAATAGCGACGTCAATCCCGATCTTGTTTCTGTACTTGAAACAGTCCGCCACCGTCTTCGCTGGAGAGTAGACGCGGACGGAGACGCCCTCGATCCGGTGCACCTGCATGCCCTCGGAAAGCGATCGGCCAGAGAATCGCACAACTCGCAGGGCCGGAGACTCGACCGACGGTTTGCGGGCCTTGAAATCGATGGCCATCCAGACCTCGTGTGGATCTTGCGTCGTCAAGCCATGGAACCGCAGGGCGGACAGGAGGCAGATCACGCCGCGGGGGACCAGCTTGGCAGCGAGAGCCAGGCTGTAGTGCCCGGACACCGGGCGGTCTGCCAGCGCGTAGACTCCACGGGCACGGCGCTCAAGCACGCCGCGCTCTTCGAGGCGGGCGAGATAAGCGCGGGCAATTCCGAGCGCTTCTACGTCCCGCGGCCGAATCAGCGATTGGCGAGCGGCGAGCTTCAGGATACGTTCGGCCCCGGTCATATACTATCTGTCGGTAGTTTTACATATTTACCGACACAATGCAACAACGTCCGAGGCGCGCAAAATCCAAGTCCACATCGCCGCGAGGGGCTAGCGCCATGGGCACGATTTGCATGTATAGGCAAACTTCATTTTTCTCCACGAGAGAAACGTCGAAAGGCGGGGACAACCGCGCGCGTGCGTGAGGCACGTGGGTTGGCAAAACCAAGGTTGGCCGTAGGCCGTGTGTGGAGTCTGTATGGAGTCCAAACGTGAAATTCGACGCCGTGGCGTCCAAATGGCGTCCAAATCACGCGCCACTAAGTCTTTTGTTTCTCGCGTCGATGCTTGTAAGTGATTGATTCCAGGACGATGGCATGGAAGAGGTCGTGGGTTCGACTCCCACCAGGTCCACCAGACCACCCTC
>CAYWST010000602.1:0-2567 GCA_964461075.1 uncultured Solibacteraceae bacterium | reverse complement strand
ACTCTCACGAGCCCCGTTGGTGCTCCGCCCGATTCGAACGTTCCGCTGCCGGCCGGCACGGCGATGCCCGAGGGGGTCACCGTGAAGCGGGTGCCGTCAGGGCCAACCTCTTCGACCTGGAAGTCTTCGGGGCTGCCCTTCAGGTAGGCGATTCGCCGCTCGCAGCCGAGGTACCTCGTGATACGGGGGTCGACGAACTCCTTGCCGGCAGTCGGGTTATAGAAATCAGTGGGTTCCATGGTTACCTTCCTTCGTGTGTAGAGCGACACGAGCCAATTCCCTTGCCGCTCTCCACGATTCAGTTAGCCTGGATTTGATGGAGCAACAGATTTACTCCCCAATCCACGCTACGGGTGATAGCGTGGTTCAGGGTTTGGGGCACAGCCGCAAATAGTCGAGCAGCTCCGTGAGGTCCCGCGTGTACAGGATCGGAGGGCACGGCTCGCCGCGAAATTCGCTGACGCGGCGTTCCACTTGCATGAGCTGTTCGCCGTTGACGTTGCGCAGACGGTCGATGAGCATGGCCTTCATGCCGACTTTCAGTGCGCCTTCGACGTCCGCTGAGAGGTTGTCGCCAATCATCAGACAGTCTTCCGGGCGCACATTGAAGCGACGGCAGAACTCCATGAACACTGCTTCATCAGGCTTTGCCCGTTGCAACTCGAACGAGCACAGGACGCGCTCGCGCGGGATGAACTGCCCGATGAGGCCATTCGGATCGAAAAGCCTGTTCGCCGGGAACGGCCAGAGGTTCGAGATGATCCCCTGTTCCGTAAAGCCGAGCGCGTGGGCTTCCCTCAAGGTCGGTTCAGCATCGATCATGAGCGACGCACAGCCGCTCTCCACGTCCACGATCTTCCGGAACGTTTCCATGTTCTGACTGGTGATGTTCCATCCGAACTCGCGACCAGCCTCGAGGAGGTAGGCCTCCGTGTCAGCGTTCGGGTTCGTCAGGCACCAGTTCAAGAACGGCTTCGTGGGCACTGGATGATAGTGAGGTCCGATCGTGAGGCTCTTGTCGAACTCCCACTGCAGAAGGCCGATCGGCTCGCGGCAGTGTGAGATCCAGAGGGTGAGCCAGGCGTCCCAAATGAGCCACTTGGGTCGCCATGACATGAACAGCCGGACTAGTGCCGGGTTCAGGTTCTTGGTTGATACGAGATCCATGGCTAGCTCCTTCTTTTGAGCTCTTAGACACACGACCACGTGCCGATCCGGAGTTGAGTCCGGATCGGCATTGGTCAACCACGATTTGAAGGAGCCGCTCGCTTGACGTGACGTTAGCTACGTAGCGAACGGTTGAAGTGAAGCAAAGGCGGACGTGCCCCTGCCGAACTCCCGTCGCGTATTTTGTTGCGAGGGTAGCGAGAGCCCTTCACGCTCTCGCGATGGGACGAATGACGTCAGCACCAGCTGAGCGTCACCTGCAGCCCTGAATGCGGGCTGTCGCCCCCCTTGTTGAACTGGAGGTGCCCGGAGGCGCGGAAGCCGTTCGCGAGCAGTCTCTCGGCTACGCGCCTGGAAACAGCAGGCATGTGACCGGGCAGGTTGGCGCTGTTGGCCGGAGCCTTGCTCGCGATGGCATCGAGGTCTCGTTCGTCGTACTCGATTGATGCGGTCTCGAAGGTGCGCGGCACCCTGAGCAGAATGCGGACTCGGTCCAGCACTCCCTGCTCGTGACAGAGTTCAGCGAGACCACGTTCGGTTCGATTCTGAGGGGTGGTGTCACCGAGAACGCGATGTCCGTTGTCTTCGAAGCATTGGGCCACCACATAGCCGGCAGCCGTGAAAAGCCCCACGATGTCTTGAATCGGTTGGGGCAAAAGGTCTGTTCTTGGTTGCGTCATAACACCTCGCTTGAGGTTTCGACTCGGGGTTACAACCGTGTCTTGAGTGAATTGAAGACGGCTCGCCCGCGAGAGAGAGCCGTTTGTCAGATCAGGAAGCGTCCACCTGCTTGACCGCGTCCTGGCAGCTGACGCCGGTTGCCATCAGCTTCGCGATGCGGTTGCGCTTCTCCTGCGAGTAGTTCTCGCCGAAGATGTGGGGACGAAGCTCGTGAGGGATGGGGGTGCTGCGGCGATCGCAGGACATGCAGTAGACCGCCTGTCCGTTGCCCATCGCCGTATGATCCTCCATCTGCCGCTTCTCGAGCTCACACAATGGGCAGGTTGTCGGGAATGCCATCTCAGTACTCCTTGTGAATTCTTGTCGCAGTTTTGACGCTGCGACGGACAAATGCATGGGAGAAATCACGATTAGGAATCGCGAGGGATTGAACCACACACCCTCGAGAGGCTTCCCCGGAGCGAAACAGAGTACACTACCCCCGGGCAACTGCTTGCCTGGTTTTGTTGGTGGTGAAGGTTTCTCTGCTTGGCTCTAGGGGTTTGGGTGTCTTTAAGACGAGGGTGAATGTGTGATTGTGATCCCACCTTAAGGAAGAGCTTTCTTGGCAGGCAAGTTAAATGCACCAGTAGTGAGTATTTCTTGGCCTTTCTGATCACTTTCAGGATGACGTGGTTCTTTCTATCTAAAGGCGGCTTAGCGATTTCTCAGGTTGGCGC
>CAYWST010000601.1:0-2569 GCA_964461075.1 uncultured Solibacteraceae bacterium | reverse complement strand
ATACTCCGTGCCCCACAGGTCGTAGACCTGACGGAACTGATGAAGGAGCCAGACGACCTTGTTGTCGTGAGGGACGAGGTAGGCGGGGAACTTCAAGCCGACGACGCGATCGGCTCCGGGGACTCTGATGAGGCGAGCGGAGAGAATACTGCCGATGACCTGTTCAGCGGTTTCCCAGGCGAACGGCAACCGGACCAGTTCAGCGCGGTGCCCGTACTCATTGAGCTTGGCCGTCAGCCATTCCGCCAGGAATTCGGCTCCGCCGCGGATGAAGGGGACACAGTTGTTGACGACGGCGATCTTCAAGACGAAACCGCCTTCAGGATGGACTCAGCCTGTGAAGCCGCATCAGGCGGCGATGAACTGACTGTCGTGCAGGAGATGTTCCAAATCTCCAGCGCCTCGGCCGCGGCGGCGCGTGAGGCCGCTAAGACGGCTGAGGCTTCCCTGATCGCCCGGGCGAGGGCGCGCCGTTCGAGCTCCTCTTCGGGGGAAAGGCTGGGACGAGGCCCAATGCCGCCAGGGAGCCAGCACACCTTTTTTCGATGCCGGAGCACGCAGGCGTGAGCGCCGATGGCGATGAGCCGGTCGCCGCGATCCCAAAGGTCCATGAGGCGGATGGCCATGATCTCATCGAGAGCGGTCTTCGGGTCTCCGGAGAGCGGCACGAGCAACAAGTCGACTTCGTGTCCATCCAGACGCGCGAGGCGTTCGAGCTCCAGCGCTATTTCGCGCTCCGCAGCCGGTTCGAAGTTGCGGCCTGCGGCCGCGACAATCATTTGCATGGCAAACTAAGCGCGGCAGATCAGCTTCAGGTGAGAGGCGATGTAGGCGACATCTTCCTCGGTCATGAGTCCATGGACGGGGAGCGAAATCCCCGAGGCGGCGATCTTCTCAGCTATAGGATACCGGCCGTCCTGCTCGCGGTAAGGCGGCAATTGATGCATGGGGTAGAAAACCGGACGGGTCTCAATGCCGGCGGAGGCGAGGCGGAGCATGACTTCATCCCTCTCTGTGCGGACCGAATCGCGCAACCGAATCGTATAAAGCCAGTATGCGTGGTGGGCCCAATCCGATTCGCTTGGGAGAATGAGCGCGTCCTGCAGATCGTCGAGATGGAGACGATACCAGGACGCCGCCCGGCGGTGGATGCCGAGGTGGTGCTCAGCCCGCTCAAGTTGCGCGAGGCCAATGGCAGCAGCCACATTGGTCATTCTGTAGTTGTATCCCACGATGGGGAACCAGTAGCGTTTCCGGGGATCCATCCCCTGTCCGCGGAAGACGCGAACCCGGTCGTGCAGGCCGGGATCGGAAGTGGTCACCATTCCGCCCTCGCCGGTCGTCAGGATCTTGTTGCCAAAGAAGCTGAAGGCGGCGGCGTCGCCAAGGCCCCCCGCGGGCCGGCCTCGATACCTGGCGCCATGCGCTTCGGCGGCGTCCTCGAGGACGAACAGTCGCCTGCGCCTGGCGATTTCCAGAATCGGGTCCATGTCCGCGGGATGGCCGTAGAGGTGGACTGGGATGATCCCCCGGGTCTTCGGCGTGATAAGCCCTTCGATCCGCTCCGGGTCCAGGTTCATGCTGGCCGGCTCGGAATCAGCGAAAACGGGTTGAGCGCCGCAATAGCGGACCGCGTTCGCTGTCGCGACATATGTGAGCGTGGGGACGATGACTTCATCGCCCGGTTCGACCCCCAACGCGAGCAGCGCCGCATGCAGCGCGGTGGTGCCGTTGTTACAGGCCACCGCGTACCCGGCGCCGCAGAACGCCGCGAAGGAGTGCTCGAAGAGCTCAATGAACCTTCCGTGCGAGGAAATCCACGAGCTTTCAATACACTCGACGACGTATTCCTTTTCGTTTCCGTCCAACAGGGGCTGCGATAACTGGATCCGCCGTGCCGCCATCCTCTTCAATGCCCCCTATCGCGTTCCGGCCGCGGCCGGGCTGGGATTCCGAGCACGGTCAGGCCGTCAGCCACATCCGAGGTGACGACCGCGCCGGCTCCAACAACGGCCCACTCCCCAAGTTTCATTCCAGGCAAAACCGCAGCCCCCACGCCGATGAGAGTTCCTTCTCCCACAGAGACGGCTCCAGCCAAATGGACTCCGGGGGCGATGTGCGCGTAGTCTCCTATCAGGCAGTCGTGGTCTACCGTCGCTCCGGTGTTGACGATCGCGCCCCGGCCGACTACGCAATCCGCATTCAAGACGGCGCCAGGCATGACAGCCGCTCCTTCAGCGATCCGCGCCCGGGGCGACACAATGGCATGTCGGCTGACAGCCCGAATCAACCGGAAGCCCATCTCCCACGCAAGCCGAGTCAGTTTCCTCCGCAAAGCGTTGTCTCCAACGGCGACAATGGCGTGGCGAACCCCCTCGCGTCTGATTCCAGCCAACAGCGTGTCCGGCCCCAACACCGGGTGTCCCAAAAGCCGGTCCGGCGATGGAGGCGCGCCGACGCAGCCATGGATCGAGAAGCCCTCCATCTGCTCGACGACTTCTATGATCACCTTGGCGTGGCCGCCGCATCCCAGAATGAGCACTGGCTCCGTCATTGGATGGCTCCGCGA
>CAYWST010000600.1:0-2574 GCA_964461075.1 uncultured Solibacteraceae bacterium | reverse complement strand
TCGCCGAGCTGAACGACTTCCTGCGCTCGGTGGCGCCTGCGTACGGGCTGAAGCGCGAGGAGATCCGCTGCGTGCTGGTTCACGCAGGCGAGAGAATTCTGCCGGAGATTACGCCCGGACTGGCGGAGTACGCGCAGAAGATCCTGACGCGGCGCGGGGTCGTGCTGAAGCTCAAAGACCGGATCGTCTCGGCGACGGCGGACTCGGCGCAGCTCAAGAGCGGCGAATCGATTCCTTGCAGGACCCTGGTGAGCACGGTTCCGGCGGGACCGGCGCCGCTGGTCCAGACGTTGAACGTGCCCAAAGACAAGGGGAGATTACTGGTAGGGCCGACGCTCGAGCTCGACGGGTATGAAGGATCGGTATGGGCTCTTGGAGACTGCGCCAGCGTCCGGATGGGGAACGGAGAGCTTGCGCCTCCGACGGCTCAACATGCCACACGGGAAGCGGAAACCGCCGCCGCCAACATCGCGGCGTGCCTGCGCGGGCAGGCGAAACGCAGATTTGAGTTTGGCGGTCTGGGAAAGCTGGGCTCGCTGGGGCATCACTCGGCCGTCGCCGAGATTCTTGGCGTAAAGGTCTCAGGTCTGCCCGCATGGTTCCTGTGGCGGACCATCTACCTCTTGAAGATGCCCGGGCTGGACCGCAAGCTGCGCGTGGCTTTGGATTGGACGACGGCGCTGTTCTTCTCCACCGAGCTGGTTCAGTTGCGGACACAACCGTCCGACAACATCACAAGCGAGCATTACGAGCCGGGCGAGACGGTCTTCGAGCAGGGCGACTACGGCGACAGGTTCTATGTCGTGCGGACGGGCGAGGTCGAAGTGCTGAAGGACGGAGTCCGGATCGCCTCATTAGGGCCGGGGGATACTTTCGGCGAGATGGCCCTGGTTCGCAACATGCCGCGGAACGCCACGATCCGCGCCACGAAGGCGACGGATTTGACCGCGGTTTCGAGGGGCAGCTTCAAGAGGCTCATGGAGAGCCTGCCGCAGTTTGAAGAGGAGATTACGGAACGCATTGCGAGGCGCAGTCAATGAAGAAGGGGACATTTCTGCTGGTTACTTTCATTCCGGCGCTGGCGCAGCAGCCGGCCTACATTGGAGCGGGCGGCTGCGCGAGCTCGAACTGCCATGGCGGCACGACGCCGGCGCAGGAGAGCGCGAGCCGGATTCTGGGAACTGAGTACTCGATTTGGGCCGTATCGGACAAGCACGCCAAGGCGGCGCAGGTACTGACGAACGCCCGCTCGAAGAGGATGGCCGAGATTCTCGGCGTCAAGGATGCCATGACCGACGGCCGCTGCACATCATGCCACGTCGCCGGATCGCCGCAGTCCTCGCTGATAGACGGGGTCGCCTGCGAGGCGTGCCACGGGCCGGCGGAGAAGTGGCTCGGGCCGCATACGCAGAAGAACTCTCATGCCACGAGTCTGGGCCTGGGCTTGACGGACACGAAGAATCTGAGAAAGCGGGCGGAGTTGTGCCTCTCATGCCATCTCGGCACGAAGGAGCGGGTCGTGGATCACGATCTGATCGCCGCGGGACATCCCGATCTGGCCTTCGAACTCGACACCTTCGGGTGGGCGCAGCCGGCGCATTGGCGCGATCCGAAGGCCGAGGCCGGCAACACGCTGCCGCGAGTCAGACTCTGGGCGGTGGGGCAGGCGGCGGCGCTCAACGAGGGGATGAAACTGCTGGCGCTGAGGGCTTCTTCGCGCTGGCCGGAACTGGCCGAGCTCGAGTGCTATCAGTGCCATCACGACCTGCGGGCGGAGAGCTGGAGGATTCAACGGGGCTATCCGAATCGAAAACCGGGGGCGCTGCAAATGAATCTCGCTCGAACCGACGTCTTGAGAATCCTCGTCGGGACGGCGGCGCCGGAGCAGAGGAGTTCGTTCGAGGCGGCGCTCACGCGCCTCGAAGAAACGGTGCAGAACCGCTTCGCCGAAGGGACGGCGATCACCGATGCGGCGAGGGCGGTTTCAGCGGAGGCCGAAAAGCTGCTGACGCGATTCGAGGCTCAGGATTTCAATCAGGCGATGGCGAAGTCGCTGATTCAGGCGCTCATCGCCAACGTGGAGCGGGTGGCTGGCAACGGGCCGCACTCGGCGGAACAGATTCTCATGTCGCTGGATGCACTCGCCGCGGCGCTGACACGCAATGACAAGCGGGTTCAGCAGGCGATGGGCGAGGTGTACGCGTTCCTCGAGCATCCATCGGTTTATAACCCGCGCCAGTTCGTGACCTTGTTTCGCAAGGCCGCCGCCCAGATCAACTAGAAGCCATGCATCCTCTTGCGGTCCTGGCTCTGGGGGTTGCGCTCGTTGCGCCGCTCATGGCGCAGAGGGCTCAACTGCCGGCGCGCGGCCGCAAGCCGGACGATTCTACGCCGCGTGCGGCGCAACCGGTGCGCAAACTGCCGCGCCGCGGCGAGCTTCCGGAAGAGCGCGCTTTCCCGGCTTCGAATCTTCAGCGACACATTGAGGCCGAAAGAGCGAAGCTCGCCGCGGTTGCGCGGACTCCCTCGCCTGAGCCGGATCCTTCGCTTGATTCGCCTTACAGGCGGCCACGC
>CAYWST010000599.1:0-2588 GCA_964461075.1 uncultured Solibacteraceae bacterium | reverse complement strand
ACACCTTCGTTACCAACATCTGGAACCCCTTCCAGGTGATGGTCATTCTCGTGTTCATGGTGCTTGTGGTGGCGTTTATCGTCCTTGTCGAGCGCGGCGAACGGCGCATCCCGGTCCAGTACGCCAAGCGGGTCGTCGGCCGGCGTGTCATGGGCGGACAGTCGACACACCTCCCTCTCAAGGTCAACGCAGGCGGCGTCATCCCCGTCATCTTCGCATCCAGCCTGCTCGCCTTCCCCCTGACTCTGCTCAATATCCCTGTCATCTCCTCTAATAAATGGCTCTCCGGTTTGTTGTCCAGTATCCGATCGGGCGAGCCTCTCTATATCCTCCTGTTCGTCACCCTCATCATCTTCTTCTCGTTCTTCTACGTGTCGATCATCTTCAACCCCAATGAAGCCGCTGACAACATGAGAAAGTACGGCGGCTTCATTCCCGGCATCCGGCCCGGAAAGAACACCGCCGACTACATGAACAAGATCCTGACCCGCATTACGGTCGTGGGCGGACTTTACCTCGCTGTCCTGAGCCTGATCCCTGAACTGATGATCGGCGGCATCAAACTCCAGCACCTCCCCCCGGCCGCTCTCGGCAACTGGATCGACTCGAATTTTCCGCGATGGATTCTCGACGGCCTCGGCGTCAACTTCGTCTTCGGCGGCACCAGCCTGCTGATCGTCGTTGGCGTGGCCATGGATACCGTCAATCAGGTTGAGGCGCAGCTCATTATGCGCCACTATGAAGGTTTTACGCCGCGCGCGGGCCGAATCCGCGGCCGCCGCAGCGCGGTGTAGCAGATGTTTGAATCGAGCAATCGGGGGCGCTCCTCCCTGTTCGAGGAGCGGCCTTCGCCGACGGCTGAATGAACGAACACGAACTTCCGGACCAGCCCGCTCCGTTGGCGGCGGCTCCACGAGCGATCATCCTCTTCGGGCCGCCCGGTTCGGGGAAGGGCACTCAGGCGAAACTCCTGAATGAGAGCTTGGCCGTGCCCCATATCTCCACTGGCGACATGCTGCGGGACCGGATCGCTTCGGGAGATCCGCTCGGAATTCAAGTCGCCGGCCTGATGCAATCCGGCCGCCTCGTCCCCGACGAGTCCGTGAACCGTCTTGTCGAGGACCGGATCAGCCAGTCCGATTGCCGTCGCGGTTTTATTCTGGATGGGTATCCCCGTACGATCTCCCAAGCCAGAGTTTTGGAAGCTCAGTTGCAGGCGAAAGGCTTCCAGCCAGTGGTGATCCACCTGAAAGTGGATTACACTAAAATTATCGCTCGCATCGCGGGCCGGCGGCAGTGCCCTGTTTGCGGGGCTCTGTATAACCTCAGCTCGCACCCTCCGATCCAACCTGAAACGTGCGACCTGGATGGTGCCCGGCTGGCGGTTCGTGATGATGACAAAGAAACTGTGGTCCGGGAACGCCTTGAAGCGTATGACAGGCAGACTCGGCCATTGCTGGAGTACTTTGCGGCGTCCGGACAGCCGTTCCATGAGGTGGACGGCAATCAGGGATCGCCCTCTGCGATACTCGGCAGGATCCGCGGCGTGTTGAGTTGAGCCATCAGGATGATTATCCGGAAGAGCCAGGCCGAGTTGAACAAGATGCGCGAGGCAGGGCTGCTCGTCCACCGGATCCTGACACGGCTGAAAGAGTTGGTGGATGTCGGCGTGACGACGCTCGACCTGGAGGCTGAAGCGGAGAAGATGATCCGGGAAGCCGGCGCCAAGCCGGCGTTCAAGGGCTACTACTCCCCGGCCGCCGGCACGAAGTACCCTTTCGTGCTCTGCACGTCGGTCAACGACGAAGTGGTGCATGGAATGCCTTCCCGCCGCCGCCAATTGAAGTCGGGCGACATCGTCTCCATCGACACGGGCGTGCAGTTGGACGGCTACTTCGGCGACTCGGCCGTGACTGTGGCCGTCGGCGAGGTGAGCGAGGAAGTGAAGCGGCTTCTCAAAGTCACTGAGGAGTCCCTGGAACTGGGGATCCGGCAGATGGTCGCCGGCAACCGGCTCTTTGACGTGTGTGGAGCGGTCGAGCGTCACGTGACGTCGAATGGCTTCTCCGTCGTTCGCGAGTTTGTCGGGCATGGCATTGGGACGTCGCTGCACGAGGAGCCGCAGGTGCCAAACTACGTCGATCGCAGGAATGAAAACCCGCGGTTGAAAGAGGGCATCGTGCTGGCGATCGAGCCGATGGTCAACGCGGGCCGTCCCGATACGAAGGTTTTGTCCGACCGCTGGACCGCGGTCACGAAGGATGGCAGTTTTGCGGCCCACTTCGAGCACTGCGTCGCGGTCACTTCCAACGGCCCCTGGGTCTTGACCCGGCCGTAAGAGGATGACCGGCGGGAGGAGTATGGCGTCCGTCGAAGCGGAAGTCGTCGAGATTCTGCCCAGCGCGGCTTACCGCGTCAGGCTCGCCGGCGGCCGCGAGGTGCTAGGCCACCTGGCGGCCCAAACGGCGCTAGGTTTTGTGCGGCTCAGGCTGCGGGACAAGGTCGAAGTGGAAATCTCGGCCTCGGACCCCGGCCGCGGCCGGATCGGGCGGATTTTTAGTAAGTAACGAGGGCTGGCCGTGGGGTCC
>CAYWST010000598.1:0-2628 GCA_964461075.1 uncultured Solibacteraceae bacterium | reverse complement strand
GCAGCGCGCTCATTCTTATTCACGAGTTTGAGCGGTACCTGTTCGTCGTCACGCCGCTTGGTGATGACGGCTTCAAAGAAATCATCGGTGACGGCCGCGACGGTGACGGTACCGGGGACCCTTTCCTTATCATCGATGCCCAACCAACGCGCCAGTTCGGCGTAACTGCGGCCCCGCTGCAGAATGCCGTAGCGTCCGATCAGTTCGACCTCGTCCATCAACACCACCCAACCACTGAACCCGGCGGCGCTGAACAGCCGTGGCACAAACCGCAGCCGTTGCTGAACGATGTCCGCCTGCTTGACCGGTCTTAGCGGAAACAGCTTGACCGCGCCCGCATCCTTCAACCACTGCTTGATCCGGGTCACGTTCACGGGGCCGCCCGCCAGAAAGCGGGCCATGTACTGGATGCAATCCGGCGGCATTGTCGGGCGCGCAAACAAGTATAGGAGCGCCGGGAACAGCGGCGATAAGTCCGTAGCGGCAGCGCTTGCCCAGCTTTCCAGGTCCTCGAACGCCTGACTGCCCGGTTTTAGGCGGGCAAGCACGGCGGTCATCACGTCGTCGTTGCAGCCGGGCACCGTGGCGAAGCGCATCGCCGTGAGATAAAGCCGGCCCGGATCGGAAAGGGGTGTCTCCTTGCTGATGACCACCGAGCTGACAATAAAGTTCTCGGCGAGAGCCAGTTCCTTGAGATAGCCGAGCAGGTGCGACTTGCCGGTACCGAAGCCGCCGGCAATGACCTGACCCGCTGGCTGAGCGTTGCACCGCAGACTGTGTTGGCATTGTTGAAGAGTCTCAAGGAAACGCTGGCGTATGCCGTCTTCCCGGGTGCCCAGCAGGCGGATGCCCGCGCGGCTGGGTACGCCGGCCCTCAGCGCCTCGATTGCATGCCGTGCCTCGGTCATCGACACCCCCCTTCAGCAGTTTTCAGGACGCACGGCTCATGTCGCGTCGAGAACCACCAGTGGCGCCAGCGGGTTATCCCGACTGCGCGCTTTCACGTCATCCCAGATCCGCATTTTCAACGCCTGGTAGGCGCTCACGCTTCGTTTCGGGTCTTCGCCGACGAAGGCGCGGTCGGCCATGACCACCACGAACAGGCCCTCGAACAGATCGATGTCGTCAATCAGTTGGCGGAGCACCTCGTACGCGTCCATCACCGCGCCCGGCGTGAAACGAACCTCGGCGACACCGGCAGGGATGGCCTTGGTCAATTGACGGATGTCGATGGCGAGGATCATCCCCTTGTGCCCGGCGAGACGGAGCCAGCGGCACAGGGACCGCAGCATGGCGCGGGCATTATGCCGGGTGATCTTGGCGTAGATTTCGGCGGCGCGAAGGGGGCCGATCCTCTGTAGCTCGCCGCGAAGCCATTGATGGATCGGTACCTCGCTTTCGGCCGATCCGTCCGCGGGTACGAGGCAGTTCAGGCAAAGTCGCGCGATGGCGATACGGAAATCCTGCGCCATGCACGTATCGTGCATGACGGTCGCCGTCAGCCACTGATTGAATTCCTTCTTCAGGATCTTGGCATCGACGCCGTTGCCATCGGCGAGGGCCTCCAGAGGCACCGGTTGACCCGGACAAGGCCATGCGTAGCCATTGCTCGCGAAGAGCCGTTCGACGAAGCGTTGCACGTCTGCCGTCCAGTCTGTCTGACCGGAGACCGCGAAGAACAAATCTTGGATCAGGTGCAGCTTGACCTCGCTGCTCTCGATTCCCGCGAACAGGAGTCCGTGGGCCTCGGCCTGACGGCGGACGTCCCGTTTCAGCGCTTCGACGGCCCACTCGTCGCTGATGATAAACTTGACCGCCGCGCCGCCATCGACAACGAACTCGTTGAGGTATTCGCGATCCACCAACTGCAACCATTCGCTCAAGCGCACTGCCAAGGCACTATTCCTTGTCAAACCGAATGCCAACGTAGATGCGTTCCCTCCCCTGCTGATCGATCACCGTCAGCCGCTTTCCCGCGGCCTTGCTTCCCGTCGAAGCCGGCAGGGCAAACCTGCGACCGTCCTTGGTTCGAAGATCGGGCTGTTGATCCAGGAGATGAATGTCGCGGGCGAACTCTTCCCTTGGATAGTCGCGTTCCGAACC
The DNA here is from genome assembly GCA_964461075.1 of uncultured Solibacteraceae bacterium. GTDB lineage: Bacteria > Acidobacteriota > Terriglobia > Bryobacterales > Bryobacteraceae > JACADU01. Next base: position 525 of record CAYWST010000598.1, on the reverse strand, counting down.
GGGCAGCAGTGTCAGCAGATCATAAATCCTCAGGAGTTGGACAACGGGACCCAGGCCAAGTGAGCTTGATGACCAATCCCGGCTGACCTGTGGTGCAAGCACGAGGTAGGCATCAAACAGTGTTTCGAGAAACTTCTGTGTATTGGCGCGCTGCGGTCGTTTTTGACGGGCGGCCAGCTGTTTGACGAGCGCGCTTGGCCGAACGCGGCGTTCGGGTTTGCGGTCGATGATGACCGCGCTGTCCTTCTCCGACAGTGTCAGCAGCATCGGAAAGCAGTAGATGCGGCCGTCCTTCTCAAATAGGGAAAGGCCAGCCCGCTCCGCTTCCTGTTTCAGTTCCTCAAGATAGCCGCCGTCGGCAAAATAGGGTTCCGGTGCAAAGGTCCACGACTGGTCAGCCGCCGCGATTGCCTCGGCGAAGCGCTTACCGCTGTTGCGCCCCTCGGCAAGCTGATTCTGCAGGTCTCGCAGGTTGCCGACCCTCGCGCTCGCCTGCGCCTTCTTCAGGACCGCATGCGCCGCCTT
>CAYWST010000597.1:0-2633 GCA_964461075.1 uncultured Solibacteraceae bacterium | reverse complement strand
GGGTCCGTGATTCTGATCTTGTTCGGCGCGAAGAGGATCGCGGCGTCGTTGTTGGACGTTCCCTGGACGTTGGCGTCGATGTAATTGAAGAACGCAATGGTCAAAGGAACCGCCGTGGGGTTTCTGACCGCTAACGACATTTCAAGCAGCGTCCAGGAGCCGGATGGACCGCTGGAGAGCGTATAGGCCAGGACGGCGGTAAAGCGTTCGGCTGAACTGGGCGCTGTCTCCCTGATCGTGAAAGTCGATTGATTTCCTGAAGAGACCTCAGTGGTGGAAACCGTTCCTCCGCCACTCTTGGTGTAGTTGCCGAAGGGGCGTTCGCGGGTGTCGCCTGAAACGCGGTAATACCACCAGTTCCGAACGAGGTGGTCCGTGGTTGCACCGCCCAGCGGCCGAAAATCGGCAGCCGGCCCATTGCCAGTCTGGCTTGTAGGGAGCGCACCGGTTGTGTAGGTGGCCGATCCGCTCATGATCGTGCCTGCGATACAGGGAAGCGCCGCACCTACAAAGAGCGGCAATAAACAACGCACTTCTCCTCCTCAGGAGTCCTAGTACCCCTGAGGGTAAAAGAGGAATCCCACTCAGACAATGCTTCTAGGACATAGTAGGTATTCCATCTCGGGGATTGGCCTTACTCAGCGGCGCTCAGCAACGCTCTTCATGCCCTCCCTGATCCTTGGCGCCTTGTTGCTCGCGTTGTGAAGGGCGTCAAGACCTACATGTAATCGGGCACCGGGATGCCGAGGATCTCGAGCACCTTCTCGAGTTCCTCGCGGAAATAGACGGCCAGCCACAGGAGGAAGGTCCGCTTTTCGGGATCCTCTTCGGCCAGGATCGGGTAGTCGTGGTAGAAGGCGTTGAAGGCCTGCGCCAGTTGGAACGCGTACTTGGCCACCTGGGCGGGTTCGCCGCTGGCGAGCGCTCCTTCGAGAGCCTTGCCCCGCTTGGAGGCCGCCAGCAGCAACTGCCAGAAGGGTTCGAACGCGAGTTGGCGGCCCATCGATTCGCTGTTCAGCAGGGAGGAGAAATCGGGAATGGTCTCGCCGCGCTCTTCGAGCTTGCGGAGGATGTTGCGCGCGCGAACCGCGGCGTACTGAACGTACGGCCCGGTTTCGCCTTCGAAGCTGAGGGCTTCCTGGAGGTCGAAGGCGATGACGGTATTGCGTGTGAACTTGAGCAGGAAATAGCGGAGGGATCCGACGGCGATGCGCGTCGCGATCTCCAGCCGCTCAGTTTCGGGTTTGTCCTTGTGCCGGGAGTCGACTTCGGCCTTGGCCTTCTCGATGAGCTTGTCGATCAGGTCGTCGGCCTTGACGCCGAGGCCACGCCGCCCGCTCATCTCGACGTAGGGCTGCCGCTTCTCCTCCTCGCTCAACTCGATTCCCATCTCGACGCAGGTCCGCGGGCTGAGGGCGACCATTTCATAGCTGAAGTGGATGGAACGTTCCGCCTGCTCGTGGTAGCCCAGAGCGCGCAGGCCGGCCACGACAACGTCCTGCAGATAGGCCTGGCGCGAGTCGATGACGTTGTAGACTTCAGAGCCGCCGCCGAACGCCGGCGCTTCTCCGTCGAACGGTTCATCGGTTGCGACCCACACGACGCGGCCATCGGAATACGTTCGCAGAGGCTTGTAGTGAAAGTCCTTGCCAAGGACGCCGAACTTCCACATTTGATAGGCGATGTCTTTGCCGACATAGGTCACGGTGCCATTGGAGCGGACAATGACCTTCGAATCCTGCTCCGCCGCGTTGTCCTTGAAATGGCTGCCGGCCATCACCCAGCAGCCGCTGTTCTTGCCTTCCGTCTCGAAGTAGATCGCGCCGCGCTCCTTGAGCTGCTCGAACGCCGTAGCCCAGAACTGAAGGTGCAGGATTTCGCTTTCGCGCGGCAGGACGTCGTATTCGACGCCCAGGCGCAGCATGGTCTCCAGATGGCAATCCACGATGGCGTCGGCGACGACATGGGCCATTTCAGCGACGATTCCTTCCCCTTGCTCAATGGCGTGCAGGGCATCACGCCGCCACTGAATCGCGTCGGGGTTGTCCTTGTAGTGCTGCGTAGTGCGCGCGTAAAGATCCCAGCAATAGTAATCGAACCTGCCGGCGCCGATGAGACGGCGGACTTCGCCGATCGATTTCGCTTCCAGATGGACGAAGCCGACGACGACGTCGGCGACTTGAACGCCGGTGTTGTCGATGTAGTTCTGGGTCTCCACGCGGCGTCCCGAGGCGCGCAGCATCCGCACGAAGGTATCGCCGAGGACGGCGTTGCGGAGGTGGCCGATGTGGGCGGCCTTGTTCGGGTTGATGTTGGTGTGCTCGACGATGATCTTGCCGCCGCTTTCGCCGGCTGAAAGGGTCTCGGGCGCGAGCAGCGCCGCGCCATAGGCGCCGCGGTCGAAACGGACGTTCAGGTAACCGCCTCCGGCGACTTCGAGGCTGGAAACCCCGGGGATCGTGGTGGCGCTGCCCGCCAACTCCTCCGCGATCGCGCGTGGCGCTTTCCTCAACTGGCGGGCCAGCTAAAAAGCGACCGGAAGTGCGACTTCGCCAAAGTCGCTCTGTTTAGGCTGCTCGGTGACCACGGGGGCGGTCACGTCGTATTTGTCTTTCAGAAGCCGCTCGAAGGCT
>CAYWST010000596.1:0-2658 GCA_964461075.1 uncultured Solibacteraceae bacterium | reverse complement strand
AGTTGTGGGAGGTCACCTCCCGAAACTTCATCAATAAGGAGCTTGACCATGAACAGCGTTGCCCGTTACTCTTCCAACCCCTTCTCGGCCATGTCGCTTTTCGAAGATACGCTGAACCGTCTATTCGAACAGCCGTCCTCCACTCGCCCCTGGAGCCCTGCCGTCGACATCGCCGAGGATGAGAACGAACTCACCCTCACTGCCGATCTTCCCGGTGTGAAAATGGAAGACCTGGACATCAAGATCGAGGATGGCGTGCTGACCCTCGCCGGAACCCGCAAGTTCGAAAACGAGGAGAAAAAGGGCGGCTACCACCGGATCGAGCGCGCCTATGGCACCTTCCGCCGCGCCTTCTCCCTTCCTGACACGGTCGATGCAGACAAGGTCGGCGCCCGCTTCGATAACGGCGTCCTGAAGGTCTCCCTGCCCAAGAAGGAAGTCGCCAAACCGCGCACCATCAAAGTCAACGTGGGCTAATCCCCCTTCCGCCCAATAATTGTGGCAGGCACAATTACCGGCCCCGAAATTGTGCCTGCCACAATTTCATTGAGCAGTCAGAGCGTTTCTCGCCGTCTTCGCGATACCTTGGTACGGTGTCTCGCTCGGTCGTCCTTTGGGTCCTGGCCTTCCTCGTCACCACCGCCTCCGCCGTCTACCAGCGTCTGACCGGTCCCACTCATCCCCTTCGCGGTTCCACCGAAATCGCCGGACAAACCCTCAAGTTCCGGCTCATCCGCAGCCACGGCGGCGCGGGCGACGCCGTCGTGCGTGTCCCGGTCCCCAGCCCCGAAATTGCCGGTACCCTCGCCTGGAAACGCCACAAGACCCGCGACTCCTGGACCTACGTCGACATGCGCCGCGAAGGCGGCGAACTCGCCGCCGCGCTCCCCCATCAGCCCCCAGCAGGCAAACTTGATTACCGCGTCATCCTCTCGGCCCGCAGCGAGCGCGTCACACTCGCTGGCGCCCCGGTCACCATCCGCTTCAAGGGCGCCGTCCCCATGCCGGTCCTTGTCGTCCACGTCATCGCCATGTTCGGCGGAATGCTCGTCGCCGCCCGCGCCGGACTGGAGTTCTGGGCCCGCCAGCCCCGCTACCTCCCCTTCGTTCTCTGGACCCTCGGCCTGCTCTTCGCCGGCGGACTCGTCCTCGGCCCCGTCGTCCAGAAATACGCCTTCGGCGCATACTGGACCGGCTGGCCCTTTGGAACCGACCTCACTGACAACAAGACCGCCGTCGCCTGGCTTGCCTGGCTCGCCGCTTTCTGGGGCGCCAGGCGATCAACTCGTCCCGGCTGGTGGGTTCTCGCCGCTGCTCTCGTCACCCTGATCGTCTTCGCCATCCCCCATAGCATGTTCGGCAGCGAACTCAGGTACGAGGGATAACCCCTTCACCGGTTGCGACCCCGCGCTTACTTCTTGCCCGCTTTGTAAGCCGACACCGCATCCCGCACTTCCTGCATCGTCTTCCCTGTCGAATGAATCCACTCCCGCATCGGGACCTGCGGGTTCACTCCCTTCGGCGCGCCGAGCGCTTTCAGAATGTAGTCCTTGGGAACGCCCGTCTTCATTGAGACTTCGTTCAGCGTCATGTTCCCTCGAACCTCCTGCTCCTCGCCTTTCTTGTGATCCTTCTTCTCTCCACTCTTCTTCTCTCCGGCCTTCCTGGGCGCCGTCTCTTTGTTTTGAAGGAAACCCCGCACCACGCCCCTCATCTCGTCCGGCTCGAACTCCACCTTGTAGGTCTTGGCAATCTGATTCAGCCTCGTGTCCGCGCTGACCTTCTCCGGCAATCTCGCCCTGCGGTACAACTCGGTCAGCGGGACGCCATATCCGCTGCTGATGTCGCGAAGGCTCATCCACCCGCGAATCTGCTCCGCATCCAGTTCGCCGCGCCCGTTCCGCAGGCTCACCATCGATTCTTTCGTCTGCCAGTAGCCCGCCACCTGGCTCGCTCCAACCACCAGGAACAATCCGGCGACCACGATCGCCGCGTACACCGGCTGCGGAATCCGCCATTGGAATCCGCGCAAGCTCAGCACTGTCGGCTTCGGACAGTTTTCCAGGCAGTCCAGGCAGTGGTTGCAGTCGGCGTCGTTGATTGTCGTCGTCGAAAGAAAATCGACATGCGCCCAGCACTTCTTCTGGCAGACGTTGCACTCCTTGCAGTCCTGCTCGTCCCGCACAATCTTCGTCAGGCTCAGCTTCCCGAGCACCCCAATCACCGCTCCCATCGGGCAGGCGTACTTGCAGAAGAACCGCTCGTACCTGAGCGACCCCACAACCACCACGCCCAGCGCCGCATACGCCCATGGCATCTCGTCCACGCCCTTACCCAGATGGAAGAACGCCAGGAACGGATCATAGGGCCGGAAGACCAGCGTCCCGAGATACCAGGTGAAGCCGATGATCACCGCCAGCACGACATACTTCAGATACCGGAGCCGCCTGTCCCATGGGCCGGTCGGATTGTACTGCTTGCCGAACAGTTTCTTCCCGAGCATCCCCAGCCACTCCTGCAAGCTCCCGAAAGGACACACCCAGCCGCAGAATCCGCGGCTGAACACCAGCGTCATCAGCACCACCGCTCCGAAGACCACCATCGTCGACGGCTGAATTCGCCGGATGAAACCGCCCGTCGTTACAAACAGGTAGAGCC
>CAYWST010000595.1:0-2659 GCA_964461075.1 uncultured Solibacteraceae bacterium | reverse complement strand
GTTTCAGGGAGGATATTGACATGGACGTGGGCGTCGCCGATGTGTCCGTAGGCGGTGTAGCGGCCGGGGAATTCGCGCTCAAGAATGGCGACGCATTTCTGCCAGTATTCAGGAAATACGTCCACCGGAACGGCGAAATCGGTCCCGAGTTTCTTAAAGCCGTTGAGGCGGACGCGTTCGTTGACGAGCTCGGGGAGGGTATGGCGGAATTTGCGGAACCGTTCGCGGTCGGCGGCGGAGAGGGCGAACCAGCTCTCATCCATGAAATCGGCGTCGAGGAAGGGGTCGACGCCGGTTCCGTCGCGCTCCACGAGGAGGGCGGCGCGGGCGGCTGCGGGGATCTCGGGATATTTCTGACGGAGAATATCGAGCGAGTTGGCGTCGATGTACTCGAGCATATTGAGGCCGTCGATGGAACGCCAAGAGTGGACGGCAGAGAGCGCCGCTTCCATGGCAGGAAAGAAGACGACGCCGCTGAGGATTTCCCTGGCCAGCGGGATCAGTTTCAGTTTGGCTTCGAGGACGACGGCGAGAGTGCCCTCGGAGCCGGCGAGGAGATCGACCCAGGTGACGTTAGGGGGGAGGAAGTAGCCGGCGGTGTTTTTCGTTGTGCGGGGGAGAGCGACGGGCGTGTAGGGGCCCGGAAACCGCTCGCCTTGCGTGAAAGTCTCGACGCGGCCATCAATGAAGGCGACGGTGATGGATTCGAGCCAGCGGCGGGTGGAGCCGTAACGGAAGGAGCGGGAGCCGGAGGCGTTAGTGGCGATGGTCCCGCCGAGGGATGCGGTCCATTCAGTAGGGTCGGGCGGATAGAGGAGTCCGGCGGCGCGGGTTTTGGCGTGAACGTCGGCGAGCGGGACTCCCGCGCCGACTGTGCCGCCGATTTCGAAGCGGGTGAGGCGGGAGGTGGAGAGCACGAGACCGCCCTGGGCGCAGCGGCCGCCGGTGACGCCGGTGCCGCCGCCGGAAATTGTGACAGGCACCATTTTTCGGGCGGCGTCTCGGAGGGCGAGGGAGAAGTCTTCGGTGGAGGCGGGGGCGAGGAAGTCGTCGGCCCAGCCTTTGACTCCGGAGGCGTCGTCCAGCTCAACCATCAGACTTCCAGGATGACAGGAACGATAAGCGGGCGGCGGGAGGTTTCGCGATTGAGGAACCGCTTGAGGTCCTGGCGGACCTTCTCCTGAATGACGCCGACATCGGCGCGCTCCTCGGGCGAGGAGGACTCGATGGTGCGGGCGACGACTTTGCGGGCGGAGGCGAGCAGTTCATTGCCCTCGTCGAGAGCGACGAATCCCCGGGAGACGATTTCGGGGAGTCCTTCAGGCTGGCCGAGGTTTTTGTCGATGGCGATGATGGGAATGACGAAGCCGTCTTCGGAGAGGTGGCGGCGGTCGCGGATGATCATGTCTTCGACGACTTCGTCGATGGAGCCGGAGTCGATACAGACGCGGCCGACGGCGACCTTGGCGCCGAAGCGCGCGCCGTGGTGGTCGATTTCCAGGGTCTGGCCGCCTTCGAGAATGAAGGTGTCTTCGAGACCGAGTCCGCGGAGGTGCGAGGCGAGCTTGGCGTGTTTGGAGAGCTGCCAGTATTCGCCATGGATGGGGACGAAGTAGCGGGGACGGACGAGGTTGAGGATGAGCTTGAGCTCCTCCTGCGAGCCGTGACCGGAGACGTGCATGGGCGGGTTGGTGGTCCCGGCGATGACTTCCGCGCCACGGCGGGAAATATGGTTGAACATGCGGCCGATGGGCTTTTCGTTGCCGGGGATGATCCGGGCGGAATGCACGACCACGTCGCCGCGCTCGAGGCGGAGGGACTTGTGGTTGTCGACGGCGACGCGGCTCATGGCGGACATGGGCTCACCCTGAGTGCCGGAGACGACGCAGACCACCTTGTGCGGCGGGGCGCTCATGATGTCCTGGGGGCGGAGGAGAAGATTGTCGGGGATGCGCAGGAGTCCGAGGGTGTGAGCGATCTCGGTGGCGGAGAGCATGGACCGGCCGAGGAAAGCGACTTTGCGCCCCATTTCGGCCGAGATGTCGAGAAGCTGCTGCAGGCGGTGGATGGAGGAGGAGAAGCAAGCGACGACGATGCGGCGCTCAGCGCGATTGAAGATCTCCTCGAACTTAGGCAGGACGGCGCGTTCTGACTGTGTGTAGCCGGGGCGATCGACGTTCGTGGAATCCGACAAAAGTAAGAGAACCCCGCGCTTGCCGTATTCGGCAAAGGTATGGAGGTCGAACAGGAGGTTGTCGGTAGGGGTAGGGTCGACCTTGAAGTCGCCGGTGTGGATGATGACGCCGAGGGGGGTGGTGATGGCGAGGGCGACGCAGGAGACGATGGAGTGGGTAACGTGGATGAACTCGATCTGGAATGGGCCGATTGTGATGCGATCACCGGGTTTGACGCGGTTGAGTTCGGCGTCATCGAGGAGGTCGTGCTCCTCGAGGCGGCGCTCGACGAGGGCAAGGGTGAAGGGGGTGCCGTAGACGGGGATATTGAGGTCCGCAAGGAGGAAGGGGACGGCGCCGATGTGGTCTTCGTGGCCGTGGGTGAGGACGAGGCCGCGGACGTGTTTGCGATTCTCCAAAAGATATGAAAAATCGGGGGTTACGATGTCGACGCCGAGCAGTTCCGCATCGGGGAACATCATGCC
>CAYWST010000594.1:0-2666 GCA_964461075.1 uncultured Solibacteraceae bacterium | reverse complement strand
TCGAGCGCAAGGACGTCGAGAAGCTCGGCATGGGCGCGTTCCTCGCCGTGGCGCTGCTTTGGGGGCTCTTCGGATTCAAGGTCACTGCGACCTACGTCGCATTCGGGGTCACCCTGGCCATCGCCGCCGGATTCATCATTGGCGCGCTTCGCCTCGAAAAGTGGGTGGAGCCATTTATCTGGCAGATACCGGCGCTGGATCCGGGCGCTCAGTCCTCTGTGCCGGAACTCACTCTCCGCGATCGAATGCGCGAAGGTTGGCGTTCATCGCGAGAGATCTTCGGCACGGTCTGGCCGTACATCGTAGCCGGAATCGGCGTCGGCGCGGGAATCCACGGCTATGTGCCCGAGGATCTGATCGCCCGTTGGGCCGGGCCGCAAAACACATTCGCCGTGCCCATTGCCGTCATGGCCGGCGTGCCGCTCTATGCGAATGTCGCCGGAGTGCTGCCGATCACCGAAGCCCTCGCCGGCAAGGGACTGCCGCTTGGCACCGTTCTGTCCTTCACCATGGCCGTGACGGCGCTCTCGCTGCCCGAGATGATCATCCTGCGAAAGGTCCTGCGCCCTCAGTTGCTCGCTGTGTTCATCGTCATCATGACCGCCGGCATCATCGGTGTCGGCTATCTCTTCAACGCCCTCATGACTTAGCCCGGGAGTGTTCTCTATGTTCCGCCGGTCCATGCTGCTGGTTGTTCCGCTGGCCACACTGTTCGGCGCGCAACCCGCGCGCCAGCCCTTCGGAGTCTGTCCGCCTTTCCCCTTGCGTGACGAAGCGGGCAACCTCATCAATCCTGCCGCCGATCCGAAAGTCAGCGCGCCCTACTCGCCGAAGCAGACCTGCGGCGCCAAAGGCTGTCACGACTACGGCAAGATCACCCAGGGATTCCACTTCCAGCAGGGCAAAGGCGAGGCCATGCCCAAAGAGTTCGCCGCGCGCTACCAATGGGCGTCGAGTCCCGGCAACTACGGCGGTAATTGGTGCTCACCCGCGCCGCTGTACCGGCAGCTCGCCCCGAAAAAGAGTACGAATGCGCGGACGATCGACATGACGTCGTTCGACTTCGTCACCGCCACTTGCGGCAACTGCCATCCCGGCGGCGGACCTCTCGAGTATGACCGGGACGGTAAGCGCTATGACCATCGCATGGCCGAGCCTGCCGGCGGCCTGACGGCCGGCGGCGACAACGGACTCGACGGCGACTACTTCAAAGCGCGCTGGCTGGAGACCGGTGTCATCGAAGCCGATTGCCTGCTCTGCCATCAGCCCGAATACGACTACAAGAAACGCAACGCTCAATTGGCCAACCTCAACTTCCGCTGGGCCGCCACGGAAGGCGCGGGCTTCGGAGCCGTCATCGGCAAGGTCGCGGCCGGCGAGAAGCCCAGGGTCGAATACAACAAGGCCCTGTTCGACGAGCAGGGCAACGTCACTGTCCATATCGCACCCGCGCCGCGCAACGAAACCTGCCTTCAATGCCACGCCAAGCCCGACTGGAAGAAGCGCGGCGCTTCCTTCTCTGCTCACACGGACGTCCACCTGGCCAAAGGTCTGAAATGCGTCGATTGCCACACCTCCGGCAGCCGCGCCTCCGACCCGCGAATTCGCGGCAAGGAGGTCCATCAAATCGGCAAAGGCGACGACCCGTCAGGTTGGGTGCGCAACGATCTCGACAACACGGTCCGCTCCTGTGAGTCCTGCCACACCGGGGGCACTCTCGGCGCACCCATCGCCAGGCACTCCTGGCTGCCTCCTCTCCATCTCGATAAGATCGCCTGCGCCGCCTGCCACATCCCCCGCCGCTACACGAAGGCCGCTTTGGTGCAGGCCAGCGACGTCTTCAACGGCGCGCCTCGCATCACACCGCCGCCCAAGCGCATCTGGACCTTCTACGACCAGGACATGACCTTCTGGAACCATTACGGCGAACTCGACCTCTTCACCGCGAACGACAAACCGGTGAACGAGTTCCGTCCTTCGCTGGCGAAATACAAAGGCAAGATCTTTCCAGTCGACCGTGTCCATTCCGCCTGGATCGGCTTCGAAGAGACCGGCAGGCCGGGATTGAACCAGCTCTTCATGAAGGACTTCTACGGGATGTGGATGGCGCACAAGGGCGACCCCGCAAAGTATCCGCAACTCGCGGCAATTCGGGACGACAACGGTGACGACATGATCGAAGTGAATCGCCCCGAAGAGATCGATGCGTTGCTCGCCGCCACCGCCGCGCACCTGAAAGCCACGGGCTTCCCTATGGAAGGCCGGAAGCTCGTCTATGTGAACGACGACCGCAAGTACACCTCGGGCTCGCAGTTCGAGCGGCTTCCCATGGAACCGCACGAGGCTTCGCCTTATTCATCGGTCTACAAGTATTCGCACAATGTGCTGCCCGCCCGTTCCGCGCTCGGCTCGCGAGGTTGCATCGACTGCCACTCGAAGGAGTCCGCGTTCTTCGAAGGCCGCAATCTGCAGCGGCCCTTCGACGAAGGCGGCAGGAGCGTCTGGCTCGCAAATTATCAGGTGATCGGCCTGCCGCCGGCCCAGGTGAAACTGGGTGCGCTGCGCGAAGGCGCGCTCAAGCCCGCGCTCTACCTTGCGCTTTGCCTTCTTGCAATCTCGGCTTTGGCCCTCGCAGTTCGGTCCGTTGTCGCGCGCCTGGCGCCGGC
>CAYWST010000593.1:0-2681 GCA_964461075.1 uncultured Solibacteraceae bacterium | reverse complement strand
CTGTACAGGGCCGCCGCGCAGCCATTCATCCTCGAAGAAGCCGAACTTGTCGAGATCGGCATAGGAGCGGACCTCGTGACGCGGATCCCATCCCGCCTTCGCGGCCCAGTTCAGCCAGAATGAGCATCCGGTTTCCGGGCTGAAGTGCCACTGAATCATCTCGCGGGTCCATTCGTCGAGCTTCTGCCGGGCGGTTTCGCGCCGTGCTTCGAGATCTGATGTAAACAATGTGGCTCCCAATTGGCCCTCCTGCTGATGCTTCCCAGTGTAACTGCGATACTCATGGGATGAAGTTCCGTGCCGCATGGCTTCCAATTGTGTTGGTCTCCTCGCTTGTGAGCGCCGCTCCGGTCTGGACGCGGTTCAGAGGGCCGAACGGGAGCGGGGTGAACGACTCAGGACCGCTTCCGGTCGAGTTCGGGAAAGAAAAGAATGTGGTCTGGAAAGCGGAACTTGCGCCCGGCTACTCGTCGCCGGTGCTGGCAAAAAGCTGCCTTTACGTAACGGCCTATGACGGCCCCAAGGAGTCGTTGAGCGGGCACACGATCTGCCTGGACCCGCTGACGGGGAGGCAGCGCTGGCGGCGGAAGGGCTTCACGCTCGAAAAAAAGTTCATCAGCGTCAATACTCCTGTCTCCCCCACGCCGGTGACCGACGGAGAAAACGTCTTCGTTTTCATGGAAGCCGCGGGCCTGATTGCTTACGATTCCGAGGGCAAGGAACTCTGGAAGACGCCGCTGGGCAAATTCAATAACCCTTACGCGATGGCGAATTCGCCGATGCTGGCCGGGGATCGTCTGATCCTGCAGGCGGATTCCGATACCGGAAGTTATCTGGCCGCGTTCGACAAGAAGACCGGCAAACAGATTTGGCGAACGGAGCGGCCGCTGGTTCAACATGGTTACTCGACCCCGACCCTTTACGAGCCGAAAGGCAAACCGCCGCAGGTGATCGTGAGCGAGTCCTATCAGGTGGCCGGCTACTCGGCGGCGACGGGCGAGAAGCTCTGGTGGGTGGACGGGCTGGCTTGGCAGGCCAAGAGCGTGCCTCTGGTCCAGGGCAACCGGCTTTTCCTGCACTCCTGGACTTACGAGATGAACGAGATCGGAAAGGTGCCGCAGGGCAAGACCTGGGAGACGGTGATTGAAGAGTGCGACAAGGACAAGGATGGAAGGATCAGCAAGGAAGAAGCCCCGGACCCCGAGATGGCGAAGCTTTGGTTCCTGTTCGACCTTGACCGTACCGGATGGATCGAGAAGGAGGACTACGCCGTTCTCGTGAAGCGGCAGAACTTCAGGAACGGACTCTACGCAATCGATCTGGGCGGGACGGGGGACCTGACGGAGAAGGCGGTCAAGTGGCGGGCGGAGAAGTCGCTGCCGAACATCCCGTCTCCGGTGCTGTACAAGGGTGTGGTTTATATCCTCAAGGAAGGCGGCATCCTGAGCGCCTACGACGCGGCCTCGGGAGCCACGCTGAAACAGGGAAGGGTGGAAGGCGCGTTGGACCCTTATTACGCGAGCCTTGTGGCGGGCGACGGGAAGGTCTATGCGGCGTCGCAAAAGGGCAAGGTGGCGGTGGTCGAGGCGGCGGGCGCGAACTGGAAGGTGCTGCAGGTGAACGATCTCGCTGAGGAAATATGGGCGACGCCGGCCATCGATAACGGACGGCTCTATGTCCGGACTCAATCGGCTTTGTACTGTTTCGGCGCCCCCCGGTAGGATTCCGAGCGCATCCCGCTCAGCCCCGCCCGCCGCGGAGCGCCGTTGATTCGGCCTGGGTTTCACGAACCGCGCTTGCGCTTTCGCTGCGGTTTGGGAGCTTCACAGGAGATGAAGGACAGCCACTGTTGCGGATTGACGTTGACCGCGTGGACCGCCAGGCCCCAGTGCAGATGAGGCGCGTTGGAGCGGCCCGTCGAGCCGGTATAACCGATGATCTCACCCTTCTCGACTCGCTTGCCTTCTTTCACGGCGATTCGCGAGAGGTGCGAGTACATTGAGGTGAGACCCTGGCCGTGATCGATCCCCACGGAGTTGCCCGGCACGGTGAAACTGCCTGCGAGGCGGACAACGCCTGAGGCCGTTGCGCGGATCGGCCGGTCCGCCGGAGACCGTTGGTCGACCCCGCCGTGGTAACCGCCCGTCGGCTTGCCGTTGTGCATGCGGCGAACGCCAAACGGCGAGGTCATGCAGCCGGGTACGGGCAGCACGAAGGGCTCCGCCCAGAGGCGTTCGGGTGTCACGAGCTTGCGGAAAGCCTGAATCCGTTCCGATTCGCCGGGCGCCGGCGCCAGTTCGGACGTTGTCTTGCTCATGGTGACGTTCTGTTCGGGAAAGCGGGCGTCCGTGACGGCGATCGGGAGAGTGCGCAGCGTGCGCCGGTCAGCGGAAAGGATGTCGATGCCCTTCCGGCCGGGGGCTGTCTGGACCGGGATCGGCAGAAGGCCGGAAACTCGCCCGTCCGCCTCTTTGAATAAAGGAAACGTCTCGCCGAGCAGGCGGGCCGAGGCGGCTGGCGGATCGCAGATCAGCCGGATCGCATCTCCTTGTTTGACCTCAGACCGCGGCAGTTCGCACGCGAAGACGGCGGCTGTCAGGGAAAAGGTTGTGAGGATCGTGCGCACTCCTGCAGTATCGCCCACGGGGATATAATCGGGCCGACTATGAGCAGGCGAATAG
>CAYWST010000592.1:0-2683 GCA_964461075.1 uncultured Solibacteraceae bacterium | reverse complement strand
GGATACCGCTGCTGATGTTTTCCATCATTCTTTTCCTGGCAGGGATGGGGATTGAAGGCGCGTGCCCCCTGCCGGTCGCCGCGGGCAGCGGCGCGCTGACCGCAGGCTTCATCTGAGGCTTTGCGGCCGGCGCGTGATGGAGAGCCTCCGCCTCTTTCGCGGGAGAGTCCCTGAGAGGAGCAACCGCCGGCGCGGCCACTGGAGCCGCCCGTTCCTCATGGTCGCCCGCCGGAGACGTTATCGGCTCTTCCGCCAGACCGGCGGCCTGCTCGGACAGCCGCGCTTCCCGGCGAAATTCCTCCCCGGCGGTCCCTGAGAGCCGGCGCTTGATTTCCTCGACAATGTGGTCGTCCAGGGAGCTTGAGTGCGTCTTCTTTTCGGTGACGCCAAGCTCCGGCAACAGGTCGAGAATCGTCCCTGGCTTGACTTCAAGCTCCCTCGCCAGCTCGTTGATCCTCTTCTTCATAAATAGGATGCCGTCTTTTCGCCCAATGGACGCAGACAGCCCGTCTCACTCCTTAGTTCCGCACCCTACGTGACCTTATTTTGATTACTGATCGGCGGGCCGACCCTGATTCTCAATCGTATCAGATTCTAGCGTCAAGGGTTGGGCGTCGGACGGCGTCTCGATGCCAAGGGCCGCCTCCGGCGCCGGGTCCGGCCCGGCGGGAGCAAAAACAGAACTAGGATTCTGTGTTTCGGGCTGCGCGGCGTCTTCGTAGTTCTGATAGAAAGCGTTTACGCCGTCGGTGATCCTGGCCAGCAATTCTTCATCCAAACCATCGATGGCGAGCAGTTCTTCAGGCGTCATCGAAGCAAGGCGTTCCACGGTCCCGGCGCCGGCTCCCAGCAGGATTTCGAGGACGTTCTCGGGCACGCCATGATCAATCAGGACCGAGAGCGGCGTACCGGCGGCCAGCGAGGCCATGGCCGCCTCTACTTCCTGCCGCTTCTCTTCTTCCGTCTTGATATCGATGCGCCAGCCGAGGAGTTTCGCGGCGAGCCTGACGTTCTGGCCCTTCTTGCCGATGGCCAATGAGAGCTGCGAATCGGCGACGATCACTTCCATGTGTTTGCCAACCGAATCGAGGATGGTGACGCGGCTGATCTTGGCCGGACTCAGCGCGTGAGTCGCGAAGGTGACCGGGTCGTCATTGTACTCGATGATGTCGATCTTCTCACCCCGCAGCTCACGGATGATGGCCTGCACGCGCATCCCCTTCATCCCCACGCAGGCGCCGACACAATCCACGTCGCGATCCTTGGAAAGCACGGCGATTTTGGTCCGCTCGCCGGCCTCGCGCGCGCACCCGCGAATCAGAACGGTGCCGTCGTAGATCTCGGGCACTTCCTGTTCGAACAGGCGCATGACGAGCTCCGGCGCGGCGCGGCTGACCACGACACCGGAGTTCTTGCCGGTCTTCTCAACGGCCTTAATGGCGCAGCGGAACCGTTCGCCGACTTCGAAGTTCTCGAGCCGCGACTGCTCCTTCTTCGGCAGCCGCGCTTCGGTCTTGCCGAGATCGACGACGATATCGGAGCCCTCGATGCGCTTGACGGTGCAGTTGACGATGTCGCCAACGCGATGAGAGAACTCGGCGAAGATGTTGTCGCGCTCTGCCTCGCGCACCTTCTGGAGAATGGTCTGCTTTGCCAGTTGAGCCGAAATCCGCCCGAGCGCCTCGGTCGGCTTGGCGATGCGAACCTGGCCGCCTACCTGCGCGCCGGGATCGATCTTGACCGCGTCGGCCAGGCGGATCTCCTTCTGCGGATCGGTGACTGTTTCGACCACTGTCTTGACGGCGAAAATCAGGATGCTCCCGGACGAGGGATCGAGGTCGGCCACCAGCTCCTCATTGCCCTTGAACTGTTTGCGGGCGGCCAGCAGCATTGCATCCTTGACCGCTTCCAGGACGATCTGGGGGTTGATGCCCTTCTCTTTACTCAGGATTTCGATGGACTGATAAATCGATGCCAAGCTGGTCGCTCCCTCTTCTCAATTCGTCTTCCTGTTTGCTGTTGTATTCCCTGCCCGCGTGCGTTCAGGAGCCGGTCCGGATCACCACTCGAACTTTAAGTTCGCCTTCTCGATGTCGTCGAGGCGAATCCTGACACGTTCGCCTTCAACTCCGATGATGACGGCCTCATTGTCGACTCCCTCGATGATCCCCTCGATCCGCTTGCCGGCTCCGGCTTCGTTTCGCAGCGCGATCCTGATCTTCTTGCCCGAGCAAAGGGAATAATGCTCGGGCCGGCTCAGCCGCCGTTCCACGCCCGGGGAACTGACCTCCAATTGGTAGGCTCCTCCGGGGACAATGTCTTCGACGTCCAGAACAGCCCCAACCTGTTGAGAGATCAACTCACAATCGGCGTGTGTGACGCCGCCGGGCTTGTCGATATAGAGCCGCAGCGTCCGGGCGGCGCCGCCGCCGAGCAGTTCGACATCCCATAGATCGATGCCTTCACGCGCAGCCGCACGCCGTGCCACTTCGGCGATGCGGTCTTTCAGAACGACTCGAGTGCTCGCGGACATAGTCGGTATCCTGCCAGCCAATAAAAAAGTGGGCTTTCGCCCACTTCTTCTGTCCGGCTTTCTTCCAGTATACACCTGGGGCAGCTCTCCGGCGGCAGCGGGGACCTGTGCGTCGGCGGCTCCGGGCGTCCATGCTGGAGTTCCCGGTGG
>CAYWST010000591.1:0-2705 GCA_964461075.1 uncultured Solibacteraceae bacterium | reverse complement strand
TGCATGGAGGTACTCCATGCCGATGCGAACCTACGGCGGCGGCAACAAGAACTACGCGGGCCCCAATCCGCCCTACGGCGCGATGCTGAGCTATTACCTGAAGGACAAGCTCGACCCCAAGGCGGCCTTGAAACTGGAGATTCTTGATTCCGCGGGCAAGGTCCTCAGGGCGGTGGAGAAGCTCACGCGCGAAGCCGGTCTCAACCGTGTCGCCTGGGATCTTCGCGAAGAGGGCCCGGCGCTGCGGACGCCGCCCGATCCCCGCGCCGTGGAACTCGGCTTCGGCGGCGCACGCGGCCCGCAGGTTCCGCCGGGCGTCTACACCGCGAAGCTGACGGTCAACAGCGAGACGTTTGAGCAGAAGTTCGAGGTGCGCATGGATCCGGCGTTGAAAGCGACGGCCCAGGACTTGAGTCTGCAGCAGACGACGGCGCGCCGGATGCGGGAGATGGTGACTTCGCTGAATACCGGCTTGCGGCGAATGGACGCCCTCAAGACGCAATTGCGGGAAGCGGAAAAGCACGGCAAGGAGGCCCAGCCGAAGCAGGCGGCCGAGATCACCAAAGCGATCGACGCCATGGTGAAAGAACTCGATGAGACCAGCGGGAAATACGCGGTGAAGATCGGCGGCAGCCGGCTCGAGGACGCGCCCAAGCTCGCCGAAGCCGTCGGCGGGCTTTACTTCACTGTCTCCGGAGGCAACTCCGCGCCCACCTCAAGCCAACTCGCATACCTCGAAGAACTCGCGCCCCAGCAAAAGCAGGCCGTTGACGCCATCAACAGCCTGCTCGCAAAGGCGCAGAAAGAGTGGATACCCCAGCTACAGAAGCTTGGGCTTGGCCTGCTGCCGGCGGCGCAGCCAAACAACTGAACACAGCCCGAGCGCGGCGAGGCCCATGGCTCCGGGCTCGGGAACGGGCGCGCCCGCCCCCTCAATGTCGAGGCGGCCGGTGAAAGAGAACTCATCTCCAACTTCTCCCTCCCCTGGCCCGGTGAACCTAATCTTGATGCCCATGACCACGGGGGAGTAGCTGCCATAGACGCTGGCGGGTCCAGCGGGGCCGCAACCGCCGATCGCATTGCACGTGGCGATCGTCAACGCGAGGCCCGGGTCATATGCGAGCGGATAGCTTGCGCCCACCCCCGCCTCGAACATCGCCCCATCGATTGAGATCTGCCGGTTCGCCGGTGGAACGCCCGAAAAATTCGACGTCAGCTTGCCGTACGGGCCGCCTACTACCGGAGACCCGAAGATAATGGTGAATGTCGTCGGATCGCCCGTATCGAGAACTGTGACCGTGCCCTCCAAAAAGGGGTCGGACTTGTAGAGACCCGCCACATCGACGGTGTCGCCGTCGAAGGCGATGTTGCCGGTGAAGGCGAAGACGCCAACGGCCCCGGGAATTTCTCTGATTGTGAGCGGGATAGGCGTGACGCTTCCGTCACCGAATTGGGCTGTGGCGATAGGCGCCGCACCAACCAGACCGCCGAAAACGAAGGCAGCCGTTAAAGTTTGCAGGAAACGCATGGTTGTCCCTCCGAAGGAATCCGGGATTGCCAACGCGTCCCGGTCCCTGTGAGTATGAGGGGAGCCGTTCCGTTTGATCAAGAGGGGCAAGTACCAGCGGAAGTGGTTTTGGTACCAGGACTGGCCTTACTCTACGCGTCGCGCGCCGGCGGAGGGAGTGCAGACGTAAACCGCGGGGTCGAGGTTGTACTTGGCTTGGTAAGCCGTCTTGATGGCCGCTGTGAAAGAAGCGATCTTGTCCCTGTCGACGAGGTTGACCGTGCAACCGCCGAAGCCGCCGCCTGTCATGCGAGCGCCGTGGACGCCTTCAATCTGGACTGCGGCTTCGACCAGAAAATCGAGTTCTTCACAGCTCACCTGGTAATCGTCGCGAAGCGAGCGGTGGCTTTCGCCCATCAACTGCCCCATGCGGGCAAGATCGCCGGCCCCGGCGGCTTTCAAAAAGGCCTCGACCCGCATATCTTCAAGCACGACGTGCCGCGCGCGGGCGAGCGGAACCTCGGGGATCTCCGCCGCCTTCCGTTCGAGTTCGTCGAAGGAGATATCGCGCAAAGCCTGCTTGCCGGGGAAGTGCGAAACCACCTCGGCGCACTCGGCGACGCGCTGCCGGTAGGCGCTCGATCCCAATTCGTGCTTGACCATCGTGTTGACGGCCACCACCTCGATGCTCTCGGGGATCGGAACAAGTTCGTGGGTGATGGAGCGGCAATCGAGCAGGATGGCGCGATGCGGTTCGCCGTGGACGCTGGCGTACTGGTCCATGATGCCGCAGGGCATTCCAACGAAGTTGCGCTCGGCGCGCTGGCAGAGCTTGGCCAGTTCGAGCTTCGAGATCTCGGCGCCATCGAGCAGCGCCAGGGCGGAACTGACTTCGAGCGCGGCGGAAGAGCTCAGTCCCGACCCCGTGGGCACGGTGGCGTCGATGGTGAGCTTCATCGGCTTGATGGCGGCGCCGAGGGCGGCCACCTCGCGGGCGACGCCGAGAACGTAGTCCGCCCAGGAACCTGTCTTTTCAAGCGACGGGATCTTCTTGATGGGGACGCTGACCTCCCCCTCGAACTGCTCGGACGCGATGACGAGGCTCGCGCCGCGGCGCGGCGCGGCCGCGATGTCGCAGCCGAGCGAGATCGCGCACGGCATGACGAAGCCGCCGTTATAGTCCGTGTGCTCGCCGATG
>CAYWST010000590.1:0-2711 GCA_964461075.1 uncultured Solibacteraceae bacterium | reverse complement strand
GCGCTACGGGTATATACGAGATTCGGGCGAAGTGGGATCGCGAAGCAAGCGCCTGGGTGGCGGAAAGCGCGGATGCGCCTGGATTGGAGTTGCAACTGCGGTCGCCGATCGCTGAATTGCTGGAGCTGAACGGTGTTCCCAACGGCCGGCCAGGCAGATCCCACGCGGTCTACCAGCACGAAGACAGCTGCGCCCCGACCTCCTGGCGGCCTGTGCGGCGATTTGAGCCCTGCCAGACGAGAGAGGGCGGCGGAAGCCGGATGCTAGCATGAAAGTTCGTATGATCAGACCGTACAAGGGGATCTATCCCAAGATCGCGGCCAGCGCTTATGTAGACGTCGCGGCCCATGTCATCGGCGACGTCACGATGGGAGAACGCGCGAGCATCTGGCCGGGCGCAGTAGCTCGCGGCGATGTGAACCGCATCGCGATCGGGGACGACACGAACATCCAGGATGGCAGCGTGCTGCACGGGGAGTTGGACCGGTATCCCGTCCTGATCGGCGAACGCGTGACTGTTGGGCACATGGTCTGCCTGCACGGATGCGTGGTGGAAGACGACTGCCTGATCGGGATCGGCGCGATCGTTCTGAATGGGGCCAGAGTCGGGCGCGGCAGCGTGATCGCCGCGGGAGCGCTCGTCCCCGAAGGGATGGAGATCCCGCCGGAGTCCATGGTCATGGGCGTGCCTGCGAAAGTGCGCCGTCAGGTGACCGAAGACGAGAAGGCGCGCTTCAAAGAGAACGCCCAGCGCTACATCCGCTACCGGCAGGATTACAGGGACGAGCCAGTTCGATGATCAAGGCAGTACGAGGAACCAGGGACATCCTGCCGCCGTCGTCCGCGCTTTGGAATCACGTTGAAGCGATCGCGCGCGAGGTGTTCCGGACTTTCCGTTGCCAGGAGATCCGGACTCCGATCTTCGAGCCGACGGAGTTGTTCGCCCGCGGCGTTGGCGCCGACACGGACATCGTCTCGAAGGAGATGTACACCTGGGAGGATCGTGACGGCTCGTCGATCACGCTGCGGCCCGAGAATACCGCATCGGTGATTCGCGCCTACATCGAGCACCGCCTGGACCAGCAACCGGGCCTGAAGAAGCTCTACTACATCGGGCCGATGTTTCGCCGGGAACGGCCGCAAAAAGGGCGATACCGGCAGTTTTCGCAGATCGGCGCCGAAGTCATCGGTTCTGAATCTCCGGCTGTCGACGCGGAAGTAATCGAGATGGTGCTTGAAGTCCTGGTGCGCTGCGGAGTGGAAGCGCCGCATCTGATCATCAACTCGGTCGGTTGTCCCAAATGCCGTCCTGTGTTTGTCGAGGCGCTGAGGGAGCGGCTGCAGTCAGTGAAGGCCGGGATGTGTCAGGACTGTCAGCGGCGCGCCGATCTGAATCCTCTGCGGGTGCTCGACTGCAAAGTGCCGGAAGACCAGCCGGTGATCGACACTCTGCCTTCGATTCTCGAGCACCTGTGCGAGGATTGCGCGGTCCACTTCGCCGCAGTTCGGCGGCTGCTTGACGTGCAAGCGATCGAGTACGAGATCCGGTCGAGGCTGGTTCGCGGGCTCGATTACTATACGCGGACCACGTTTGAAGTAACGCACGGCGCTCTGGGGGCGCAGAACTCCATTCTGGGCGGCGGCCGGTATGACGGGCTCGCCGAGTCTCTGGGCTCGCGCGTGGCCGCGCCAGGCATCGGGTTCTCGATTGGCGAAGACCGCCTCGTGATGGCGATCGAGGAGAGAACCTCCGCCGCGGAGTTGAGCAAGCTCGATGTGTATCTCGCGCCGATGGGACAGGCGGCGCTGGAGCATGGCGTGGCCTTGGCGCGGGAGTTGCGCCGCGCGGGGATCGTCGTGGAAGTGGGTGTCGACGGGAAACTCAAGCGGGCCATGGAGAACGCCAACAAGCTGGGCGCGAAGCGCGTTCTGCTGATCGGCGACAACGAAATCGCCGCCGGCGTCTACGCGCTCAAGGATATGGCCACCGGCGAACAGGAGAGCCTCACGCGCGAAGCGCTGCTCGCGCGCCTGGCCGGCTGAGCGGCATGCGGCTGGTGGTGCTTGTTGGGATCCCGGGATCGGGCAAGTCGACATGGGCCGCTAAACAGAACGCGCCGGTCTTGTCGTCGGACGAGATTCGAAGGCTGATCACGGGCGACGCCGCGAATCAGAGCGTGAACCGCCTCGTATTCCAGACCATGCGGCGCATGTTGGGGGCGATGCTCGCCGCCGGAGCCGGGCGGGTCATCGTCGATTCAACGGCGCTGACGCGCAAGGAGCGGCGGACATGGCTGCGGTGGGCGGAACTGCACGGCTGCGATGCGGAGGCGGTCTTCTTCGACGTGCCGCGCGAGGTCTGCGAGGAGAGAAACGCGGCGCGTTCGCGCGTCGTGCCGCCGGAGGCCATGGAGCGGCTCTTCAGCCGCCTGGAGCCGCCTCGACAGGCGGAGGGGTTTGTGCGCCTGACCACAGTTTCTGGGCGCGCAGCCAAAGCAGAGCCGGAACAAGACTGACCAAGCCCGTCGCCAGCGCGATGTGCCGCACATCGACACCGCCATCGATGAGGTGGCTCGCGACGTAGCTGACGGCGGACATCATCAGGAAGAGGCCGGCGAAGTCGGCGGAGAAGACTCGACCGCGAAATCGGTCTTCCGTCGTTCGCTGGAGCATGGTGGTGGAGAAAACCCAGGCTTGGGATGTACCCGCGT
>CAYWST010000589.1:0-2733 GCA_964461075.1 uncultured Solibacteraceae bacterium | reverse complement strand
GCCGCGGCCGCGAAGGCCGCCGCGGCGAGGAGTGTGGAGGCGAATCGGAGCATGAGCACTATCGTAATCCGCCCCAGCGGCCGGCGATGGCAGTGTGGCAGGCCGGGCAGCGGCCCTCGCCTTCAACCCTGTTCTCGCGAACGCGGTAACCGCGCCGGGCGACGAGCACGAGGCCGCACCCTGGACAGCGCGTGTCCTCGAGACCGCCGACGCCGCCGGGGAGATTGCCGGCATAGACGTACCGAAGCCCGGCGTCGCTGCCAATGCGTGAAGCGCGTAGAAGAGTCGCCGGAGGCGTTCTTGGCGCGCTGGACTTGTAGTCGGGATGATAGGCGGTGACGTGCCACGGAATGTCCCGGCTGACGCCCGCGATGAACGCGGCGATCTCGCCAAGTTCCCCGTCGGAGTCGTTGAAGCCCGGAATGATCAGGGTCACAATCTCCATCCAGAACCCCATGTTGTGGATCATCGCGATGCTATCCAGCACGGGCTGCAGCCGCCCGCCGAGTTCGCGGTAGCGGCGATCGTTGAAGCATTTGAGGTCGACCTTGTAGAGGTCGAGCCAGGGCCTGAGATACTCGAGGACCTGAGGAGTCGCGTTGCCATTGGACACGAAACCGGTGAGCAACCCGGCCGCTTTCGCTTCCTTAAATACGGCCGCGGCCCACTCGGCCGTGATGAGCGGCTCGTTGTAGGTGCTTACGACCACGTCCGAGCTTTGGGCCGAGGCGAGCCGGACGATCTCGGCGGGAGTGACGGGCTTGAAAGAGGCGAGAGCATTCGGATCCCGAAGCGCCTGAGAGGTCACCCAGTTCTGGCAGTAACTACAGTGCAGGTCGCAACCCAGCATGCCGAAGCTCAATGCCGCCGCGCCGGGCAGCACATGGAAGAAGGGCTTCTTTTCGATAGGATCACATTGGATGGTCTGCACGTAGCCCCACGGGACCTGCAGCCGCCCGCCCTCGTTGAAGCGAACCTTGCACACGCCGCGCTCGCCCTCGAAGATCGGGCAGCAGTGGCCGCAGGCAAAGCAGCGGATTCTCCGCTCGTCGAGCTGTTCCCAGAGTTCGCCTTCCCTGGTGGGTGGTTGACCGCCGGTCACGCCGCCTCCTGGAAGCTTTGATCGCAGAACACGGAAAGTTCGAAGCCGCCGGAGGCGTAGACATTGTCAGAAACCCCGGCTTTGTGAGCCAACTCCCGGAGAAACTCCCTTGGCGACAGGCCGAGTTTCGTGGCGACCGACGCCAGAAGAAGCCCGCGGCGTCCATCGGCCTTGAGCACGACGCCGTGCGTGCCGATGCGAATCTGAGCGGCTTCGGAGATCCTGCGCGGCGGCGTCAAAATGTGGACCTCAATGCGGAGTGGCTCCGTGGCGGCCGCGAGGCCGAAGCGCGTATCGCGGCTGGCGCTGATGGCGAGCCTCGGGACGCTGTCAGCCAGGGCGAGCGTGTTTTCAAAGCAGCCGATGCAGCCTCGAATGGAATCCGGTCCATAGAGCGTGACGAATGCGCGGCCTCGCTGCAGGAGGGACGGCTTGCTCGGATGCTCGAGGAACCTCTGCGCCCCTGTAGCGCGGTAGTGGTCGAGAGTGTAGCGGGCGCTTGCCAGGAGCGCAGCCTGGTCCTCTTCCCCGACCTCAAAGGACGCCGAGGGGAAGAATCCCGCGGCGCCGTAGCTGACCGAGTGCTGGTAGTCATGCGTGATGTCGCCGGAGGTCTCGTAGTCGATGACTTCCTCGAAGATCTCCATGCCGAGTCCGGAAAGTGTCTCCATCAGCAGTTGAATCGGTTCAACGCCGCAGACCGTCGCTCCGCTCTCCCGCAGCTCGCGGCGGAAGATCGCGGTGTCCAGACTTCCCACGGCCCCGAGCGCCTTCATGTCGAGCGAGCGGAGGTTCTCGGGCGTCGCGTCGTCGAGCGCGAACGGCACGTAGCCGAAATCCCGCCCATAGTGCGTCAGGTCGGAACTGGCGACCAGAACGGTATCGTCGTCGAGAAGGCTTCGCAGTACTTCAGCCGCCTCCCGCCTCTCCGGCCCCGGGATCTGTCCGGCATAGATGGGGACGACGCGGGCGGCAGGGACAAGGGTTTGGAGGAACGGCAGTTGGATCTCCACCGAGTGGTCGCAGACCTCCGATTCCGGCACCTCGTGAAAGGGCGGCGAGGCTGCCAGGCGATCGGCCGTTGCGCGATCCACGCGGACGACGCCAAGTGGAGTCTCGTAACGGGCGACCGTGGGGATTCCGAGTCCGGCAAAGAGGCCGCGGTGGGAAAAGCCGAGCAGCAGGATTCGGGATGCGCCCGACGCCTGGATGTGCCTGTAGACGGAGGCCGCGACGGCGCCGCAGTAGCGCGGTCCGGCGTGGGGCACGATAAACCCCAGGCCGCCTGGCCGTACAAACGGGCCGGTGCGATTGATGGATCTCTCGATGTTTTCCTGGAGGAGTTGAGCAAGCGCGCCCGGATCGGCGGGATACCAGACGCCCGCCAACGGGGAGCGGTGGGCAAGCGAGGGCGCCATACGACAGAGCCTCCCGCAGGTAGTTTGTACCCGCCGCGCGCCCGATTCAAGCCCGTTCACGAAGCCCGTTAAGGAAGGGTTGCGGCGAGGATCTCGCGGATGTAGCGGCGATCATCCGGGGCGAGGTGGGAGAAGGCGGCCGCGCCGGCGCCGGAGAGGACGGCGTCGAGGCGCCGGCGCAACTGGCCCACGCCATCGGGCACAGGCCGGTGC
>CAYWST010000588.1:0-2744 GCA_964461075.1 uncultured Solibacteraceae bacterium | reverse complement strand
GCACGCCGCGCCTGGCCAGCCTGTCCATGTGCGTCGTCTGAATGTTCGGGTTGCCCGCCGCCCCAAGACACTGCCAATGATGGTCGTCCGTCACGATCAGAACGATGTTCGGCGTCCTCGACTGGGCGAGCAAAGGGGCTGCGAGAGCGGGGGCGAGTTGCCGTCGCGTCAGCATAACGAGCCTCATGGGGGGCGTTTCGCTCCTCAGTCTATGAGTCTATGACAAGCAAAGACCTCGCAAAACGACAGATGGATCGCTCGCGATCCTGTCCGGAGCGTTTGAGTGTCACATGATTTCAGGGCGGCGGTGCGAGGGGAGCACGGAATCCGGATGAGGCCATACCCGTCTTTGCCAAGGTGAAGCCTGGCTGTCAACTTCCGTTCATCTTGCCCGCCTAGACTCAGCACTGATGCTGCGTGTCTTCTTCTCGGGCCTTGTCCTGGTCTGCGCAACCGCTTCCGCACAGACCAATTACGGATCCATCCGTGTCGCTGTCACGGATCCGGCCGAACTCGCCGTCGCCGGCGCTCGCGTCGAACTTGTCAACCCCGCCACCAACGTCAAGACGCAGGCCCTCTCCAACAACGAAGGATTCGCCGTATTTACCTCCGTCCTTGCCGGCTCGTACTCGGTCGAGGTCGCCGCAGAGGGATTCCAGTCCGTCCGTATCGCCGGCATCACGATCAACGTCGACGAACGCCGCCTGGTCCCCGTCAAGCTTTCGGTCGCCTCCACCTCTCAATTGGTCGAAGTCAACGCCGCCCCGGCCACCCTCCAGAGCGAGGACGGCTCCGTCGGCCACATCGTCGAGGGCCAGGCTGCCGTCGAACTGCCCCTCGCCGGACGCCGCTATACCGAACTCGCCCTCATCACCCCGGGCGTCACCGACAGCAACCTGACCCTCGAAACCCGCGGCCCCGGCTGGTTCGTCGCCAACGGCAACTACCACACCCAGAACAACTTCCTCATCGATGGCGCCGACAATAACCACGGCACCACCAACGCCCAGTCCATGTCCGCGCAGGTCGTCCAGCCGTCGCCCGATTCCATCGGCGAGTTCAAGGTGCAGACCAATAGCTACTCCGCCGAATTCGGCCGCTCCGCAGGCGCCGTCATCAATGTTTCGATCAAGTCGGGCACCAACCAGCTTCACGGCTCCGGCTGGTATTACAACCGCGACGCCCAGTTCGCCGCTACCAGTTGGGGCGCCAAGCTCATCAACGCCCCCAAAGACGACCTGAGATGGCACCAGTTCGGCGCGACTCTTGGCGGCCCCATCCGCAAGGATAAGCTCTTCTACTTCGTCGACTACGAAGGCTTCCGCCGCAACTTCTCCAATACCTTTCTCTACACCGTCCCCACCGCCGAGCTCAAGCGAGGCGTCTTCTCGGTGAACGTCACCGACCCCATCACGAAGGCGCCCTTCCCGGACCGCACCATCCCCCCCTCCGCCCAGGACCCCCTCGGCGCAAAGCTCATGGCCCTCTACCCTGACGCTAACCTGCCAGGCCGCCCCTCCGGCAGCCGCATCGTCGAAAACTACGGCGCCGCCCGCCCGGCCCGCGAAGACACCCACAAGGGCAATGTCCGCGGCGACTACTTCATCAGCCCCCGCCACACCCTCAGCCTCCGCTACAGCCACCTCCGCCAGGACGTCTTCCGCGAAGCCATCTTCCCCGGCTTGGCCGACGGCGAAGGCAACCAGGGCGCCCAGTTCAATTTCAACCACAGTTCGGGCATCACCTGGACCTCGAGCCTCAGCCCCTTCCTCGTCAACACCGCCCGCTTCGCCTACAACCGCACCTTCGCCGAGTTCGCTCACTCCACCGCCAACGAGATGACCGCCACCCAGTTCGGCTTCCTCGGCATCCCCAAGGAGATGCAGGATGTCGGCGGTCTGCCTCTCATCAGCGTCTCCAACTACCGCCAAATGGGTACCCGAAATTTCCGGCCTCAGAACCAGAACCCCCGCCTCATCCAGCTCGCCGACGGCCTCTCGCTCATCCGCGGCCGCCACAACGCCCGATTCGGCATTGAACTCCGCGCCAAGCGCAACATCTTCCTCGACATCACGCGCCGCACACCCGCTTACTCCTTCACCGGCGTCTTCACCGGCGACAGCCTTGCCGACCTCCTCACCGGCGCCCCCGTGCAGGTGGTCGTCAACACCGTCCCCTTCGTCGACCAGCGCCAGCAGGCCTGGTCCGGCTTCGCGCAGGACGATTGGAAGCTCTCCCGCACCATCTCCCTGAACCTGGGCGTCCGCTACGAGTACACAACCCCCTACTACGTTGCCGGCGACAACGTGAACGTGAACTTCGACCCCGCCACCGGCAAGCTTTTCCGCGCCGGCGAAAGAGACAAGTACGCCGTCGCGACGGATCGCAACAACTTTGGCCCCCGCCTCGGCGCCGCCTGGCAGATTCTCCCCGGCCGGCTCGTCCTTCGCGGCGGATTCGGCATGTTCTTTTCGGGCGAGGACCTCTATGGCTCGGAGGCCAACCTGCCCCTCAATCCCGATCAGCTCGTCCAGGTCACGCTCGCCCGCGTCGGCAGCGGTCCCCCACCTGTCCGCCTTTCCCAGCCGCTGCCCCCCGGAATCCTCAGCAACTACGACTCCGCCACCGTCCAGCTCCGCACCCGTGAGCTCGACTTCCAGGCCGCCACCGTCTACCAGTGGAACACCGCCCTCCAGGTCATGCTCCCCGCCGCCTTCACCCTGGAAACCGCTTACGTCGGCAAT
>CAYWST010000587.1:0-2748 GCA_964461075.1 uncultured Solibacteraceae bacterium | reverse complement strand
ATCCGGACAGTCCGCCTGGCGCGCTCCGGCGCCTGGGCGCAGCAGGGACGCGTGTTCATTCAGGCCTCCCACCGTATCAATGTTCAGCACCATCAGAACCGCTACCGGTAAGGCGGAGCAGAGGAGACAGATTCAGTGAAACTCAAGATCACAGTCGACCAGAAGGTTTACGAAGTCGAAGTCGAGGTCGCCGAACCGGAACCGGTTCAACTGCCGCCGGCCGGCTATCTGATGAATCCGGCTGCGGTGCGCGTTCCTGCCGCGCCGGCGCCCAAGCCCGGCGCCGATTCCGGGCCCGTCAACGAGGACAAGGTCTGCCGCAGCCCCATCAACGGCATCGTCGTGAAAGTGGCGGCCCAGGAAGGCCAGAGCATTCAGCCCGGCGACACGCTGCTGGTTCTCGAGGCGATGAAGATGGAGACCAACATCACCGCTCCCGTGGCCGGCAAGATCTCCAAAATCAACGTCGCCGGCGGCGACACCGTCTCCGCCGGCCAGGTCGTCGTGGAGTTCGAGTAGGAGACTTCGAGGAGACACACCATGGATCTCACAAAGGTACCGGGGTTTCTGTTCGTCGATCACATCGCAATGGCCGTCAAGGCGGGCGAACTGGAATCGCAGGTTGACAAATACAGGAAGCTCGGCTTCAAGGAACTGCACCGGGAGGAGGTGCTTGGCCGCCACCAGGTGCGCGAAGTGCTGCTCCAGATCGGCGACGGTCCCAACCTCATTCAACTGCTCGAACCCCTCAACGACGAAAGCCCGGTGGCGAAGCAGATTGAGAAAAACGGCGGCCGCGGCGGATTCGCGCATTTCGCGCTTCGCGTCTCCGACATTCACGCCGCCTACCAGTACATGAAAGAGAATGGCTTCAATCTCACCCAGGAGCCCGGCCCGGGCTCCCGGGGCACGATGATCTTCTTCGTCCATCCGAAGGACTTCAGTGCGCTCATTGAAGTCGTCCAGGAGACGCAGAGCCATGCGTGATCAAGCCGCTGAGCAACTCAAGATTCGCGAGGATTTCCCGCCGGTCCCGACAGCCGAATGGGAAAAGATCATTCAGGCGGACCTCAAGGGCGCCGACTACGAAAAGAAACTCGTTTGGAAGACCGAGGAAGGGCTGGCCGTCAAACCCTACTACCGGGCGGAAGACCTTCCGGCGACGCCCGTCTCCCGCCGCGCTTCGGCCGGTTGGCAGATCACGGAAGGGGCGCTCCCCGCGGGCGCGGTGAATGCGTTCCGCTGGCATGAGCAGGGCGCCACCGCCGTGCAGGAACTCGCGTTCGCCATCTCCGAGGCTTCGGAAGTTTTCGCTTCCGGCGGCGAAGTCCCGGCCATCGGGCTCGGCGTCGGCTCCAATTATTTCTTCGAGATCGCCAAGTTCCGCGCGGCGCGCATCCTGTTCGCCAACCTCGCCCGGGCCTACTCGAAGCCCGAAGCTGTGCAAATCTGCGCGCGCACCGCGCTCTCCAACAAGAGCCTCTATGACCCTTACACCAATCTGCTGCGCGCCACCACCGAAGCGCTGAGCGCGGTCCTGGGAGGGTGCGACTCCCTGCACGTGCAGCCGGCCCGCTTCACGCCGCGGCTGGCTCTCAACGTTCAGCGGATTCTCCAGGAAGAGGCGCACCTCGACGCGGTGGCCGATCCAGCCGGCGGCTCTTACTATGTGGAGGCCCTGACCTCAGCTCTGGCTCAAGAGGCCTGGAAGCTCTTTCAGGAGCTCGAAGCCGCCGGTGGCTGGGCCAGGGCGCAGGACCGCGTCACGGCCCTCACGGCCGAAGCGCGCGCCGCCAAGGAAAAGGCGGTGGCCAGCCGCCGCAGGACCCTGGTGGGCGTGAACAACTATCCGGACACTGCGGAATCCGCCCTCCACGAAGCGGACGCACTCGCCTCCGCCGGCTGGCGAATGGCTTCAGCCATCGAAGCGATCCGCCTTCGCACGGAACGCCATGCCGCCAGGACCGGCAAACGCCCGCGCGTGCTTCTCCTCAAGAGCGGCGATCTCAAAATGAAGATGGCCCGGGCCACCTTCTGCCAGAACTTCTTCGGCTGCGGCGGCTTTGAGATCGTGGAAGCCGAAGAACTCGCTCCCGCCGATCTCGTCGTGCTCTGCTCATCGGATCCCGAATACGTCGAGCTGGCCGCCGCCGTCTGCCCTCAGGCCAAGGCGCCCGTGGTGGTCGCCGGCAACCCCAAGGAGCAGATCGAACAGCTCAACTCGCTCGGAGTCGCGGGCTACGTCCACGTGCTCTCGAACCTCGTCGAAACGCTCACGCTCTGGCAGGACAAGTTGGAGGTGGAAAAGTAAGCCATGCGGCCTGATTTCTCCAGAATTCAATTCGACCCCGCCGCGCTTCAGCCCGGCGAGCCCTCGGGCCGCGGCTTCAGGACCAACGAGCGCATCGACGTGAAGGGCATGTACACCGCAGCCGATCTCGCCTCGATGGAGCACCTGGAATACGCAGCCGGCATTCCGCCGTTTCTCCGCGGGCCGTACTCCACGATGTACGTCATGCGGCCCTGGACCATCCGGCAGTACGCCGGGTTCTCCACCGCCGAAGAGTCCAACGCCTTCTACCGCCGCAACCTCGCCGCCGGCCAGAAGGGTCTCTCGGTGGCCTTCGATCTCGCCACCCACCGCGGATACGACTCAGACCACGAGCGCGTCACCGGCGACGTCGGCAAGGCCGGCGTGGCGATCGACTCGGTCGAGGACATGAAGATCCTCTTCGATCAGATCCCGCT
>CAYWST010000586.1:0-2771 GCA_964461075.1 uncultured Solibacteraceae bacterium | reverse complement strand
CGTTCTGCTGGCGGGCAGCACCGTGCGGCCAGGGGGCTTCGAGCCGGCAGAGGCTCTTCTCCCCTATCCGCGCCGCTGTTTCGACGGCTACCGGCTGCTTCAGGAGTATTTCGCCTTTCCCGAGAAGTTCCTCTTTGTCGATCTGACAGGGCTCGACGCACTGGCCGGTTTCGGTCAGCGCGTCGAGATTTCGCTCCTCTGCCGCGACGCCGGACGCTCCGACTGGGAGCCCTTTCTGCAGAACGGCGTCACGCCCAAGACGCTCCGCTTGAATACGGCGACGCTGGTGAACCTGTTTCCGCACACGGCGGATCCGGTGGCGGTGGACGACGCGCGGTTCGAGTATCCGGTGATCGCCGATGCGAGGAGACCGGATAGTTTCGAGATTTTCTCGATTGAGGAGGTGGTCGGCACATCGGCGGACACCGCCGACGTGGTGAAGATCGAGCCGTTCTATTCGATCAAGCACTCCAGCGAAGGCCGCCAGGGGCAGGTCTTCTGGCACGCCATGCGCCGCGCTCCCAAGCTCACGCTCGAGGACGCCACCGAGGTGTGGGTGACGGTGACCGATCTGCGCGCGCGCCCGGCCCGTCCGCCGGCCGATACGCTGACGCTCCGCTGCCTTTGCACGAACAGCGATCTGCCCTCGAAGATCCCGGTGGGTGACGAAGCGGGCGACTTCGAACTGGAGGGCGGGGGCCCCGTGGCGCGGATCGTCGCGCTGCGCAAGCCGACGCCCACCGCGCGTCCCGCTCTGGGCGGCGAGGCTCTCTGGCGGCTGCTCTCGCACCTGTCGCTGAATTACCTTTCGCTGGTGGAGGAAGGCGGCGACGCTCTGCGCGAGATCCTGCGGCTGTACGCTGGCCTGCCTGGCGTCGGGGAGCGGCAGGTGGAGGGCGTGGAGAAGGTGACGTCACGGCGCCATTTCGCCCGCGTGATCGGCGACTACGGAATCTCGTTTGTTCGCGGCATGCATGTTCGCGTCGATCTGGATGAGGAGTACTTCGTGGGATCGGGCGCGTACTTGTTTGGCGCGGTGCTGGACCGGTTTCTCGGCCTGTACGTCAACCTGAACGGGTTTTCGCAACTGGAAGTCTGGAGCAACCAGAGGAAGGAGGCGCTCGGCCGATGGCCCGCAAGGTCCGGGTACGGAATCCTTCTTTAGCCGGGAAGCCCGAAGGGGAGCAGGAGTTCACGCCGCAGGCTGAGCGCCTGCCCGCGCGCATGCGCGAGCATCCTTACGATTACCGCTTTTTCCAGGCCGTCCGGCTTCTGAACCGGTTGCTGGCGCCGCGAAAGCCGGCGGGTCATTTCACGCATCCCTCCGAAGAGGTGGCGCGCTTCAGCTCCCATCAGACTCTCGGATTCCCCCCGGCCGAGATCCATTCGCTGGAAACGGGAGACGGCTCCCCGGCGTCGATAAGCGTCAATTGCTTCGGAGTGAGCGGCCCCGCGGGCGAGATGCCGGTGGTGTTTACTTCTTATGTCATCGAGCGCCAGGCGCAGGGCGATGACACCCTGAAGTCGTTCCTGGACCTGTTCAACCACCGGCTGATCTCCCTGCTTTACAGGGCGTGGGAAAAGCACCGCTTCCAGTTTCCCTACGAGAGAGGGGAATCGGAGGGGCTTGACCGGTACCTGCCGCATCTCTATGGGATGGGGACCCCGGGCCTTGAGAACCGGCTTGAGGTTTCCGACGAGAGCCTGAAGTTTTATACGGGTATCTTGTCGCAGGCGCCGCGGTCGGCTGCCGCGCTTGAGCGGATTCTGGAGGACTACTTCGAAGTTCCCGTCCAGGTGGTTCAGTTCATCGGCCAGTGGCGGCGGCTCGACGAGGCGGCGAGATGCAGGCTGGAGGACGACGCGGAAACGGCGCCATCTTCGCGGCTGGGAATGGGCGCCGTGGCAGGCGAGGAAGTGTGGGATCCGCAATCGACGGCGCGGCTGCGTCTGGGGCCATTGACACTGCGCCAATATCTTGATTTTCTTCCCGGCGGGGCGGCGTTCAAGGCGCTGGCCTCGCTGTCGCGGTTCTATAGCCGCGGAGAAGTGGATTTCCAGGTTCAGTTGGTGCTGAAGCGCGAGGACGCGCCGGGGCTCTGCCTCGGCGAGGAAGGCGCCGCAGCGCCGCGGCTGGGCTGGGTGAGTTGGATTAAGAACCGGCCGATGGGGCGCGATCCGGAGGACGCCCTCTTCGAGATTTGAAAGGTGCGGCATGAGCGTCAATTTGAAATCTCTCATCGCAAAGCTGAACGATACCTCGCGCAGGGCGCTGGAATCGGCAGCGGGGCTGTGCGTCGCGCGGACGCACTACAACGTGGAGATAGAACACTTTCTCCTGCGGCTGATCGAGAATACCGACGATGATTCGAGCCGTATCTTTCATCATTTCGGGCTCGACCCCTCGCGGCTGCACGCAGAGCTGAACAAGGCGCTTGACAAGCTCAAGCGCGGCAACGCGCGCACGCCCGCTTTCAGCGAACAACTCGTGCAGATGTTTGATCTGGCGTGGACCGCGGCGTCGCTGGACTACGGCGCCTCATCGATCCGCACCGGTCATTGCATCCTGGCCATCACGCAGAACGCCGGGCTCTGGCGGCAGGTTCGGGAAAGCTCGCGCGAGATCGGACGGATCGATCCGGCGCAGTTGAAGAGCATGTTCATGCAACTCATCGCGGGCTCCGAGGAGGACGGCGCGGGCGGCGGCGAAGAAGCCGCCGGGGCCGAAGGCGAGCCGGGGATCCCCAAGGCGGCCGGAAAAACTCCCAACC
>CAYWST010000585.1:0-2776 GCA_964461075.1 uncultured Solibacteraceae bacterium | reverse complement strand
GCGGCGTCTTCAACGACTACAACATTCACCAGATCGACGAGTGCTGCTGGATGAAAGGCGCATGGCCCGTCGAAGCCCACGGCATCGGAGCCCGCCACTACCGCCGCGATTCGCTCGACCAGAACTTCGACACCTACTCAGTCGAATACACCTTCCCCGACGGCACGCGCCTCTTCTTCGGCGGGCGCTACATCCCCGGCTGCCGGGAGGAGTTCGCCAGCTATGCGCACGGAACAAAGGGCTCGGCCGTGATCTCCACCTTCATGCACACCCCCGGCATGACCCGCATCTACAAGGGACACAACATCCCGCGAGTCGCCAACAAAACCGAACTCGCCAAAGCGTCAGACCCCAACGCCGCCTGGTCCTATCCGCAGCCGGAAGTCACCCCCTATCAGATCGAGTGGGACGACCTCATGGACGCCATCCGCAACGACAAGCCCTACAACGAGGTCAAACGCGGCGCCGAAGCCGGCCTCGTCGCTTCCATGGGCCGTATGTCCGCCCACACCGGCCAGATCGTGACCTTCGACCAGATGCTCAACCACCCCCACGAGTTCGCCCCCGGCGTCGATAAGCTCACGGCCGACGGCCCAGCTCCCGTCATGCCCGGCGCCGACGGCAAATACCCCGTCCCCGAACCCGGCATTAAAACCGATCGGGAGTACTGACCGCGCGAGTCAGCCGCCTCCGCCCAACCGCGGCCGCCCGCGGCTGCGCATGAACTCGCCGATCTCCGATACAATCGGCCCGTGATCACCCGACGCGCCTTTTCATCCCTCGCCCCCGCCATCCTGACTCGCGCGCAGTCCCGTAAACGCCCCAACCTCCTCTTCCTCATTGCCGACGACCACGCCGGCTACGTGATGGGCTGCGACGGGAACAAACACGCCCTCACCCCCAACCTCGACAAGCTCGCAGCCACCGGCGCCCGCTTCGCCGCCCACTACTGCAACAGCCCGGTCTGCACGCCCTCCCGCCAGTCCCTTCTCACAGGCCAGATGCCCCACATGGCCGGCGTCACGCAGCTCCGCACCGCGCTCGACCCCGCCAAGCCCAACTTCGCCAAGCAACTCAAAGCCGCCGGCTACACCACCGCCGTCTTCGGCAAGATGCACTTCAACCGTCCCGCCTCTCCCGGGCTCCACGGCTTCGATGTCATGATGACCGAAGGCGAAATCACTCGCGCCTGGCAGAAAGAAGTCAAACCCGCACCCATCCCGCCCGATGTCCAGGCCCGTACACAACCCTGGCGCCCTTTCCAGACCCCTGCGAGCGAATGGCTCAACGCCGGTAAGCTCCCTCTCCCGCGCAAGGACGAAGACATGCGCGGTTCCTACATCGCCCGCCAGTCCGTCAAATACCTTGAAGACGCAGCGGCGGCCTCGAAACCCTTCGCCCTCTGGTGCAGCCTTCAGGAGCCTCACTCTCCCTTCGACTTCCCCATCGAAGACCGCACCCTCTTCGATCCCAAATCCTTCGAGCCGCCCCGTGTCGGCCCCGAAGACGCCTGGCAGATCCCGCTCATCTTCCGCGATCTTACCCGCGAGCAGAAGCAGGGCGTCATCTCCGCCTACTACACCTCCGCCGCCTTCATGGACCGCAACTTCGGCCGCGTCCTCGCAAAGCTCCGTGAACTCCGCCTCGAGGAAAACACCCTCATCGTCTACACCGCCGACCACGGCTACTGCCTCGGCCATCACGGCCGCTTCGAGAAGCACTGCGGCTACGACTCCGCCCTGCGCGTGCCCCTCATCATGAGCCTGCCCGGCACGATCAAGCCCGGCGTTGTCCGCGACTTCACCGAGCATCTCGATCTCGCCCCCGCCATCCTCGAACTGCTCGACGCCCCGCCGCTCCCCGTTCAGCACGGGCAGTCGCTCGCTCCTTACCTCAAAGGCCAGCGCCCTGCGAAACCCCGCCAGCACGTCATCTCCGAGTACCTCGAAAACGAGGAGGTCTTCATCCGGACTGACCGCTGGAAGCTCATCCACTCCACCGGCAAGCGGGAGCGCCTCGACGGCTACAAGACCGATCACCCCACCCCGGGCCGTTACACGAAGCTCTACGATCTCCAGAAGGACCCGGGCGAGTTCACTGACGTCTCCGCCGCCAACCCCAAGGTCGTCGCCGAACTCCAGCAGATCGTCCTCGATCGTTTCCGCTCCACCCACCCCGATCGCGGCAAGGAGCCCTCGCAGACCGGGGTGATCGGCGCGCTCGAATACTACTTGCCTCCGCGCGACAACGCCCCGCCCGCCGAAGCCAAACCGTAGGCCCTCGGCGGCAGCGCCTCGCCGTCGCGCACCGCGATGATGACATGCCGCGAACCGGGCGCGGCCATCGCGCGATCCGTCTCGGAAAACTCAGTCGACCCGTTCGGGTGCGAGTGGTAGTACGCCACCCACTCAAGCCCTCGCTCACGCGCATATCGCGCGCAGTCGAATTGGTCCTGCGGGTCCATTTCGTAACGCTTCGTCCGGTCGCCCGCATGAACATTCCGGCACGGGAATACTTCCATCGCCGTATCTCCCCGCCCCAGAAGAATTCCGCACGCCTCCTCCGGCAGCCGCGCGAGGACGTCGTCGCGAAGCCGCCGCCAGATGGGTGCGAGGATCCTCAGCATTCGCTGCTATTCACCTGCCGTTCCCAGCCCGCGACCCGCTGCTAATAAGTTGGGATGAGGGAGCCAGCTCTTCCGATTGTGCAGCCCTCTATCCCGAATGTGCTGCCGTCTATCCCGAATTTGCTGCCCTCTATCCCGAATGTGGCGCGG